>NZ_BAABKC010000085.1:0-36394 GCF_039543625.1 Streptomyces similanensis | reverse complement strand
GGCCCAGCCCGAACCGGGCGACCGGGCCGCCGGCCGCGCGGGCGCCGCCCAGGGTTCCGGTCCGCTCGGTCCGACGGGCGCGGCCGAGGCCGCCGAGCGGCGCGGCCCCGGCGGCCAGGAGCGGCGTACCGGGCAGGCGGCGCCGACCGGCCGTCCGCTGCCGATGCGGCGCGACGGGGACCGGCTGCGGTTCGTGGGCGCGGCGACCCGGCGCATCGCGCGCGGCATGGACCTCGACGAGATCGTCATGGGGCTGTGCCGGGCGACCGTGCCGACGTTCTCCGACGCCATCCTCGTGTACCTGCGCGAGCCGCTGCCGGTGGGCGACGAGCGGCCGGTGGGCCCGCTGGTGCTGCGGCTGCGCCGCACCGACCGGATACCGACCGAGCGGGACACCGAGATCGGGTTCATGCCGGTCCCGGCGCCCGAGCAGCCGGCCGAGCTGTCCAACGTCACCAACGAGCTGTGCGAGGTGCGGCCCGGCAGCGCGCTCGGCGAGGTGCTGCGCGGCGTCCGGCCGGTCTTCACCGACGTGCCCTCCGCGCGCGCCGCGCTGACCGAGCTGCTCGGCGAGGACTCCGAGCTGGCGGTGCCCGGCGGGCAGCGCGCCGTCCTCGCCCCGCTGCGCGGCAGGCGCCGGGTGATCGGCGCCGCGCTGTTCCTGCGCCGCCCCGAGCGGCCGGCGTTCGAGACCGACGACCTCCTGGTCGCCGCCCAGCTCGCCACGCACAGCGCGCTCGGCATCGACAAGGCGATGCTGTACGGCCGGGAGGCGTACATCGCCGACGAGCTCCAGCGCACCATGCTGCCCGAGACCCTGCCCCGCCCCACCGGGGTGCGGCTGGCCTCCCGCTATCTGCCGGCCGCGCAGACCGCGCGGGTGGGCGGCGACTGGTACGACGCGATCCCGCTGCCCGGCAGCCGGGTCGCCCTGGTCGTCGGCGACGTGATGGGCCACTCCATGACCTCGGCGGCGATCATGGGCCAGCTGCGCACCACCGCGCAGACCCTGGCCGGTCTCGACCTGCCGCCGCAGGAGGTGCTGCACCACCTGGACGAGCAGGCGCAGCGCCTGGGCACCGACCGCATGGCGACCTGTCTGTACGCCGTCTACGACCCGGTCTCGCACCGCATCACCATCGCCAACGCCGGGCATCCGCCGCCGGTGCTGCTGCACCTGGGCGGCCGGGCCGAGGTGCTGAAGGTGCCGCCGGGCGCGCCGATCGGCGTCGGCGGGGTGGACTTCGAGGCGGTGGAGCTGGAAGCGCCGGCCGGCGGCACGCTGCTGCTCTACACCGACGGCCTGGTCGAGTCGCGGCTGCGCGACGTGTGGACCGGCATCGAGCAGCTGCGCGAGAAGCTGGCCGCGACCGCGCGGCTGACCGGGCCGGACCATCCGCCGCCGCTGGAGGCGCTGTGCGACGAGGTCCTGGACATGCTCGGGCCGGGCGACCGGGACGACGACATCGCGCTGCTGGCGGCCCGCTTCGACGGGATCGCGCCGAGCGACGTGGCGTACTGGGTCCTGGACCCGGAGGAGACCGCGCCCGGCCAGGCCCGCCGGCTGGCCCGGCGCGCGCTGGCGCGCTGGGGTCTGGAGGAGCTGACGGACTCCGTCGAGCTGCTGGTCAGCGAGGTCGTCACCAACGCGGTGCGCTACGCCTCCCGGCCGGTGACGCTGCGGCTGCTGCGCACGGACGTGCTGCGCTGCGAGGTCGGCGACGACGTGCCGCAGCTGCCGCGGCTGCGGCAGGCCCGCGCCACCGACGAGGGCGGCCGCGGCCTGTACCTGGTGAACCGGCTGGCCCGGCGCTGGGGCGCGACCCGGCTGAGCACGGGCAAGGTGGTCTGGTTCGAGCTGCACCGGGGCTGACCCGGCGGCGCACGCCGGCCCATGGGATGCGGCGAGGGGCACACACCGTACGGTGTGTGCCCCTCGCCGCATCCCGAGGCCGCGCCCCCGCCCTGCCGGGAGGGGGCGCGCCGGTCACCGGGTGGTGTGCTCCCGGTCGGTGAGCTGCGGTCCGTCGCCGCCCGGGTCGAACGGGTCGCCGCCGCCGCCATCGCCGCCGCCGGCGGCGCCGGGGCTGTTCGACGGGTCGGGCGGCGGGGCCGACGACGACTGGGTGGGCGGCGCCTGGGACGAGCTCTGGCTGGCCGGCGGGCTGCTCGGCGGACGGCTCGACGGCGACTCGCTCGGCGACTTCGACGGCGAGGGCGGCGGGCTGCTCGGCGACTCGGACGCCGAGTGGCTCGGCGACGGGCTGTTGGACGGGCTGGTGGACGGCTGGACGGCCGCGCCCTGCGTGGTGTCCAGGTCGAACTTGCTGGTGCCGTCCATCACGCCGAAGGTGTACGCGGCCCAGATCGCGGCCGGCGGGCCGCCGCCGTTGACGCGGCCGCCGCCCATCGCGCCGGTCAGCGGCACATGGTCGCCCTTCTTGACCGTGCCGCCCTCGCAGCCCTTGCCGCCGGAGGCGCCCGCCTCGCCGAACAGGCCGACCGAGGTGACGAGCTGGGGCGTGTAGCCGGTGAACCAGGCCGAGCGGTTGCAGTCGGAGGTGCCCGTCTTGCCCGCGACCTGCTGGCCGTCGCGCAGCGGGTTGTCGGCCACCGACTTCTTGGCCGTGCCGTCGTCGACCACGCCGGTCAGCACCGAGGTGACCGTGTCGGCGGCCTGCCGGGTGACGACCTGGTCGCCGATCGCGTCGTCCATCCTGACCGTGCCCCGGCTCTGCTGTTCGGCCTTCTCGACGATGGTCGGGGTGACCTTCTTGCCGTGGTTGTCGAGGGTGGCGTAGATGCCGGCCATCTCCAGCGGGCTGGCGCCCATGGAGCCCAGGGTCTGCGCGGGGACCGCCTGCATGCCCTTGGTGTCCATGCCGAGCTTGTCGGCGACGCTCATCACCTTGGTCATGCCGACGTCGATGCCCATCTGGGCGAAGACGGAGTTCACGGACTGGTTCATCGCCGTCTGGACGGTGATCCGGCCGTAGTTCTGGTCATCCTCGTTGGGCGGGCCGAAGCCGACCTTGGCGCCGTGGTCGACGGCCTGCCGGCCGCTGGTGCCGTCGTAGACGGTGGTCGCGGTGATCGGCTGGCCGTCCTGGGTCTCGGCCTCGCCGTCCAGGGCCGCGGCGAGGATCACCGGCTTGAAGGTGGAGGCGGGCTGGTAGTCCCGCCGGGTGGCGTTGTCGTAGTAGTGCTTGAAGTAGTCCTGGCCGCCGTACAGGGCGACGATCTTCCCCGTCTTGGGGTCGACGGAGACTGCGCCGGCCTGGACGTCGCCGTCGACCTTGCGCCGCTTGGGCTCCAGCTTGCTCGTCAGCTGGCCCTTGACCGCGCCCTCCAGCGCGGCCTGCCGCTTCTTGTCGATGTTCAGGGTGATGGTCCAGCCCTGGTCCTCGACCGCGCGCTCCGCCTCGGACTGGGTGAGGCCCTGGTCCTTCATCAGCTTCTGTTCGAGCTGGCTGTTGGCCAGCGCGATCAGGTAGCCCTTCTGGCCCTCCTGCCCGGGGGTGGGCCGGGGGTCCTTGGGGACCGGGAACGTCATGGTGCGCCGCCGGCCGGCGTCCAGCCAGTGCTGTTCGACCATCTTGTCCAGCACGTAGTTCCAGCGGGCCTTGGCCAGCCGCTTGCCGTTGTCACTGGCGGCCGCCCAGTCGTAGGTGCTGGGCGCCTGCATCAGGGCGGCGAGGTACGCGCCCTGCTGGACCGTCAGCTTCTGCGCGTCGACGCGGTAGTAGGCCTGCGCGGCGGCCTGGATGCCGTAGGCGCCGCGGCCGTAGTAGCTGGTGTTGATGTAGCCGGCGAGGATCTCGTCCTTGGACTTCTTCTGGTCCACCTTCAGCGAGATGACCAGTTCCTTCAGCTTGCGCGTGACGGTCTGGTCCTGGTTGAGGTAGAAGTTCTTGACGTACTGCTGGGTGATCGTCGAGCCGCCCTGGGTGCCCTTGCCGGACACCGTGTTGAGCAGGCCGCGGGCCGTTCCCCTCAGGTCCACGCCGGAGTCGTGGTAGAAGGTCTTGTTCTCGGCGGCGACGAAGCAGTGCTGGACGGCGACGGGCACCTTGTCCAGGGACACGCTCTCCCGGTTGACCTCGCCGTCGCGGGCCAGGATCGAGCCGTCGCTGTACTTGTAGACGTTGCTCTGGCGCTGGGCGTCGGCGTTGCCCTCGGGTATGTCCACCATCATGTAGAGCACGACGAAGGCGCCGATGCCGAGCAGGCACACGCCGAGGAACGTGCCGAGGATCTTCTTCCAGGTGAACAGCGCGCGTATGCCGCTCTTCCTGGCCTTGCCCGCCCGGCCGGAGCGCGTCGCCGCCCGGCGCGCCGCCGCGCGGCCCCCGGTGGCCGGGCTCCCGGCCGCCGGCCCGTCGCCGCCGGCCATCGGCGTGGCGGACGAGCTCCTGGGCGCTGCACGGCGGCCACCGCGCTGCCGCGCTCGTCTCTCTTCGGCTCGTCCCATGCGTCCGTCCGCTCCGCTTCCGTCTCAGCTGTCACTCACGTACGTGCAGGTCAGCTCAGAAAGCTAACACCGCTCTCTATGACAAAGGCCCCGCGATCCGCCCTTTTTCGGACGTGACAATGAGCACCCGCCCCAACGGAACCGACGCTCCAGAGGGGTCGGGGGTTGCCATGGAGCGGTAAAGTGATATCACTTAGATAGAGCGACGCACGGCGGCCGCCCCGGGCGACCGCCGTCGCGGACCGTGGCAGAACGTACGAGAACGGGGGATTCCCATGTCCGCACAGGACCCTGCGCCCACCACCGGCACACCCGGCCCCGCCGCCGCACCCGGCGGCACTGGCGGCACTGGCGGCACCGGAGCCGCCGACCTGCCCGACATGCCCGCCCCGCAGGTGCGCGAGTTCGCGGCGCACAGCATCAAGGGCGGCCTCGCGCTGCTGCTCGGACTGCTCGGCCTGGTGATCGCGGTGGTCCTGGTGGTGGCCGGCGCGGCGGTCACCACCGTCGGCCCCAAGGTCGCGCTGATCGTCGTCGGCATCGCGGTCGGCATCGCCGCGCTGCTCGCCATGTGCGGACTCAACATGGTCGCGCCCGGCGAGGCGCGGGTCGTCCAGCTGTTCGGCCGCTACCGGGGCACGATCCGCGAGGACGGCCTGCGCTGGGTCAACCCGCTGACCTCCCGCGAGAAGATCTCCACCCGGGTGCGCAACCACGAGACCGCCGTCCTGAAGGTGAACGACGCCTACGGCAACCCGATCGAGCTGGCCGCGGTCGTGGTGTGGAAGGTGCGGGACACCGCGCAGGCGTCCTTCGAGGTGGACAACTACCTGGAGTTCGTCTCCACCCAGACCGAGGCGGCCGTGCGGCACATCGCCATCGAGTACCCCTACGACGCCCACGACGAGGCCGGTCTGTCGCTGCGCGGCAACGCCGAGGAGATCACCGAGAAGCTCGCCCTCGAACTGCACGCGCGCGTGGAGGCGGCCGGGGTGCAGATCATCGAGTCGCGCTTCACCCACCTCGCCTACGCCCCCGAGATCGCCTCGGCGATGCTCCAGCGGCAGCAGGCGGGCGCGGTGGTCGCCGCCCGGCGCGAGATCGTGGACGGCGCCGTCGGCATGGTGGAGGCGGCGCTCGCCCGGATCGCCGAGCGGGACATCGTGGAGCTCGACGACGAACGGAAGGCGGCGATGGTGTCGAACCTGATGGTGGTGCTGTGCGGGGACCGGGCGCCGCAGCCGGTCCTCAACACCGGGACGCTCTACCAGTGACCGCACCCGAGGAGGGCACGCCCGCCCGGCGCCGGCCGCAGCAGCGCAAGCAGGTGCTGCTGCGGCTGGACCCGTCCGTCTACGACGCGCTGGCGCGCTGGGCGTCGGACGAGCTGCGCTCGGCCAACGCCCAGATCGAGTACCTGCTGCGCCGCGCCCTGGCCGAGGCCGGCCGGCTGCCCGGTGAGACCGGCCCCCTCCCGCGCCGCGGCCGCCCGCCCCGCACCCCGCCTCCGCCGGGCCCCTGACCCCGCCCCCGCCCTCCCCGTAACCCCGCCTCCGCCGACCCCGCGCCCCGCCCGGTCCGGTCCGGCCCCGGCCACCGCCGTAGCGGAACCGTGACAAACGGCGCTCACCTGCGCGGGAACACCCCTCGCCATCGGCTACACACTCGGCGTATACACGGCACGTATACACGGTGTGTAGAGTGCTCTCCATGTCCATCGGTCACACCCTCCTGGGGCTCCTGGAGTCCGGACCGCGTCACGGTTACGACCTGAAGCGGGCCTTCGACGAGAAGTTCGGTCACGACCGGCCGCTGCATTACGGCCAGGTCTACTCGACGATGTCCCGGCTGCTGAAGAACGGCCTCGTCGAAGTCGACGGCATCGAGGCCGGCGGCGGCCCCGAGCGCAAGCGCTACGCCATCACCGACGCCGGCGTCACCGACGTCGAACGCTGGCTGGCCACGCCGGAGAAGCCCGAGCCCTACCTCCAGTCGACCCTCTACACCAAGGTCGTCCTCGCGCTGCTCACCCACCGCGACGCCGCCGACATCCTCGACACGCAGCGCTCCGAGCACCTGCGCAGCATGCGGATCCTGACCGACCGCAAGCGCAACGGCGACCTCGCCGACCAGCTCGTCTGCGACCACGCCCTGTTCCACCTGGAGGCCGACCTCAGGTGGCTGGAACTGACCGCCGCGCGCCTCGACAAGCTCCGGGCGGCGGTGACCCGATGACCCCTCCCCCCGGCTCCCTGCTGACCGCCGAGAACCTGCGCAAGGCCTACGGCCCGACCACCGCGCTGGACGGCGCCGAGTTCTCCATCCACCCCGGCGAGGTGGTCGCCGTGATGGGCCCCTCCGGCTCCGGCAAGTCCACCCTGCTGCACTGCCTGGCCGGGATCGTCACCCCGGACTCCGGCTCGATCACCTACGACGGCCGCGAGCTGTCCGCCATGTCCGACGCCCAGCGCAGCGCCCTGCGCCGCTCGGAGTTCGGCTTCGTTTTCCAGTTCGGCCAGCTGGTGCCCGAACTCACCTGCGTGGAGAACGTGGCCCTGCCGCTGCGCCTGAACGGCACCTCCCGCAAGGAGGCCGAGCGGGCCGCGCTCTCCTGGATGGCCCGGCTGGAGGTCGACGACCTGGCGAAGAAGCGGCCGGGCGAGGTCTCCGGCGGCCAGGGCCAGCGGGTGGCCGTCGCCCGGTCGCTGGTCTCCGGGCCCCGGGTGCTGTTCGCCGACGAGCCGACCGGCGCGCTCGACTCGCTCAACGGCGAGCGCGTGATGGAACTGTTCACCGAGGCCGCCCGGTCCGCCAACGCCGCCGTCGTCCTGGTCACCCACGAGGCGCGGGTCGCCGCCTACTCCGACCGCGAGATCGTCGTGCGCGACGGCAGGTCCCGGGACATGGAGCGGCTCGTATGAACCTCCGCCAATGGGCCGCCGACCTGCGGCTGGGCGCGAAGTTCGCGTTCACCGGCGGGCGCGAGGGGTGGACCCGGGTGCTGCTGACGGCGGTCGGCGTCGGGCTCGGCGTGGCGCTGCTGCTGCTGACCACCGCGATACCGAGCGCGCTGAACGTGCGCCACGACCGCGGCGAGGCCCGCTCCGACTACACCTACAGCCAGAAGGTCAAGCCGAAGGCCGACGACACCCTCGTCATCGCCGACGTCGACACCACCTACGGGAACAAGGACATCCGCGGGCGGCTGGTGGAGCCCGAGGGACCGCGCGCGCCGATCGCGCCGGGGCTCGCGAAGTACCCGACGCCGGGCGACATGGTGGTCTCCCCCGCACTGAAGAAGCTGCTCGACTCCGGCGACGGCCGGCTGCTGCGCGAGCGGCTGCCGTACCGGGTGACCGGGACCATCGCCGAGAGCGGACTGATCGGCTCGCAGGAACTGGCCTACTACGCCGGCGCGACCGGCCTGGCCCCGCACATCAACGGCTGGCAGACGGCGCGGATCAGCGAGTACGGCACTCCCAACCCGGTGCCGGCCAAATCGGACCCGGTGCTGATCCTGCTGGTGCTGGTGGTCTTCGTGGTGCTGCTGATGCCGGTGGCGGTGTTCATCACCGCGGCGGTGCGTTTCGGCGGCGAGCAGCGCGACCGCCGGCTGGCCGCGCTGCGGCTGGTCGGCTCGGACAGCCGGATGACCCGCCGGATCGCGGCGGGCGAGGCGCTGGCGGGCTCGCTGCTCGGGCTGGTCTTCGGCACGGTGTTCTTCCTGCTCGGCCGTCAGCTGGCCGGTTCGCTGGAGGTCCTCGACGTCAGCGTGTTCCCGAGCTACCTCAACCCGGCGCCCGCCCTCGCGGTGCTGGTCGCCGTGGCCGTCCCGGCGGCCGCGGTGCTGGTCACCCTGCTCGCGCTGCGCGGGGTGGTCATCGAACCGCTCGGCGTGGTCCGCACGGCCCGGCCGGCCCGGCGCCGGCTGTGGTGGCGGCTGCTGCTGCCGGTGATCGGCCTGGCGATGCTCTACCCGATGATCGGCAAGGGCCGCACGGAGGGCGACTTCAACCAGTACCTGGTCGCCGGCGGTGTGATCGCGCTGCTGGTCGGGGTGACGGCGCTGCTGCCGTGGATCGTGGAGGCGGTCGTCGCCCGACTCGGAAACGGCTCCGTGTCCTGGCAACTCGCGGTACGGCGGCTTCAGTTGAGCAGCGGCACGGCGGCCCGCATGGTGAACGGCATCGCGGTCGCGGTGGCCGGCGCGATCGCCCTGCAGATGCTCTTCGCGGGCGTGGAGGGCGACTACACCAAGGCGTCCAGGAACGACGTGAACCGGGCCCAGATCGAGGTCCAGCTCTCGCGCGGGGTGGACGCCGACGAGGCGGTGGCGAAGTTCCGTTCGGTCCGGGGCGTGCGCAAGGTCGTCGCGCTGGCCGGCGGCAACCTCTCCGACGCCAGCGTCAAGTCGGCCGGCGGCCAGAACCGCAACTCGCCGGTGACCATCGGCGACTGCGCGGCGCTGCGCGAGGTGGCGGCCCTGCCCTCGTGCCGCGACGGCGACGCCTTCGTCGTCGCGGCCGCCGACTACGACACCGACACCCCCGTCCTGGCCAAGCCCGGCAAGAAGCTCTACCTGGACACCGACCAGGGCATGGACGCCGGCCGCGAGGCGCGCTGGACGGTGCCGCAAGGGATCAGGAAGGTCGCCCCCGGCACCGACCCGAGCGGCATGGAGCACGACGGCTTCCTGCTCACCCGGGGCGCGGTGCCGGCCGCCGCCGGACAGCCCGTGGCGCAGGCCTACGTCTCGCTCGACGACGCCGTGCCCGACGTGCGCGAGTACGTGCGCAACGCGGCCGCCGCCGTGGACCCGTTCGCCAACGTGATGGTCTGGACGCGCAACGAGGAGTCCAAGAAGTTCGCCTCCATCCGCACCGGGCTGCTGGTCGGCGCGACCTGTGTGCTGGCGCTGATCGGGGCGAGCCTGCTGGTGTCGCAGCTGGAGCAGCTGCGCGAACGCCGCAAGCTGCTGTCGGCGCTGGTCGCCTTCGGCACCCGGCGGCGCACGCTGAGCCTGTCGGTGCTGTGGCAGACGGCCGTACCGGTCGCGCTCGGCCTGCTGCTGGCCTCGGCCGTGGGTCTGACGCTGGGCACGGTGCTGCTGAAGATGACCGCCACGACCGTGTCCGTGGACTGGTCGAGCGTGCTGACGATGACCGGCATCGGCGCGGGGATCGTCCTGGTGGTGACCTTGCTGAGCCTGCCGCCGCTGCTGCGGCTGATGCGGCCGGAGGGGCTGCGCACGGAGTAGCCGGCCTGCCCCCGGGCAGCAGTGAAGGCTCCCTCCCCGCCGGGGAGGGAGCCTTCACGCGTGGCGTACGGGCTCGCGGGGTGTACGGCTCCGGGCCGTTCTCAGGCCGCCGGGTCCAGGACGCGTACCGGCAGGGCCCGCAGGCTGGTGCGCAGGGCGGCGGCCAGTTCGCGGTACTCGGCGGCGCGGGCCGTGCTGCCGCGCATGGCGAGGGCGATCCGGCGGGAGGGGGCCGGTTCGGCGAAGGAGCCGGTCAGCAGCTGGCTGCTGCGGGAGATCTCGACCTTCAGGGCGGTGCGCGGCAGCAGCGTGCAGCCGAGGCCCCCGGCGACGAGCTGGACCAGGGTGGACAGGCCGGCCGCGGTGGTGGTGACCGGGGCGTTCTCCCGGCCGGCCTCACGGCAGATGTCCAGGGCCTGGTCGCGCAGGCAGTGGCCCTCGTCTAGCAGCAGCAGGTTCAGTTCCCTCAGGGCCTCGCGCGGTATGCCCTCGCGGCCGCCGAGGCCGTGGTCCAGCGGGGTGACCAGGACGAAGTCCTCGTCGAACAGGGGCAGTTCCGCCACCCCGGGCATCCCGAGCGGCACCGCAAGGAGCAGCAGGTCCAGCCGGCCGCCGGCCAGTCCGTCCAGCAGGCTCGCGGTCTGCTCCTCGTGCACCTGGAGGTCGAGGTCCGGGTAGCGGCCGTGGACCAGGCGCAGGACGGTGGGCAGCAGATAGGGGGCGACGGTCGGGATGACGCCCAGGCGCAGGACGCCGGTGAAGGGCGCCCGGACCGCCTCGGCCTCCTCCAGCAGCGCGCCGACCTCCTCCAGCACCGCCCTGGCCCGCACCGCCAGCCGCTCCCCCGCGGGCGAGAGCAGCACCTTGCGCGTCGTACGCTCCACCAGGGTGACACCGAGTGTCTCCTCCAGGGTGGACACGGCGCTGGACAGGGCCGGCTGGCTCATGCCGATGTCGGCGGCGGCGTCCCGGAAGTGCAGGTGCTCGGCCACGGCGGCGAACGCGCGCAGCTGGGACAAACTGGGCAGATGCTTCCGTCTGCCGGTGTTACCGACGCTCACTGATAACTACCTCCGATCAACACGACCGAGTGTAGCTATTTCCGTAATCAATGCACCCTGTGCCAACATCAGGATGGTCCAACCCATGGGAAACACGGGCGAAACCGGTGTTTCTTCGCTGCAAGGAGAGCGTGTGCTCACTGTCGGTGACAAGTTCCCCGAGTTCGAACTGTCCGCCTGCGTCTCGCTGGAGAAGGGCAAGGAGTTCGAGCAGATCCACCACAAGTCCTACGAGGGCAAGTGGCTGGTGGTCTTCGCCTGGCCCAAGGACTTCACCTTCGTCTGCCCGACCGAGATCGCCGCGTTCGGCAAGCTGAACGAGGAGTTCGCCGACCGCGACGCCCAGATCCTCGGCTTCTCCGGCGACTCCGAGTTCGTGCACCACGCCTGGCGCAAGGACCACCCGGACCTGACCGACCTGCCGTTCCCGATGATGGCCGACTCCAAGCACGAGCTGATGCGCGCGCTGGGCATCGAGGGCGAGGACGGCTTCGCGCAGCGCGCCGTGTTCGTCGTGGACCCCAACCACGAGATCCAGTTCACGATGGTCACCGCGGGCTCCGTCGGCCGGAACCCTAAGGAGGTCCTGCGGGTCCTGGACGCCCTGCAGACCGACGAGCTGTGCCCGTGCAACTGGAGCAAGGGCGACGAGACCCTGGACCCGGTCGCGCTGCTGGCTGGTGAGTGAGGCATGTCCCTCGACTCCCTGAAGTCCGCCGTCCCGGACTACGCCAAGGACCTCAAGCTCAACCTGGGCTCGGTCATCGGCAACAGCGACCTGCCCGCGCAGCAGCTGTGGGGCACGGTGCTGGCGACGGCGATCGCCTCGCGTTCGCCGATCGTCCTGCGTGAGCTGGAGCCGGAGGCGAAGGCGAACCTGTCGCCCGAGGCGTACACCGCGGCGAAGTCCGCGGCGGCCGTCATGGCGATGAACAACGTCTTCTACCGCACCCGGCACCTGCTGTCGGACCACGAGTACGGCACCCTGCGCGCCGGTCTGCGGATGAACGTCATCGGCAACCCGGGCGTCGACAAGGTCGACTTCGAGCTGTGGTCCTTCGCGGTCTCGGCCATCAACGGCTGCGGCATGTGCCTGGACTCGCACGAGCAGGTCCTGCGCAAGGCGGGCCTGGAGCGTGACGTCATCCAGGAGGCGTTCAAGATCGCCTCGGTGATCCAGGCCGTCGGCGTCACCCTGGACGCGGAGGCGGTGCTGGCCGAGTAACCGGCCGGCCCCGCCCCTTCACGGGCCCCGCTCACCCCTCCGGTGGGCGGGGCTCCGTGCGTTCCCCGGCGTCTTCCGCGGGCGGTGGCTGCCGTCCCTCGGTCGCCGCCGGCAGGGCTACGTCGGCCGAGGCGGTGGCGCCGTGCGGCCGCGGCGACTGGCGCAGCGCCTGCTCGTGGGAGTACTTGCGCAGATAGCCCACCACCGTGTTGGTCACCGCCACCAGCGGCACCGCCACCACCGCGCCGCCGATGCCGGCGATCATGCCGCCGGCCGCGACGGACAGGACCACCGCCAGCGGGTGGACGCGCACCGCGCGCCCCAGGATGAAGGGCTGGAGCACATGCCCTTCGATCTGCTGCACCGCCAGCACCACCACGAGCACCATCACCGCCGTGAACACGCCCTGGGTGACCAGCGCGACCACCACCGCGAGCGCGCCCGACACGACCGCGCCCACCAGCGGGATGAACGCGAACAGGAAGATGAACACGGCCAGCGGGACCGCCATCGGCACGTTCAGGAAGTAGATGCCGAGGCCGATGAAGATGGCGTCGATGAGCGCCACGATCACCGTGCCCCGCACGTACGCCGTCAGCGTGCGCCAGGCGCGCGGACCGGCGCCGGCCACGCCCGGGCGGGCCGCGGCGGGCACCAGCTTCAGCGTCCACTCCCAGATGCGCCGGCCGTCGTAGAGGAGGAACAGCGTCGAGAACATCGTCAGCAGGATCCCGGTCAGCGCCTCCACCACCACCGTCACGCCTTCGAGGCCGGCGGACGTTATCTGGTCGGTGTTGGCGCCGATGGCCTCGCGCAGGCTCTTGGCGATCTGGTTGATCTGCTTGTCGGTGACGTGGAAGGGGCTGTTCAGCAGCCACTTGCGCAGCTCGTCGATGCCGTCCTGGATCTGGGTGGAGAGCGTGTCGATGTTCTCCATGACCTGCCAGGTCACGAACCACCCGATCAGGCCCATGATGACGAAGCCGGCGATCGCGGTGAGCGCGGTGGCCGGTCCGCGGGGCAGGCCGTAGCGGCGCAGCCGCGCCACGGTCGGCTGCATCAGGGCGGTGATGAGCAGCGCGGCGACGAAGGCGAGGACGACCAGCTGCACGGCGCTGATCACCCGCATCAGCACCCACACGGTGCCGGCCAGCACCAGCACCCGCCAGCCGGCCTCGGCGGCCACCCGCACCCCCCAGGGCACGGCCTGCGCCGGATCGGGACGGGCCGGTACGACGGTCACATGGTCGGGCAGCACCGTGGTGTCCGTGGCCGGTTCGGGTTCCGTACCGGTCTCTTCCTTCTCCACCTCGGCGCGGCGCTCGTCCAACCGCTCACCCATTTCGGTCAGCCCGGCGCCGAGCCGGCCGATCCACCGTGGCACTCGCGACATGATCCGTCCTCTTCCCCCGTCCGTCCCCACCACTCCTCCCGGGAGCCGTCCCGTCAGACGCTACATGGCGAAGGCCCCTCCCCCTAGGACGGGGAGGGGCCGCGCGAAGTTGAGCGCCACGGGCGAACCGGGCCGGCGACGTGCCGGGCGGGCTCAGTACCAGTGGTTGACCGACCAGAACGACCAGGCCTCACACGGGCTGCCGTAGCGGCCGTTCATGTAGTTGAGGCCCCACTTGATCTGGGTGGCCGGGTTGGTCTGCCAGTCGGCGCCGGCCGAGGAGTACTTGCCGGCCGGGAGCGCCTGGAAGAGGCCGTACGCGCCGGAGGAGGCGTTGACCGCGTGGTAGTTCCAGCTGGACTCGTGGTCCACGATGTTGCTGAAGCACTGGAACTGGCCGCTCGGCACCATCTGCCGCGCCATCGCCTGGATCTGGCCGATGGAGTACGAGCTCTGGACGGTGAAAGTGGAGGCGTCGCGGGCCGCGCTGCGGCTGGCCGCCTCCTTTAGCTCCGCCCGCTCCTTGGCCTCCTTGGCCGCCTTCTCGGCATCGGCCTTCTTGGCGATCGCGGTCTCGGCGGCGGCCTTGCGGGCCGCTTCCTCGGCAACCTTCTTGGCGCTCGCGTCGGCGGCGATGGCCTGCGCGTCGGCCTGCTGGGCGAGGGATGCGGTCTGCACCTGCGCCTGCTGACCGACGGGGATGTCCGACAGAAGCGTCGCGTCGGCTGCCGGCGCCGCTTCGGCGTCGTTGTTCTGGGCGACACTGCCCGAGGCAACGCCCACGACGCTACCGACAGCGGTGACCGCGGTGGCGGAGGCCACTGCGAATCCCCGGACCGAGATCCGGCTCACACGGTTTCCTTCCAGCATCGCCCGCTTCGGTGACCCTGGCGGACGCAATCGTGCCCCCTGGCACTGGCCTCCCAACTTCGGGTCACGGAGGCGCGGGCCCGATGGGCAACTCCCGTGACAGGAGCGCCGCGTGGTGCTCGGGCGGCATACGACGACGCTGTGGAGTTGGGATGAATCGAGTGGTGCCGTACCGCTGGGGGTACACCTGTGTCGCATGCGGGGCCTGACAGGACTGAGACTCTGCCGTAACCCGACGCGGAGTGGCAATTCCGAGTTGCGTGTGAAAGCTCACATCCCGTTTGGCCTACGGGATTCCGTGAAACACCCGCACACGACAGCGCCGCCCGGCTAGGCTTTCGGCCTTTGCCGGACGGCGTGACGTTCCCTCATCCGCCCCAAGTGGAGCGGATGCGCTCAGATATGACCGTCCTCCAGCATTTCGGTCACAAGCGCGGCGATCTGGGACCTCTCGGACCGGTTCAGCGTGACGTGCGCGAAGAGCGGATGCCCCTTCAGCTTCTCCACCACGGCGACCACGCCGTCGTAGCGGCCGACCCGCAGGTTGTCCCGCTGCGCCACGTCATGGGTCAGCACGACCCGCGAGTTGGCGCCGATCCGGGACAGCACCGTCAGCAGGACGTTGCGTTCCAGGGACTGGGCCTCGTCCACGATGACGAACGCGTCGTGCAGCGAGCGGCCCCGGATGTGGGTGAGCGGCAGCACCTCCAGCATGCCGCGCGCGGTGACCTCCTCGATGACCTCGCGGGAGGTGACCGCCGAGAGCGTGTCGAAGACGGCCTGCGCCCACGGGCTCATCTTCTCCGCCTCGGAGCCGGGCAGATAGCCCAGCTCCTGCCCGCCCACCGCGTACAGCGGCCGGAACACCATCACCTTCTGGTGCTGACGGCGCTCCAGCACCGCCTCCAGGCCCGCGCACAGCGCCAGCGCCGACTTGCCGGTGCCGGCCCGGCCGCCCATCGACACGATCCCGACGTCCGGGTCGAGCAGCAGGTCGAGCGCGATCCGCTGCTCGGCGCTGCGGCCCTTGATGCCGAACGCCTCCCGGTCGCCGCGCACCAGCCGGACGTCGCCCTCGGGCGTGACCCGGCCCAGGGCGCGGCCGCGCTCCGACTGGATCGTCAGGCCCGTGTGCACGGGCAGTCCGGCCGCCTCCGGGGCGTGGACATGGCCCTCCTCGAAGAGGATGTCCACCTGTTCGCCCGGAAGGGTGAGCTCGGACATGCCGGTCCAGCCGGAGGAGTCGGTGATGGCGAGTTCGGCGCGGTACTCCTCGGCGAGGAGTCCCACGGACGACGCCTTGATCCGCAGCGGCAGGTCCTTGGAGACGACGGTGACGTCGTGCCCCTCGGCCTGGAGGTTGCGGGCGACCGCGAGGATGCGGGAGTCGTTGTCCCCCAGGCGGTAGCCGCTGGGCAGCACGCTGGGGTCCGAGTGGTTGAGCTCGACCCGCATCGTTCCGCCGAGGTCCCCGATCGGGATGGGGGCGTCGAGGCGGCCGTGCCGGACCCGGTAGTCGTCCAGCAGGCGCAGGGCCTGCCGGGCGAAGTAGCCGAGTTCGGGATGGTGCCGCTTGGCCTCCAGTTCCGTGACCACGACGACGGGGAGCACGACTTCGTGCTCGTCGAAACGGGTCAGGGCGTTCGGGTCCGCCAGCAGGACGCTGGTGTCGACAACGTAGGTGCGCCGGTCTGGCTTGGGGCGCTTTGTGCTGGTCACCACGGAAGGACGTACCCCCTCGGATGAGGTCGGGGAGCGACGAGGACGAGCTGGACCGGTCGACGGCCCCGTTGCACGGGCCGGGGACCGGCCCGCCGCGTCTTCGTCCGCGCTGTGACCGCACGGTCGCGCTGGTGCAACGGGCCTCCCGGGCGGACGGCCCCGAGCCGCCCGCTGAGATCCGACACCCGTGGTTCGGGTGTCGACCTGTCTGGCTTATTCCCTTCAAGATGCGCCGCCATGCAAGTGCGGGCGACGGCACGCGGATGAACTCCGCGTGAAGAGGGGGGCGGTGGGGGTGCGGTGGGGTGCCGTGGGGTGCCGTGGGTGCGGGGAGTGGCTGGGCGGTGCGCCTGGGGGTGCGTGGTGGGTCGGGGCCGTGGTGGTACGTCCAGCCCGCCGCGCACGGACGTACGGCCCTGAGTCTGGTTCGCTGGGGTAGGGAGGGACCGCAGTATGCGGCGGGCATTGGACGTACCACCACGGCCCGCTCCCGTCGGATGGCGGCTGCGGGCCCCATGGCCCGCTCCCGTCAGATGGCGGCTGCGGGCCATGGGGGGCGGGGCGTACGGGGGGCAGCTTCGGGAAGTGGGGCGCCGCGAGGGGGCTCGGGGTGGGGTCAGCCGCCGAAGCGGCGGTGGCGGGCCGCGTAGTCGCGCAGGGCGCGCAGGAAGTCGACCTTGCGGAAGGCCGGCCAGAAGACCTCGCAGAAGTAGTACTCCGAATGCGCGGTCTGC
Organism: Streptomyces similanensis; assembly: GCF_039543625.1. Lineage (NCBI taxonomy): Bacteria > Bacillati > Actinomycetota > Actinomycetes > Kitasatosporales > Streptomycetaceae > Streptomyces > Streptomyces similanensis. Next base: position 19,661 of record NZ_BAABKC010000085.1, on the reverse strand, counting down.
CAGAGCATGAAGCCGGACAGCCGCTGCTCGCCGCTGGTGCGGATCACCAGGTCCGGGTCGGGCTGGGCCTTGGTGTAGAGGTGCCGGCCGATCATGTCGACGTCGACGGCCTCGGCGAGGTCCGCCATCGGCACGCCCCGGTCGTGGGCATCGTGGAGCATGGAGCGCACGGCGTCGGCGATCTCCTGCCGGCCGCCGTAGCCGATGGCGACGTTGACCAGTATTCCCTCGACCTCGGCGGTGGCCGTCTCGGCCTCCTTCAGGGCGGCCTGCATGCCCGAGGGCAGCAGGTCCCTGGTGCCGACGTGGTGCACGCGCCAGCGGCCGTCGGCGGCCAGGGTGCGCACGACGTCCTCGATGATGCCGAGCAGCGGAACCAGCTCGTCGGCGGGACGGTCGAAGTTGTCCGTGGACAGCAGCCAGAGGGTGACGACCTCGACGTCCGTCTCGGAGCACCAGCCGAGGAACTCCTCGATCTTGTCCGCCCCGGCCCGGTGACCGTGCAGGGTGGAGGAGCCCGACGCCTTCGCCCAGCGCCGGTTGCCGTCCATGATGACGCCGATGTGCTTGGGCACCTGAGCGTGGTCCAGGTGGCCTTCCACCCGGCGCGCGTACAGCCCCACCAGCAGGCCACGCAGCTTGTCGCGCAGGTTCACGTGTTCGTCAGCCCCTCCGTGTGGGTCGGACAGGCGCGGCCGGGGGCAAGTCCCTGTCCGTGCGGCGGCCTCGTCCGTGGATCGGTCCCCGGGGGCGAAGCCTACCCCCGGCTCGCCCAGGCCCCCCAACGAGCGTACGGCTGTATCAGGCGGGCCCCCCGTGGCTCGTAAAAGAAACGGGCCGGTCCGTGGGGGGGAGACGGACCGGCCCGAGGGGGGGTTTCCACCATAACCCTTCGTAAGTGATGCCGCGTCCCCCGGCGCGCCACAACTACTCTCCGGAGTCGCCCGGCAACGCCGAAGGGGCCGTGGAAGCCGTGATTCCATGCCCGATCATGGCCGGATCACAGCAGATTCACAGGAAAAGTGGGTGGGATGGGGCGGGAACCATAGGCTTTGCGCCATCTGAGTGAGGTTTGGCGGCTTGTCCTCGCGTCCCTCGTCCGGGCGAGCCTCCAGCGAACGTCCGCTTGACGTCGGCGGCGGTCCGCCGGGGCCGTCCGGAGGGCGGAAAGCTCTCGTCGGCCGGGGGTGCGGCGTCGCGCAGCCCCCTCCACTGCGCGATGCCGCTCGCGCAGCTTTGCTCACGCGAATTCCATTGGTCTGAACTTACGTGAGCCGTGCGGGTGACGGGAGGGGCGGGCGGTAACAATGTGGAAACTGTGCGCGTCCGGCCCGTGCGCCGGGGCGCTCAGCGGGGCTTTCGGGCCTCGACGAGATGGCGGGTGCTGTGCGCCACGAACGGGCCCTCGGCGCCGATCCGTTCGTGCAGCGCCCGCAGCGCGGGCTTGTACGCCTCGACCGTGAAGCCGGGGACCATCCAGACCACCTTGCGCAGGAAGTGCACGACGGCGGCGATGTCGTGGAACTCCGTCCGCAGGCGCTCGGCGCGCAGGCCGACGACCTCCAGCCCGGCCGCCTCCGCGGCGGCCCGCTCCCGGTCGGGGTGCCGGGCGGTGCGGACCTCCTCGGGCTGCGGCCCGAGGAAGTACTCGACCAGTTCGAAGACGCTGGCCGGCCCGACGTGCTGGGCGAAGTAGGCGCCGCCGGGCCGCAGCACGCGGGCGATCTCGCTCCAGTCGGGGCGGACCGGGTGCCGACTGCTCACGAGGTCGAACGCGCCGTCCGCGAACGGCAGCGGCGCGTCCTGCGGCACGGCGACGACCACCACTCCGCGCGGGCGCAGCAGTTCGGTGGCCTCGGCCACGTTGGGCGCCCAGGGTTCGGTGGCGGCCAGGAGGGCGGGGGCGCGCGCGGCCCGGCCGAGGGCGAAGTCCAGGACCTCGCCGCCGCCGGTGTCCAGGTCGAGCGCGGCGTCCGCACCGGCCAGCCGCCCCGCCAGCGACACGGCGTACCCCCAGGACGGCCGCGCCTCGGTGGCCCGTCCCGCGAACCACGAGAAGTCCCATCCTTCGGTGGGCACTGCGGCCCCCTCGGCGACGAGGGCTTCGAAGGAGGTCGGGGAGGGGGCGGCGCTGGGGGTGGGTGGCGCGGGGCGGGGTGCGGGGCCGGGTGCGGGTGGGTGGTCGGGCATGGGGAGATCGTCCCAGGGGGGTGGGGTGGTCCGCCTCTTTTTATCTACGGGGTGGGTGGGGGTGCGGCAGGTTGCCGTGGTGAGAGTCGCGGTCGTGGTCGTGGTCGTGGTCGTGGTCAGGGGAGGGTGGAGGCTGCCAGCAGGAGGGCGGTGAGCGTCCCGCCGAGCATGAACGGTCCCAACGGGATCGCGGACTTGCGGCCCGCCCGGCGCAGGGCGACGAGCCCGAATCCGTAGACGGAGCCGTAGAGCAGTCCGGCGAGGCCGCCCAGGATCACCGCCGGCCACCCGTACCAGCCCAGCGCCGCCCCCAGCGCCAACGCCAGTTTCACGTCGCCGAAGCCCATGCCGGACGGGTGGAGGAGGAAGAGCGCGAAGTAGGCGGCGCTCAGGGCGAGTCCGCCGAGCAGGGCGGTGCTCCATGAGCCGCCGGCGGCGGGCAGCGGGGCGGCGAGGCCGAGCAGGACGGCGGTGGCGGCGGCCAGCGGCAGGGTCAGCACGTCCGGCAGCCGGTGCACGCGCAGGTCCACGAGGGCCAGCAGTACACCGGCCGGTGCGGCGAGCAGCCAGACCGCCGCTTCCGGGCGGGGTCCGGTGGCGGCGGCCAGCGCGGCGCAGACGAGGGCGGTGACGGTGGCGGTGCGGGGGGTGTTGGGGCCGTATGCGGTGCAGTCCGCGGCGGGGGTGAGGTCCGCTGGTGCGGTGCGGTTCGCTGGTGCGGTGCGGTTCGCTGGTGCGGTGCGGTTCGCTGGTGCGGTGGGGGCGTCGGCGGCGGCAGGGGGGGCGGTCGTGGGGGCGTCGCGGTCGCCGTCGGCTTTCGGGGGGTCGCCGGTGCACCTCGCTCGGCCGATCCAGCCGCCGAGCGATCCCGTGATCGGGTGTCCGGCGGGGCACTCCCCGCGCCAGGGCCGTTCGGGCTCGACCGACAGCCGGTGCGCGGCCCGGGGCACCAGCAGCCCTGCTCCCGCGCCCCACAGGGCGGCGACGACGATCAGTAGTACGCGCACGCGGGGACCCTAGTGCGGCCGGGCCGTACGGGGCATGGGCCCCTGGACCCATGTCAGCCCTACGGCGTTGTGGATACGGTCGGTCGGCTTCGGGATGCGGGGTCAGGACGGGGAGAGGCGGCTGAGGGATGGCGGGGCGTTGGCGGGACGGGCGGGGGAAGTTGATCGTGCACGGTGACGGCAGTGGTGACGGTGACGGTAGTGGTGGGTCGGGGGGCTCCGCTCGGACTGTGGTTCCCCTCGAACTGGCGACTTCCTACCGTGCCCGCACGAAGGGTCTGCTGGGCCGGGACGCGGTCGACGGGGTGCTGCTCCTCTCCCCCGCGAACAGCATCCACACCTTCCGCATGCGTATCCCCATCGACGTCGCCTACCTCGACCGCCGTCTGCGCGTCCTCGCCGTGGTCACCATGGAGCCGGGCCGCCTGGGCCGTCCCCGCCTCCGCTCCCGCCACGTCCTGGAGGCGGCGGCGGGGGCGATGGCGGGGTGGGGGGTGCGGGCTGGGGTGCGGGTCGAGGTGGTCGAAGGGGTCGAGGGGGTCGAGGGGGGCGAGGGGGTGGGATAGGGGGTCAGCTCGCCGTGCGGGGGAAGGTCACCTCCACGCGGCGGTTCTTCTTGCGGCCGTCCTCGGTGGAGTTGTCCGCGATGGGGTAGTCCTCGGCGTAGCCGCGTACGTCGAAGGTGACGTTCGGGTCGTTCAGTTCCTGGGAGAGGACGTCCTGGACCGCGTTGGCGCGCTGTTTGGACAGGACGACGCCGTGTTCGTGGCTGCCCAGGTTGTCGGTGAAGCCGAAGACGCGGACCTGGGAGGCGTGCTGCTTCTTGATCTCCTGCGCGATGGCGTCGATGCGGGACTTCGCCTGGTCGCTCAGTTTCGCGCTGTCCTTGGGGAACAGCACCTCGGCCTGGAGGGCGAAGGTCACGTCCGTGTTGGTGTCCTCGCGGCGTTCCTCGCCGCCCTGGTCCTCGACCACCGACTTGATGTCGAGCACCTTGGGCGCGGCGAGGGTGGCGCCCTCGGGCAGTTTCAGGTCGGGGTCGTTCGGGTCCACCTTCACGGGGGCGGCGGCGGATGCCTCGGTGCCGGGGGGGTCGCCGGGGCCGGCGTCCGCGTGGGCCGCTGTGGCGCCGTAGAGGTGGGCGGCCAGCAGGGTGGTGGCGGCGGTGAGGGCGAGGGGGAGGCGGGGGTGGGGGCGGGGTCGGGTGCGCGTCATGGTGGCCGCCTCACCCGGAGATCTTGATGGTGCCGCTGGAGAAGGTGGGGAGTTGGAGGGTCACGTCGGTGACGTTTGTCGGGGGGGACGGGAATTGCATGAAGACGGGGATGGTCTGGCCGGCTTCGATCGTCGTGAGCCCCGTGGTCGTCAGTGGCCGCCCCTCCGTGTCACGAAGGACGTAGTAGCGCTTCTTCCCCTGTGAATCCACCAGGGTGGCGCCTCCCAGCGACGTGCCGTGCTTGAGGATCTCAGTCTCGTCGCCACGCAGCTCCGAGGGAATCACCGCTGACTGGGAGCCGTCGTTCTTGAATTGACCATTCACTGTGACAAACCCGCCGGCGTCCCTCTGTGCGGAGGTGATCTGCAAGAGCAATCCGTTCGGCCCCCTGAGCTCGGCCAGAGGTGTCTCGGACTGTCCCTCCTGGGCGCTCGGTTCGGAACCACTGCTCTTCGACGCGGACGCCTGAGTATCCGGCTTCTTGTCGTCTCCGCCACCGCCGCCACAGCCGGCCATACCAGCAGCCAGACCAGCCGCGACAGCGAACGCGACCGTCCCCCTGCGGATCTTCGCAGTGAACCGAATACTCATCACTCTGCTTCCTTCTTCGCTCGTCGTTCGCTTATCGGTCGGCCAAGTGGACGTCGAAGAGATCCTGGGGCTTCGGCAATTCCGTGAGGTTCTTGGGGTCCAGCTCCCATTGGCGGCTGTTCCTGCACGTGAGGATCGGCAGCACCTTGGGTGCCGCGTCCGCGGTCAGGGGCGGGAACGTACAGAGCGGCTTGATGACAGCAGTGGCAGAAGCCTTGGATCTTTTGCTTTCGGTGATGGGAACAACCGACTTTCCCATGCTCTTGTTCGTCTGGACGTCGACCGTGAACTCGAGGCCTTCGGGGTCGCAACGGAGCAGGTGAGCGTCGTTCTGTTCGGCGAGTTGGCCGGCTCTCGGGCACGAAGGCTCAAGCCCCTGTCCGTTGCCGGTGAAGATGTCCTCCCACTTGGCCGGGTCGAGCACCTCCCTCACCCATTCGTCCGCCAGCTGGTCCCGGGTGTACTGGGCGGCCGCGAGTGCCGCCGCGTCGGCAGCCGTCTGGGCTCCGCCGCGGTTCACCGTCGCCTGGCCGACCGCGAAGTACGCGAGCGCAAGAAAGAGCAGGCCCCCCATCACCATGATGTAGATGGGAAAGGCCTGCCCTGCGTCGCCGTATTTACGGCGTCGGGTCAATTTCCGACCTTGCCGATCAACGCTGTGATCTTGTTGAGAATGGTCGACCCGATACTCGTCCCCGTGATGGCCAGCACGATGGCCACCACCACTGCGATGATGCCCAGGTACTCCACCGCTGTCTGGCCCTTGTCGGCGGTGTGGCGGTTGAGGGCTTTGACCGTGGTGTTCTTCCAGTGGTTGACGCGGATCCTGGTGGCAACCGCGGTCTTCAGCATCAGGTCGCTCATGGTGTTCCCCTCCGGGTCGGGTCTCGGTGCCGGTTGCGCCCCCGGGAACGTATGCCGGGAGGGGGTGTTCGCCGGAGGGTCCCAGGGCCCATTCCCGGGCCCAAAGGAGGCGGCGGCCGTGGCTCGTCCGTACCGTCGGCATCAGCGGTCACCTCCGTCCCTGGGTGGAGCCGGGAGCCGTGCCCAGCCACTTCGCGGCGGCCTCGGCGCGGCTGGTGCTGTGCAGCTTGGCGAAGATGCGGTTGATGTGGTTCTTGACCGTCTTCTCGCTGATGAAGCAGGCGGCGGCGATCTGGTGGTTGGTCATGCCGGACGCGATGAGGTCCATGATCTCCGCCTCCCTCGTGCTGAGTTGGTACCTCGACCTGTCGACGGCGGCCGGACGGCGGCCCGTCCACTCTGACGAAGACTGTCCCACATCTGATTGCAGTTGCGAAAGCGTTTCCGCAGAAATGGCTAGCCCGTTGGGGGGTGCGGGGGTGGACTCGTGTGCAGTTGCATCATTCGGGGACTCGGGCAGGGGGCCGCCCGGTGGTGTCGTGGGGCGGTCCTCGCGCAGTTGGGCCAGCAGTGCGCCTGCCGCCGTGTGGGTGAAGTGGGCCCTGCCCTCCTTGACGTCCCGTACCGCCGTCACCAACTGGTCGGCCGTGAACTCCCCGTGGACCAGGTAGCCGCCTGCGCCGCGGCGCAGGGCCTCCTGGACGATCTCCGACTCGCGGCTGTAGGTGAGCATCACGACCGGGGCTATCTGTACCAGGTACGGCAGCGCCGCGAGGCCGTCCACGCCGGGCATCCGCACATCGAGGAGGACGACGTCCGGGCGGTGCCGCTGGGCGGCCTCCCAGGCCGCGCGGCCGTCTGCGGCCTCGGCCGCCACGGTGATGTCCGCGCGGCCGGAGAGCAGGGCCGTCAGGCCCGCGCGGACCACCGGGTTGTCGTCCGCCACGATCACTCGAAGGGGGGTGGCGGCGGTGGGGGGCGGGGGGTGCGGGAAGGGTTCGGGCCGGGTCGGGTCGGGCATCCGGGGCCTCCTCTCGTGGTGCGGTCAGGGGTGGGGGGTGGACAGGGCGGCCAGGGGGAGTTCGATGCGGACTTCCGTTCCCCGGGGGCGACAGCCCTGGCCGATGCGGATGCGGGCGCCCACCGAGGTCGCGCGCTCGACCATGCCGACCAGGCCGAAGTGGCCCGCTTCGCGCAGCTGTTCGAGGGTGGTGTCCGGGGGCAGGCCCGTGCCGTCGTCGTGGACGCTGATGCGGAGCAGGTCGCCGTGGACGCCCGCGTGCACGGCGACGCGGGTCGGGGAGGCGTGGCGGTGGGCGTTCTCCATGGCCTCGGCGGCGATGGTGAGCAGGTGGCGGGCCACGGCGGGAGGGGTCGGGGGCAGGGGGTGCTCGCCCGTTCGGCGGCAGGTCGCCGGCAGGCCGGTGCGGGCGGTGAAGTCGCGGGTCAGAGTCGTCAGTCCGGTGGTGAGGTCCGTGCTGTGGGCGGGGTCCGTCTCGCGGCGCAGATCGGTGAGGAGTGCGCGGGTCTCGGCCGCCCCCCTGCGGGCCGAGCGGGCCACCAGTTCCGCCTGCTGCCGCACCCGGGCCGGGTCCATGCGGTCGGTGCCCGCCGAGGCGGCCAGGGCGTCGGCGGCCAGGGCCACGCCGTGCAGCGTCTTCGCCACCGAGTCGTGCATCTCCCGGGCGAGGCGGGCGCGCTCGGCGGTCACCGCCTCCGTGACCGCCAGGCGGGCCTGGACGGCGGTCAGGGCGCGGGTGGCCTCGCCGAACCGCAGCAGCAGGTTGCGCAGGGTGACGCCGGCCGCGCCCGCGATCAGGCACAGGCCGGGGAACAGGGCGCCCTCGGCCAGGTCCGTGTGGAGTTCCCTGGTGCCGGCGTAGACGACGAGCAGGATCAGCGACTGGAGGGAGGCGAAGACGCCGGCGCCGCGCCAGCCGTAGACGAGGCCGGCCAGCAGGGGGGTGCAGACGCTGACGTAGGCCAGGGTGCTGTCGGTGCCCGCCGCGATGAGCAGGAGGGCGCCGAAGAGGGTGTCCAGGGCGAGGAGGGTGGGGTGGCGCAGGAGGAGGGGGCCGAAGCGTTCCCAGTCCCGGAACAGGACGTAGGAGCCCATGAAGGTGACGATGACCGCTGTGCTGACGAGGCGGGTGGCGAGGCCGGGGGCGGCGTTGAGGAGGGCGGAGGGGGCGGAGAGGGCGATCATCGCCAGGCGGAACGCGAAGACGTGGCGGCACATCGCTTGCAGGGCGCTGATCTGTAAGTTCTCCGGGGCATAGCCCTGCGGGGCTTGCGGGGACGCGGCCTCGGCTTCGCCTTCGGCCGGTTCTCGGTTGCCGCCCGCATCAGCCGTGCGGCTTTCGTCGTCGGGTGCCGGTGGCCCCGGTGGGGGCCGATCGCCGTCGGCGGCCGGCCGGTCGTGGTCCCGCATCGAGAAACGCGAAGGCTCACCCGTCCGCGCCCGTTCCTCCGTCGTCGGCATGTGTGGGGCCACCCGCCTTCTACTTCCCCGTGACGGAGTTGAAGTCGACGCCGGAGCCGAGGAGCAGGCCCGTGCCGAGGAGGATCATCGTGGCCGGGACCATGAAGGTGGTGATCATCATGGTGGCCTTGGGGACCGCGCGGGCGGCCTTGCGGCGGGCGTTCTGCGCGTCGGTGCGGCGCATGTCCTTGGCCAGCGAGACCAGGGTGTCGACGATCGGCGCGCCCAGTTCCTCGCCCTGCTGGAGGGCGGTGACGAACATCGCGACCTGTTCGGAGTCGTTGCGGCGGCGCAGTTCGGCGAACGCCTCGCGGCGGCTCATGCCCAGGTCCATCTGGCGCAGGGTGATGCGCAGTTCGTCCGCCCAGGGGCCCTCGTACCGGGCGGCCACCCGGTCCAGTGCCTGGCGGAAGCCGAGGCCGGCGCTGACCACGACGGCGAGGACGTCGAGGAAGTCGGGCAGGGTCCGTTCGATGACGTCCTTGCGGATCCGGATGGCCGACCAGATGCCGACCTCCGTCCACAGCGCGCCGAACGCGAACAGGATCAGCGCCACGACGTACTGGCCCCGCAGCACGAACACCAGGCCGCCGACGCCGCCCAGGAAGCCGTACACCGCCCGGCGGGCCGCGTAGCGGTCGATGGTGAGGCCGCCGGGGTTGCCGGCCAGGTCGATCCTGCGGCGGTACTTGGCGACGAGCGCCGGGCCCATCAGGCGCAGCACGGCGGGGGCGTAGCGCATGCCGAGCCGGTCGATGACGGAGTCCACGGCGCCGGTGCGGGTGGAGCCGACCTCCAGGGCGAGCGCGAGGTCGCTGGGCAGCTTGGCGTCCGCCCGGTACATGCGGACGCCGGCGAAGACGCCCCACACGCTCAGGGCCGCGACGAGTGCGAGCAGCAGTGCCATGGCGGGTCTCCTCCTTCCGTGGTGCGGGGCGGGTTCAGACGTCGATGCGGGACAGGCGGCGGATGAGGACGAATCCGACGGCGTAGAGGGCGAAGGCGACGAGGACCGCGCCCTGGCCGATCGGGGAGCCCGTCATGCGTTCCAGGGCGCCGTCCTTGACGCCGTTCATCAGGAACAGCGCGCCGACGCCGAGTACGGGGACCGCGTAGGAGGTCATGTTGACCTGGGAGAGCTGGGTGCGGACCTCGCGGCGGGTCTCCTTGCGCTCCTCCAGGGTCTCGGTGAGGTTGCGCAGGGCGCTGACCACCTGGCCGCCCGCGCGGTGGGAGAGGACCAGGGTGGTGACCAGGACGACGAGTTCGCGGGAGGGGAGCCGGTCGGCGAGTTCGCCGAGGGCGTCGTCCATCGAGGCGCCCAGGGCCAGCTGGTGGGCGACCTTGCCCAGTTCCTCGCCGGCCGGGGCCTCCAGTTCCTCGGCGGCCATGCCCACGGCGGTGCGCAGGGCGAGGCCGGCCTGGGTGGCGTTGGCGAGGATGCGGGCCAGTTCGGGCAGCTGGTTGATGAACTTCTCGATGCGTTTCTGCCGCTGCCAGCTGAGGAACTGCAGGGCCGCCCAGATGCCGAGGAGGCCGGCGAGCGGGCCGAAGAAGGGGGCCAGGGCGGCCTGGCCGATCAGCCAGAGGGCGGCGACCGCGGCGAGCATGCAGACGAAGAACTCGCCCGGTGTGACGTCGAGTCCGGTGGCCGCGAGCCGCAGTTCGAGCCGGCGGCCGGGCTTGGTGCGGCGCAGCCGGCGGTCGAGGGTGCGGAAGCGGCGCCGGCGGCCGGAGGCCACCTGGCCGGTCCGGGTGAGGCGGTCGACCAGTGCGGCCCGCTGGGCCCTCCCCGTGCTGTAGGCGTGCAGACCGAGCACGGCCAGGACGCAGGTCAGCAGCGTCACGCCGGTGGTGAGGGGGACGAGGGTGCTCAGTTCCATGGGATCGGCTTCCTACCTGGCTTCTCGGGTGGCCAGTTGGTCCGCGGAGTGGGCGACGCCGAATGCCTGGGGGATCGGCTGGCTCGCCATGTAGAGGCGGTCGGCGGCGCGGCGCGGCAGCGGGTGGTGGACGAAGGCGCCGTAGACGCGGCCGTCGGCGGCCATGGGCTGGGCGGCGAAGCGGGCCACGGTCGCCAGCCGGTACGGCTCGCTGCCGTGGCTGTCGAGCAGGGCGACCTCGGTGATCCGGCGGGCGCCGTCGGCGAACCGGGTGAGCTGGACGATCACGTCGACGGCGCTGTTGATCTGGTCGTGCAGCGCCGGGAAGGGGATCTCCACGTCGGACATGGAGGCCAGGGTCTGCAACCGCATCAGCGCGTCCTCGGCGCTGTTGGCGTGCACGGTGGCCAGTGAGCCGTCGTGGCCGGTGGACATCGCCTGGAGCATGTCCAGCGACTCGCCGCCGCGGACCTCGCCGACGACGATGCGGTCGGGGCGCATGCGCAGCGAGTTGCGCACCAGGTCGCGGATGCTGATCTGGCCGCGGCCCTCGACGTTGGGCGGGCGGGACTCCAAGCGGATGACGTGGGACTGCTGGAGCTGGAGTTCGGCGGAGTCCTCGATGGTGATGATGCGCTCGCCGCCGGGGATCAGGCCGGACAGGGCGTTGAGCAGGGTCGTCTTGCCGGTGCCGGTGGCGCCGGAGACGATGACGTTGAACTTCGCCTGCACCAGTCCGGCCAGCAGGTACAGCGTGGGCTCGTCGAGCGAGCCGAAGCCGATCAGCTCCTGGAGGGTGAAGGAGCGCGGGAAGCGGCGGATGGTGAGGACGGGGCCGGAGAGCGACAGCGGCGGGATGATCACGTTGACGCGTTCGCCGGACGGCAGCCGGGCGTCGACCATGGGGTTGGTCTCGTCCACGCGGCGGTTGACCGTGGAGACGATCCGCTCGATGGTCTGCATCAGCTGGTCGTGGGAGGCGAAGTGCAGCGGCAGCTGTTCGACCCGGCCGCCGCGTTCGACGAAGATCGCGTCGGGGCCGTTGACCATGATCTCGGTGATGGAGGCGTCCTCCAGGAGGGGTTCCAGGATGCCGAGGCCGAGCGCCTCGTCCACCACGCGGCGGATCAGCTGGGCGCGTTCGGCGGTGGACAGGACCGGGCCCTCGCGGCTGATGATGTGCCCGAGCACCCGTTCGAGCCGGACCCGGCGGTCGGCGGCGGCCAGCGAGCTCATCTCCGCGAGGTCGATCTCCTCCAGCAGCTTCGCCCGGTAGGAGGCGACGAGATGGACGACCTCGCCCCTGCTGCCCTGCTCCTCGGGGGAGTTGATGCGTGCGCGGAGACTCATGGGTTCATTCCTCGCCTCAGTGGTCGAGCGGCATGGTCGCGATCTTGCTGACGCTTCCCATGGGGTCCCACAGGGGGATGATGGACGGGATGTCGACGGTGGCGGTGACGGTGACCGTGTCGCCGCCCCGGCCCTCGGCGCAGCTCGTACGGCCGCTCAGCGCGGCGGACACGGCCGCCTGGCAGCCCTGCTGGGCGCTGCGGTCGAGCGAGGCGGCGCGCGCGCCCGCGCGCGCCGCGGTGCCGGCCTGCTGGGCGCTGAAGGCGATGAGGCCGAGCTGGATGCCGGCCAGGGCGATCAGCAGCAGGATCGGGACGAAGCCGAGGTACTCGACGGCGACCTGGCCGCGGTCACGGTTCCGCAGGCGGTGGTGCGGCGGCTCAGTCATCGGTCACCTCCTCGACGGCGCCGGCGTGGGCGTGCACGGTGAGGGGGAAGTCGATCAGTCCGGGGACGAGGACGGGCACGTGCAGGGCGACGGTGGCCGTGATGTAGCCGCTGCCCCGGCCGCCGCAGCTGATGTCGGCGCCGTCCTGCCACGCGCTCGGCAGGTCCTTCACGCCCTCGCGCCGGCAGGCCCCCTGGGGGTCCCCCGGCGCCGCCGTGCCCGCCCGTACCGCCTCGTCGGCGGCGTTGCCCGCCAGCGTGTACGTGTAGCCCAGCAGCACGCACTGCCACAGCAGCACCAGCGTGACGATGATGGTGGGCGCCATGCCGAGGAACTCGATGGCGACCTGTCCGCTGTCGTTCCGTGAGCGAGACGCCCCGCGTCCGGTCATCCCCCCGCCTCCTTGCGCCGCCGGAAGCTCACCGAGCCCCGGTCGCCGCCCCGGGGCCGGCCGCCGGACCTGCGGTCGGGCTCGGCCTGTTCGACCAGGCCGAGTTCGGCGGCGAGCCGCCACAGGGCCTGTTTGACGGTGCTCTTGTCGTCCAGTTCGTGCAGGCGGCCGGCGTCGATGACGCCCTGGAGCTCCTTGAAGGCGGCCGGGACGGCGGTGGCCGCGACGGGGGTGGCGGTGATCTTCCGGACCAGCGGCGGCTGGATCTCGGCGCCGCGGGTGTGGCGGTTGACGACGACGGTCGTCTCCTCGGCCTTGCGGATCTGGAGCCGGTCCCACATCCGCACCGTCCGCTTGGCGGCGCGCACCGCGACCACGTCCGGGGTGGTCAGCAGCAGCGCGGTGTCGGCCATCTCCACGGCGGCGGCGCTCGCTCCGGTCAGCTGGGCGCCGCAGTCGACCACGACGATCTCGTAGCGGGAGCGCAGGGCGCTGACGAGGTGGCGGGCGGCCCGGTCGGTGACCTCCTCGCCGCGTTCGCCCTCGGCGGGGGCGAGGAGGAGGGCGAGGCCGGTGTCGTGGCGGAAGACGGCGTCGGCCAGGACGCGCGGGGAGATGTCGGTGATGCCGGCCAGGTCGGCCACGGAGCGGCGGAACTGGACGTCGAGGTAGGAGGCGATGTCGCCGGCCTGGAGGTCCAGGTCGACCAGGGCGGCGCTGTGCCCGGACGCCTGCGCGGCCAGGGCGAGCTGGACGGCGCTGACGGTGGCGCCGACGCCTCCCTTGGCGCCGCTGACGGTGACCACGCGGCCGCCGACGCCGGTGAACACCTCGCCGCCGTGGCCCAGATGGCGCCGTACGCCGGTCGACCACTGGGCCACCGCCTGGACGCGGCCGGCGAGTTCCTCGTAGCTCAGGGGCAGGGCGACCAGGCCGCGGGCGCCGGAGTCCATGGCGGCGGCGAACAGGCCGGGGCTCGCGTCGGAGGTGATGAGGACGACGCCGACGGCGGGGAAGCGCAGGGCCACCTCGCGGATCAGCTCCAGGGCCGGCACGGGGCCGATCCGCTCGTGCACGACGACCACCTCGGGCAGGTCGTCCACGGATTCGGCGGCCAGGCGGGCGAGGGTGTCGACGAGCTGGGTGGAGTCGCCGACGGGGGTCACCGGCTCGGCGTCGGGGAGCTGGCTGAGCAGGGTGGTGAGGGACCGGACGGCGTCCGCGTCACCGGCTGCCGGGAGGATCCTGGTGGGCATGGCTGCGGGCCTCTCACTTGTCTTTCGCGAGTTCGTAGGTCCGGTCGCCGGCCGGGACGCCGGCGTCGTCGCCGGGCGCGACCAGCGCGAGCCGGACCCGCTGGGCGAAGGACTCGGCGTAGGTGATGCGCTGGGCGTCCAGGGCGGAGAGCGCGAAGGTGATGGGGACGACCTCGCTGGGCTGCTGGCTCCGGTTGTCGGCGTTCGGGTCGAGGGCGGTGATGCGGCCCACGTCGAGCACCTTCGCGCCGGTCACGATGATCTTGGACTGGGCCGGGTCGCCCTGCCGCTGGCCGGCGAAGGTGGCGTAGACGTTGACGGAGGAGCCCGGGGTGATCTTGCCGGCGACGCCGGTCGCCGCGTCGATCATGATGGCGACCTCCTGCTGCCCGGGGCGCAGGGCGGGCTGGTCGACGATCATGTCGCTCTGGAGCAGGGAGCCCTGGCGCAGGGTGGTGACGGCGATCTTGCCGCGGATCCGCGCGAGGTCGGTGACGGCGTTGGGCGACAGCCACCGCTTGGGCATCGAGATCTTCTCGAACTGGCTCTCGCTCAGCGCCGTGTACGGCTTCACGTCGGCCTTGAGCTGGTACGCGGTGACCTCGGGGCCGACCTTCGACTTGGCGTCGTCGATGACGGAGACCACGCCCGCGAACGCGCCGAGGGCGCACAGGACGGACAGGAGCAGGAGTATCACGCCGCGGCGCTGACGGGAGTTCATGAACGGTGCGACCTCGTTGGGATAGCGGTCGAGCGGGGCGGATGGCGGGGGGTACGGGCTCGTCCGGTCAACCCGTGGGGGTGGGGCTCTCGTGGAGCGGTGGCGCGGTGGCGGAGCAGAAGACGCAGCGGTCGCCGATGACGTCGATGCCGCACCAGTGGCACACGCCCTGGCGCACGGAGGTGACCAGTTGGTAGAGGACCGACAGGTCGGGCAGGTAGGTGCAGAACTCGACGAGCCGGGAGGTGCCCCACCAGGCGGCGGACTCGGCGGGCAGGGGCGCCTCGCGCAGGCCGAGCACCTGCCAGGCGGGGGCGAGGGAGGTCTGGACCCAGTCGGACGTGAGCTGGCCCTTGGCGACGAGCATCCAGGTGCCGAAGTCGGGTCCGGTCAGGGCGGCTTCGGGGCCGATGCGCACGAGCTGCGGCGCGGGGTGGGCGATCACCCCGAACTGGCTGCCCGGGACCCAGGACTTGGCGTGCGTCCGGAGGCCGACGGGGACGCGGTCGAGGCGGGTGACGGAGTTGAGCACGGCGCCGGCGTGGACGTAGTGGGTGAGCAGCCGGCCGGCCGAGGCGAGGACGCCGGGGCTGAGGTCGCAGGAGGCCAGCTGGCGTAACTGGCGGGCCAGGACGGCGATCCCGAGCGGCGGCAGGTCGGGGCGGAACAGGGCGATGCGATCGCTCTCCAGCAGCGAGCGGACGGTGCGCAGCCGGCGCTCGACCCCGCCGGGGGCGGCCCGGGAGCACACCACGATCACGTGTCCGTGCTGGTCGAGCAGGGTCCGCATCGTGTCGAGCGTGTGCTCCAGCGGCTGCCGGTCCAGGCCGTCCAGGACCACGGCGGGCACGGTCCGGTCGTCCTGTCCGGGCAGCGCCATGTCGCCACTGGTCACAGCGATCGCAGTTGACACGCGAGCTCCCCGTTCGACCCCCGACGGCCCGCCGGCGTTCCCCTCCGGCGTACCGAGTTGACTTCACAGCGTGACTACCTGAGCACTGTAACTGCGCCTTCGGGGCCGGAGAACAGCGAATGTGAAGCCGGGTGACGACAGTGCGTGCGCAAGTCACGGCAAACCGGGACAGGTCGAGCGCACGGGCGGTGCGGGGCGGGCCCGAAAGCGTGGCGGGCGGCCGACGCGTTGACCGCGCGAGGACGCCGGCGCGGGAGTCCAGGGAGGCGGCGCGCCGACCGGGCGGTGGCGCCGGGGCGGGGCCCGGGCGGGCGCGGCTGAGGCTTTTGCGAACTTCCGGTCGCCGTAGGGCGGTTCGGCGGGCGGGGCCCGTGACCGGGGCGACCGGTGGACCGGCGGCCCGATTTTGGTCTGGACCTCTTGACAAGGGAATTGGTCTGGACCAACTTGTACGACCAACGGTGGCCACCGCGCAGCACCCCCTGCTCTCCCGCTTCCCCTCCCCCACCTCCCTTCCCCGTTTCCCCTCCCCTCTCCCCCGGAGGCACCAGTGGACCGCGCAGCACGCACGCCAGGAACCGGACGGCTTCGGCCGCTGGGCATCTGGTCCGGAGCCGTCACCGCAGCCCTCGCCCTCTCCTGCGTGGGCGCCGGCCAGGCGGCGGCCGCCGACGTCAACAACGCAAAGAACGCCGGCTTCGAGTCGGGCCTGAGCAACTGGACGTGCAGCGCCGGCAGCGGCGCCGCCGTCTCCTCGCCGGTGCACGGCGGCAGCGCCGCGCTGAAGGCGACCCCGGCCGCGCAGGACAACGCCCAGTGCACCCAGTCGGTGGCGGTCAAGCCCAACTCGACGTACCAGCTGAGCGCCTGGGTGCAGGGCGGGTACGCCTACCTCGGCGCGACCGGGACGGGCACCACGGACGTCTCGACCTGGACCCCGGACAGCGGCTCCTGGAAGCAGTTGCAGACCACCTTCACCACCGGCTCCTCGACCACCTCGGTGACGGTGTACCTGCACGGCTGGTACGGACAGGCGGCCTACTACGCCGACGACGTGTCGGTCTCCGGTCCGGACGGGGGCGGCGGCGGCGATCCGGCGCCGACGGTCCCGGCCGCGCCGGCCGGTCTCGCGGTCTCCGCCACCACGTCCTCGTCGGTGTCCCTGTCCTGGAACACCGTCTCCAACGCCACCGGCTACAACGTCTACCGCGACGGCGCGAAGGTCGCCTCCGCGACCGGCACGTCGGCGACGGTGTCGGGCCTGACCGCCTCGACCGCGTACTCCTTCCAGGTGAGCGCGACCAACGCGGCCGGCGAGTCCGCCAGGTCGGCCGCGGTGACGGCCACCACGTCGTCGACCGGCGGCGGGGGCGGGGGCGGCGGCACCGGGCTGCCGAAGCACGCGGTGACCGGCTACTGGCAGAACTTCAACAACGGCGCGACCGTCCAGAAGATCTCCGACGTCCCGGCCGCCTACGACATCATCGCGGTGGCCTTCGCCGACGCGACGACCACACCCGGCGCGGTCACCTTCAACCTGGACTCGGCGGGCCTGAACGGCTACACCGTCGACCAGTTCAAGGCCGACATCAAGGCCAAGCAGGCGGCCGGCAAGAAGGTCATCGTCTCGGTGGGCGGCGAGAAGGGCACGGTGTCGGTCAGCGACCCGACGTCGGCGACGAACTTCGCCAACTCGGTGTACTCGCTGATGCAGACGTACGGCTTCGACGGCGTCGACATCGACCTGGAGAACGGCCTCAACCCGACCTACATGACGCAGGCGCTGCGCGCGCTGTCGGCGAAGGCGGGCGCGAACCTGATCATCACGATGGCCCCGCAGACCATCGACATGCAGTCCACGTCGGGCGGTTACTTCCAGACCGCGCTGAACATCAAGGACATCCTGACCGTCGTCAACACCCAGTTCTACAACAGCGGCGCGATGCTGGGCTGCGACGGCAAGGTGTACTCGCAGGGCTCGGTCGACTTCCTGACCGCGCTGGCCTGCATCCAGTTGCAGGGCGGCCTCGCTCCCTCGCAGGTCGGCCTCGGCCTGCCCGCCTCCCCGAGCGGCGCCGGCGGCGGCTACGTCTCCCCGACGGTCGTCAACAACGCCCTGGACTGCCTGACCAAGCTCACCAACTGCGGCGCCTTCAAGCCGTCCACGGCCTACCCCGGCCTGCGCGGCGCGATGACCTGGTCCACCAACTGGGACGCGGCGGCCGGCAACGCCTGGTCCAACTCGGTGGGCGCCCACGTCCACGCCCTGCCGTAACACGGCGCGTACGGATCGACACCGCGCCTATCGATGGTCGATACTATCGACCATCGATAGGCGCGGCGTGCGCGGCAGGGGGATTCATGACCGGGAAGTACGGCTGGAGCCGACGGAGCGACCGGCTGCTGCTGGCGGCGCTCGGCCTGGCCGCCGCCCTCACCGCGGTCTTCGGGATCCTGCTGCCGCTGCTGGGGGTGCTCGGGATCACCGACCCCATGGACACCCGCGAGGTCGGCACCGCGGCCGCGACCCGGGTGCCGGACGGCGTGATCCGGGCCACGGCGGGCCATGGCATGACCCTCACCGGCGGCCACCGGGCCGATCTGGCCCTCACCCACCCGGACACGGGACAGCGGCTGTTGCTCGCACTGCCGGAACTCGTCGGCAGCCTGCTGCTGCTCCTCGTCCTGTACCTGCTGCTCCGGATGGCCCGGACGCTGCGCGACGGCGACGTCTTCGTGCCCGACAACGCCCGCCGGCTGGGCGTCATCGCCGGCGCGGCGCTGGCACAGGCCGTCCTCGCGCCGGTGCTGCCCGCGCTCACCACCCAGCTGCTGGTGCGGGGCACGCCGCTGTCCGACGCGATCCCCTTCCAGGTCACCTTCACCGGCGCGTACCTCCTGCTCGCCCTCCTCGTCCTGGCCCTGGCCGAGGTCTTCCGGCGCGGCACCAGGCTGCGCGCGGACACCGAGGGACTGGTCTGATGCCGCCGCAGGAGCACCGGGTCCGGGTGCACCTGGACCGGCTGCTGGCCGAGCGCGGCATGACGCTGTCGGAGCTGGCGGCCAGGGTCGGGGTGACCGTGGTCAACCTCTCCGTCCTGAAGAACGACCGCGCCAAGGCGATCCGCTTCTCCACTCTGACGGCGCTCTGCCGCGCGCTGGACTGCCAGCCCGGCGACCTGCTCAGCGTCGACCCGGACTGATCCGGCCGGGGGGGGGAGCCAGGCGGGCGCGGGCCGGCGGGGTCAGCCCAGGGCCAGCCACTTCGGGTCGATGGCGATCTTCTCCAGCTGCTTCAAGGTGAGGGCCGGGGTCGCGCGCGTCGCCGGGGTGTTCTGGGCGCCCGAGTTGAAGGCGCTGATCACGACGCGACGGCCGTCGGGCCGGATGGTGTCCACCGTCCACATCACGATGCCCGAGACGCCCTTCTCCCCTGGCGACTTGTGGGTGACGACCTTCGTGCCGTCGGGCAGGACCTTGGCGTCCGCGCCGAACAGCTGGCCCTCCACGTCGCGCATGTCGGGCTGGTCGTTGAGCTGCACCAGGCTCGCGCCCCTGCCGTCGTCCACGACGACGTACCCGAACCCCGGGTCGGCGCTGCCCTTGTCCGTGACCGCGACGCCCTTGGGCAGCAGCCCGGCGAGGGTCGCCGAGACCGAGCCGGCGGGGCCCTTCGGCTCGTTCGGGGCGGGCTTGGGCCACTGGCTCGCGGGGATCGCGTCGGCGGCCGTACGCCACTGGGGCGCGGTGACGAGCGTCTTCAGCCGCTCGGCCGACAGCGGGGGTTCGGCGCGCGTGACCGGCGCGTCCTTCTCCGCCGCGGCGTTCCACTCCATGACGCTGATGTACTGGCCGCTCGGCGTCACCAGGTCGGCCTGCCACAGCCTCGTGCCGCTGCGCTTGTTCGGGTACTCGTACCCCTTGAGGATCATCAGGGCGGAGCCGTCGGCCAGCTTCGTGGTGCCGCAGCTGTCGTAGGCGATGAACACCTTGTCCGGGCACGTGGTGTTCTGGCTCGCCTCCTGGGTGCCGGCCGGGACGCGGTTGACGGAGACGCTGATCGCCGCCTCGCCCTTCCCGTCGTCGTACACGCCCTGCGCATAGGGGTGGTCGTCGGTGCCGCGCGCCGCGGTCCGGCTCAGCCGGCCGGGAGACAGCAGCTTCTCGAAAGTACGGGTGAGGCTCGCGGCGGACACCGCGGGCTTCGCGGCCTCGGTCTCGGCCGCGGTGGTGAGGGCGGGCTTCGGGCTGCCGCCGGCGGACTGCCGACGGCCGTCGCCCTGCCCGCCGGGCAGGACCAGCGCCCCGCCCAGTCCGACCAGCGCGACGGCGGCGGCCCCGTCCGCGACGGCGCCCCGGCGCCGGGCGAGCAGTTCGGCCAGGGCCGTACGCAGCCGGGGCAGCCCGCG
>NZ_BAABKC010000084.1:0-52179 GCF_039543625.1 Streptomyces similanensis | reverse complement strand
GCCCGCGCGGCCACCGGCGTGCGCCGCCTGGCGCCACTGCGCGAGGAGTACGACCGGGTGGCCCGGCTCGCCGCCCTCACCGCGGGCACCTCCGCCGACAACGAGCGCAGGATGCGCCTGGAGTCCTACGTCCTCGCGGCCCGGCTGGAACAGGTGGCCGCCGCCGCCACCGTACGGCTGCGGCGCATGTCGTCCGGGCGCTACACCCTCGTCCACTCCGACGACCGGGCCGGGCGCGGTCGCAGCGGCCTCGGGCTGCACGTGGTCGACGCCTGGACCGGCCGGGAACGGGACACGGCGACCCTGTCCGGCGGCGAGACGTTCTTCGCCTCGCTCGCCCTCGCCCTCGGCCTCGCCGATGTCGTCACCGACGAGGCCGGCGGGGTCCGGCTGGACACCCTCTTCATCGACGAGGGCTTCGGCAGCCTGGACGATCAGACCCTCGACGAGGTCCTGGACGTGCTGGACTCGCTGCGCGAACGCGACCGCAGCGTGGGCATCGTCAGCCACGTCGCCGACCTGCGGCGCCGCGTCCACGCCCAACTGGAGGTGGTGAAGGGGCGGTCGGGCTCGGCGGTGCGGCAGCGGGGGCCGGCCTGACGCCCGCGGCCTTGCGTCGGTCTAGCGGCCGAGGGGACGCCTCGGCAGGGGCGAGGAGTAGACGACGCTCGTCGTCACCGATCCCAGCGCGCCGATCCGGCCGGACACCTCCTCCAGGTGCCGCATGGAGCGCGCGGCGACCTTGATGACGAAGCAGTCGTCGCCCGTCACATGGTGCGCCTCCAGTATCTCGGGGGTGACGGCGACCAGGTCGTGAAAGGGCTTGTAGTTGCCGTTCGGGTAGCGCAGCCGGACGAAGGCGAGGATCGGCAGCCCCAGCCGGTCCGGGTCGACGACGGCCGCGTAGCCCTGGATGACGCCCGCCTCCTCCAGCCGGCGCACCCGCTCGGTCACCGCGCTGGGCGACATCGACACGGCCCGAGCCAGCTCGGCGAAACTGGCCCGGCCCTCCCGCTGGAGGACGTCGAGAATGCGCCAGTCGGTGGCGTCCGGGGAAAACGCGGTCATGAGCGAGGGATAGCAGGCGGATCCCCGGCGGATCAAGAGGCGGGCCGTGGATCGCCCCTTCAGGGCGGTGCTTCGCGGCCATAGATTTCAGGCTGTCGCACCGAACCACGGAAGGACCCACCCGATGACCCTCCCCGCCGCGGCCCCCTCGACCGTCCGCGAGGCGGCCGCCCATCCCGTGCTGGGCGTCGCCCCCGCCTCCCCGGCCGAGGCCGCCGCCCACTTCCGGGCGAGCCTCGCCTTCCACACCGATGTCTCGGACGTCGCCGCCGCGCTCGCGGCCGGCGGCGAGGCCGGGTTCGTCCTGGTCGACACGCGCTCCGCCGAGGCATGGGACCAGGGCCACGTCCCCGGCGCGCTGCACCTGCCGACCGCGCTCGTTCCGCAGCGGGCCGAGGCGCTGCTCGACCGGTCCGTCCCCGTCGTCGTCCACTGCTGGGGCCCCGGCTGCGACGGCGCCGCCCGCGCCGCGCTGGCCCTCGCCGAACTCGGGTACCGCGTCAAGGAGATGCTCGGCGGCTTCGAGTACTGGGTGCGCGAGGGCTTCGCGTACGAGACCCGGGAGGGCGGCGAGCGCCGCGCGGCCGACCCGCTGACCGCCCCGGCCGAGGGCGGCGCCTGCGGCTGCTGACCCCGGACCGGCGGCCCGGGAAGCCGGGGTGGCGCAGCAGCGCGGGGCGGCCGGAGTGCGGCCGCCCCTGAGCCGGGCTCAGAGCCGCGACAGCTCGTCCAGCAGGTCGTCCAGGCCCAGTGAGCCCTGCGACAGGGCCGCCATGTGCCAGGCCTTCGCGTCGAACGCGTCGCCGTGCCGCCTGCGGGCGTTCTCCCGGCCCAGCAGCCAGGCCCGCTCGCCCAGCTTGTAGCCGATCGCCTGACCCGCCATGGACAGATAGCGGATCAGCTCGCTCGCCACGAAGTCCCGCGGGCGGCTGCTGTGCGCGCCGAAGAACTCCAGCGCCAGTTCCGGCGTCCAGCGCTCACCCGGGTGGAACGGCGAGTCCGCCGGGATCTCCAGCTCCAGGTGCATGCCGATGTCGATGATGACGCGGACCGCGCGCATCATCTGCGCGTCCAGGTAGCCGAGCCGGCGCTCCGGGTCGGTGAGGAAGCCCAGCTCGTCCATCAGCCGCTCCGCGTACAGCGCCCAGCCCTCGGCGTTGGCGCTGACGATGCCGACCGTGGCCTGGTAGCGGGAGAGGTCCTCCGCCACGTGCGCCCACTGGGCCAGCTGGAGGTGGTGGCCGGGGACGCCCTCGTGGTACCAGGTCGACACCAGGTCGTACACCGGGAAGCGGGTCTCCCCCATGGTGGGCAGCCAGGTCCGGCCCGGCCGGGAGAAGTCGGCGGACGGCGCGGTGTAGTACGGCGCCGCCGCGCCGCCGGGGGGCGCGATGCAGGACTCCACCTTCCGCACCCGCTCGGCGAGTTCGAAGTGGGTGCCGTCCAGCGCGTCGATCGCCTCGTCCATCACCTCCTGGAGCCAGGTGCGGACCTCGTCCACGCCCTCGATGTGGGCGCCGTGCTCGTCGAGGTGCGCGAGGGCGACCCACGGCGTCTCGGCGCCCGGCAGGACCTTCTCGGCCTCCTTCTTCATCTCGCCGAGCAGCCGGTGGAACTCCGACCAGCCGTACGCGTACGCCTCGTCCAGGTCCAGGTCGGTGCCGTTGTAGTAGCGGGAGAAGCGGGCGTAGCGCTCCCGGCCGACCGTGTCGGGCGCGCCCTCGATCGCGGGCGCGTACACGTCGCGCATCCAGTCGCGCAGCTCGGCGACGGCCGCGGTGGCCGCCCGGCCGGCCTCGCCCAGCTCGCCGCGCAGGGACTCGGGGCCGTCGGCGGCGAAGTCCTCGAACCAGCCGCGGCCCTGCCCGGTGTCCGACCACTCGGTGAGCTGTTCGACGAAGGTGGCCGTCGGCCGCGGGCCCGCGTACAGCTCGCGCTCCAGGCCGAGCGCCAGCGACGCGCGGTAGCCGCGCAGCGCCTCCGGCACGGCGCGCAGCCGCTCGGCGACCGCCGCCCAGTCCTCCTCCGTGTCGGTGGGGGTGATGGTGAAGGCCTCGCGCACCGAGTGCACCGGGCTGTGGATGTTGCTCACCGCCCGCAGCGGCTCGCCGGCCTCGTGCACGGCGAGCTCCGCGGTCAGGCGCTCGCGCAGCAGGCGGGCGCAGCGCCGCTCGACGTCGCTGTCCGCGCCGGGCCGGCTCTCGGCCTCCGCGAGCCGCGCCAGCGTGGTGCGCGCCAGCTCCGCCAGCGCCTCCTGGCCGGCCGGCGAGTTGTCGGGCAGTCGGCTCGAACACTCCTTCACGCCGAGGTAGGTGCCGGTGATCGGGTCGAGGGCGATGAGGTCGTCGACATAGGCGTCGGCGACCTGACGGGGCAGCGGGCTCTTGGTCTGAGACATGCCGTCCATCCTCGTACGACCACACCGTCCGCGTCAGCCCGGTTACCGGACCACGGGCGGCATTGCGTCCGATATGCGGTCCGGTTTCGCCGACAGCGTCGCCGGTTCCGCGCCCGGCGGCAGCAGCGGGCCGCAGTCCCACTGCTGGAAGATCAGCCGGGTCTCCACCCGCGCCACCTCGCGCCGGGCCGTGAACTCGTCCAGCACGAGCCGTTGCAGGTCGGCCATGTCGGCGACCGCGACGTGGACGAGGTAGTCGTCCGGACCGGTCAGGTGGAACACGGTCCGCGACTCCGGCAGCGCCCGGATCCGCTCCACGAACGGCCCCACCAACTCCCGCCGGTGCGGCCTGACCTGCACCGACAGCAGGGCCTCCAGGCCCCGGCCCAGCTTCGCCGGGTCCAGGCGCAGCTGATGGCCGAGGATCACCCCCGAGCGGCGCAGCCGGTTGACCCGGTCCAGACACGTCGACGGCGCGACCCCGATCAGCGCGGCCAGATCGCGGTAGGTGGTCCGGGCGTCGTTCTGCAGCAGCCGCAGCAGATGGAGATCCACCGGGTCCAGTACGACGGATTCGGCCATGCGCCGAACGTAGCACGGAGTCCGCGCCGCCCGGCCCGTCCGGTGTTCACCCTTCGGTCATGGACACGCCCTTCAACCCAGCGAGCACGTCCGCGTACGACGCCGTACGCCCCGCACCCCGCGCACTGGCCACCGAGGCCGTGCACGCCGGCCGTGAGGACCTCGCCCGGCAGGGACTGCACGCCCCGCCGATCGACCTGTCCACCACCTATCCCTCCTACGACAGCCGGGCCGAGGCCGCCCGGATCGACGCCTTCGCCGCCGACGGCGCCGAACTCGACGGGCCGCCGGTCTACGGCCGGCTCGGCAACCCGACCGTCGCCCGCTTCGAGACCGCGCTGGCCCGGCTGGAGGGCACCGAGTCCGCGGTCGCCTTCGCCAGCGGCATGGCCGCGCTCAGCGCGGTCCTGCTGGTGCGCTCCGCCCTCGGCCTGCGGCACGTGGTCGCCGTGCGCCCGCTGTACGGGTGCAGCGACCACCTGCTGACCGCCGGACTGCTCGGCAGCGAGGTGACGTGGACCGACCCGGCCGGGATCGCCGACGCGCTGCGCCCGGACACCGGACTGGTGATGGTGGAGTCCCCGGCCAACCCGACGCTCGCCGAGGTGGACCTGAGGGCCGTCGCCCACGCCTGCGGCTCGGTCCCGCTGCTCGTCGACAACACCTTCGCCACGCCGGTGCTCCAGCGCCCGGCCGGGCAGGGGGCGCGGCTGGTGCTGCACAGCGCCACCAAGTACCTCGGCGGGCACGGCGACGTGATGGCGGGCGTGGTGGCCTGCGACGAGGAACTCGCCGGGCGGCTGCGGCAGGTGCGGTTCGCCACCGGCGGGGTGCTGCACCCGCTGGCCGGCTATCTGCTGCTGCGCGGGCTGTCCACCCTGCCGGTACGGGTGCGGGCCGCCTCCGCCACCGCCGCCGAGCTGGTCGCCCGGCTGACGGCCGACCCGCGCGTCGCGCGCGTGCACTATCCGCGGATCGGCGGCGCGATGGTCTCCTTCGAGGTGCACGGCGACCCGCACGCGGTGATCGGCGCGGTCCGCCTGATCACACCCGCCGTGAGCCTCGGCAGCGTGGACACGCTGATCCAGCACCCGGCCTCCATCAGCCACCGCATCGTGGACGCGGCGGACCGGCGGGGCGCCGGGGTCGGCGACCGGCTGCTGCGGATGTCGGTCGGCCTGGAGGACGTGGACGACCTGTGGTCCGACCTGGACCAGGCCCTGGACCGCGGTCGCACGCAGGCGCCGGACGTGAAGGGCCTGCACGAGGCGCTGAACTGACGGACTGTGGACCTGCGGTCCGGCGCATGGATCCTGGGCCGGTGGCCCGGCCTGCGGGCCGTGGACCGGCGGCCCGACCCACGGGCCCCGGACCGGCGGCTCGGCCCACGGACTCTGGACTGGGGGTCGCGCGCGGGCGCCGGACGTGCAGGGCCCGCACGAGGCGCTGAACCGGCGGGCCCTGGACCGGCGGTCCAGCCCACGGGCCCCGGGGCCGGCGGCCCGATCCACGGGGGCGGGCCGGCGGCCCCGGGGTCCGTGACGCGGTCGGCCGGGGCGGGGGCCGAGGCCGCCGGCCGCGGGGGAGCCCGCCGGGGCGGTTCTGAGCAGGGCTGCTTCTCGGGCTGGCCCGCCGGCCGATCCATGGGCCGGGCCGGGCCGGTAGGCCGGTGCGGTGCCTGGCCGGCGCGGCCGGGCTGATTCCGCCCGGCGCGGCCGGGCTGGTGGCCGGTCCGGCGGTCGGGGTCTCGGGCCGCGGCGGGGACTTTCCGGCCGCGGCCGGGGAGGTCCGGGCCGCGGCCGGGGGGGGCCGGGTCAGTCGGGCAGGGCGGGGGAGTCGTCGTACTGGCGGCGGAGGGTGTCGTGGGGGAGCCGGGCGGGGACCGCGGGCTTGGTCAGCCGGGCGGTGATCACCAGGGTGCCCTCCTCGATCTGGTAGTCCAGCGGGAGACCGAGGCCGCGCATCGCGGTGACCATGCCGGTGTTCGACGCCTGCGTCACGGCGTACACGCTCCCGCAGCCCGCCTCCGCGGCCATCGCCACCAGGCGGCCGAGCAGTTCGGCGCCGATGCCGCGCCGCTGCCACTCGTCCTCGACGAGCAGCGCGACCTCCGTCTCGTCGCCGTCCCACAGCAGATGACCGAGGCCGACGATCCGCCCGGAGGCGGTCTGAGCGGCGAGGGTCCGTCCGAAACGCGGGCTGAGCAGGTGGTTCAGGTACCGGTCCGCGTCGCCGACCGGCCCGTGGTAGCGCATGCCCAGAGTGCGGGGCGAGCATCGCTCGTGCATCCGCCGGGCCTCCGGCAGATCGCCCGTGTCCGCCCGGCGCACGGTGATCGCGTTGCCCTCGGGCAGCGTCAGCACGTCCTGGCCCGACGGGATGCGCGGCCCGAGCAGGGTGTCCAGCTCCACCAGCGCCCGGGCCCGGGCGAACTCGGTGGGCGTGAAGGGCAGGTACGGCCGCTCGACGGTGATCACGCCGCCCTCCGGCGCGCGCAGCCGCAGCACGGTGTCCTCCATGACCCCCTCGGCCGGCACCTCCTCCGGGCCCCGGCCACCGCCCGCCGGCTTGCCGGGCAGCGAACGGATGGTGCACCGGCCCAGCAACTGCCGAAGCGCCAGCGGCAGTTCCGCGGCGTCCAGCGCGGTGCGCGTGGCCAGACCGAGGACCCGGGTCGGCGCGTCGACCAGATCGTGCGCGTCGGCCCGCTCGATCCAGGTGTCGGCGCCGCCGGCCGACGCGACCGCCTCGGTGATCCGGGACGCCTCGATCCGGTTGGGCGCGCGCAGCAGGAACTCGTCCACCGTGCCCTCGGCCAGCGGGTGCGTCTGAAGGCTCAGGATGTCGACGTGCCGGGCGGCCAGCGCCGCGCACAGCGTGGCCAGCGAGCCCGGCGCGTCCCGCACCGTCGTCCGCAGCCGCCACAGCGCGTTCGCGGTCATCCCGTCGTCCGCCGTAGCCGGGGCGGGCGACGACGGCCCGGCCGCCCGCCGTTCGGCGGCGAGCGGCCGGGCGCCGGTATCGTGCGCCGGGGGAGCGTGCCCGTGGCGCCGTGCCCACCAGGTGTGGAACGCCGCCGTCGCGATCAGCGACAGCGCCGAGATCAGCAGCAGCGCCGGCCCGCCGGGTCCGTGGCCGATCAGGTTCGCCACGCCGTCGGCCACCGCCACCGCCGTGAACAGCGCGGCCAGTTCGACCACGTCACGCCGCCAGTGGTGCACCGGCCGGCCGTGCTTCGTCCGTGTCACATCAGACAGTTCTCGAGTCATACGGCCACTGTGGAGGACCGGTGTTGCGCGGTCGCGAACGTCCTGTGACTTACTGGTAAAGCATTGATTTGCCCGGCTTTGGGCACCCTTTGCACCGCCGCGTGCGACCAGCGCCACGGACTGCGAAAACGGCGGAGCCAAAAGGGAGTTGGCGCCGCGCACCGGGGGATGACGCCGATGCGCGGCCCGGATGAAGAGTAGCGGGCGTCACTGCCCCACCCGCCCCGGCCGCAGCGTCCGGGTGAAGAGGACGGCGCCGTCCTGCTCACGCAGCCGGACCGTCAACTCCCCGCTGTCGCCGTCGATGTCGACCTCGCCGAAGAACTGGTAGCCCTCGGCCGGCGAGACGTTCGAGGCGGTCGGCGCCTTGACGAACACCCGGTCCGGACCGAACGTCCCGTCCAGCGGGCTGGCCGGGAACGCGCCCGCGTTCAGCGGCCCGGACACGAACTCCCAGAACGGCTCGAAGTCCTTGAACGCCGCACGCGACGGATCGTAGCGCTGGGCCGAGGTGTGGTGGACGTCGGCCGTCAGCCACACCGTGCCGGTGATCCGCCGGTGCTTGACGAACCGCAGCAGTTCGGCGATCTGGAGCTCGCGGCCGAGCGGTGCGCCCGGGTCGCCCTGCGCGACGGCCTCGAAGTTCGGCTTCCCCTCGACCCCGTCGGGCACCACCAGGCCGAGCGGCATGTCGGCGGCGATGACCTTCCACACCGCCCGCGACCGGGCCAGTTCGCGCTTGAGCCACGCCAGCTGGGCGCGCCCCAGGATGCCCTGCGGGTCGCTCGCCTGGTCGTCGGGCGAGTTGGCGTCGCGGTACGTGCGCATGTCGAGCACGAACACGTCGAGCAGCGGGCCGTGGTGGTGGACACGGTAGATCCGCCCGTCCGGGCGGCCGCTGACGGTGGAGATGGGGAAGTACTCCGAGAAGGCCCGGCGGGCGCGCAGCGCCAGGTCGTCCAGGCGCGTCCCGGCCGGGTAGGGGGTGCCGGCGCCGATGACCTCGCCGGGATACCAGTTGTTGCGGACCTCGTGGTCGTCCCACTGGATGATGTTCGGCACCCGCGCGTTGAACCGGCGCAGCGCCGCGTCCAGCAGGTTGTAGCGGAAGTTGCCGCGGAAGTCGGCCAGGGAGACGGCGACGTGCGACTTCTCCTCGGTGGTGACGTTGCGGTAGACCCGTCCGTCCGGCAGCGCGGCCGTGGCCTGGATCGGGCCGTCGGCGTAGATGTTGTCACCGCTGCACAGGAAGAAGTCCGGGTCCAGCTTCGCCATGGCGTCGAAGATCCGGTAGCCGCCGATGGAGTCGTTGATGCCCCAGCCCTGCCCGGCCAGATCGCCGGACCACACGAACCGCACGCCCTGGCGGCGGCGCGCCGGCGCCGTCCGGAAGGTGCCGAGGACCGGTTCGCCGGTGCGGCGCGGGTCGTCCGGGTCGGCCAGCAGCACGCGGTAGTGGATCTGCTCGCCGGCCGGGAGTCCGTGCAGCCGGGCGGTGCCCGTGAAGTCCGTGTCCGCGCCGAGCAGCGGGCCGTGCCAGCGGCGCGGGTCGCGGAACGACTCGGTCGCCGAGGTCTCGACGATCATCCGGGCCGGACGGTCCGCGCGCGCCCACACCAGACCCGAGTCGGAGGTGACGTCGCCCGCCTGCACGCCCCAGTCCGCCCGGGGACGGCCCGACAGGGCGAGCGCCGGGGCCGCGCCGAGTGCGCCGGGCAGGGTCAGGGCCGCGGACGCGGCGAGCGAGCCGCGCAGGACGCTGCGGCGGCCCGGAAGGGGACGGTGGGACATGACTGCGCCTCCAGGAACGGAATCCGGCCAGTGTTCGGCCCCACACCTACTGGGGCGGCGCGGCGCGCACGGAAACCGCGGGTGAACAACCGCCCGCGCGGTCAGCCGGCGGCCGCCTCCGCCATCAGCGCCACCCCCGCGCGGATCCGCGCGGGCGGCATGTGCGCGTACCCGAGGACCAACCGCACGCCCGCGACGTCGTCCGCGCCGTCCGCGCCCGCGTGCGTGTACGACGCGAGCGTGCGCACCGCGATCCCCGCCGCCGTCACGCGGGCGAGGAACCGCTCCTCGGGGCCGTAGCGGGCGGGCAGGCCGGCGATCAGGTGCAGCCCCGCGGCGATCCCGGACAGCCGCGCGCCGGGGAAGTGCTCGGCCAGGGCGGTGACGAGCGCGTCCCGGCGCTCCCGGTAGGCGCGCTGGCAGCGGCGCAGCTGCCGGTCGTAGTCGCCCCGCTCCACGAAGTGCGCGAACACCGCCTGGTCGAGCGTCGGATGACCGAGGTCAGTGGTCCGCTTGCGCGCCACGATCTCGTCGGCCAACGCGTCGGGCACCAGCAGCCAGCCCAGCCGCAGTCCGGGGGCCAGCGACTTGCTGACCGAGCCCGCGTAGACCACCCGCTCCGGGTCCAGGCCCTGCATCGCGCCCACCGGCGCCCGGTCGTAGCGGAAGTCGCCGTCGTAGTCGTCCTCGAAGACGTAACCGTCCACCGACCGCGCCCAGTCGAGCAGTTCGGCGCGGCGCCGCGCGGTGCAGGCGATGCCGGTGGGGAACTGGTGCGCCGGCGTGGTCACCACGGCCCGTACGCCCGACCGGTACAGCGGGCCGAGGGCCGGGCCCCGCGCGTCCAGCGGGAGCGCGACGGTGCCGACGCCCGCCGCGGCGTACAGGGCGCTGTGCTGCGGGCTGCCCGGGTCCTCGACCCCGACGGCGCGTATCCCGCGCGCGTGCAGCACCGCGCCGAGCAGGGCGGCGCCCTGCGCCACCCCGGAGACGACGACCAGGCGTTCGGGGTCCGCGACGGCGCCCCGGCGCCGGGCGAGCAGTTCGGCCAGGGCCGTACGCAGCCGGGGCAGCCCGCGCGGATCGGGATAGCCGAGGTCCTGGTGCGGCAGCGCGGCCAGCACCGAGCGGTGCGCGGCGGCCCAGGCGGCCCGGGGGAACAGCGCCAGGTCGGGGGTGCCGGGCACGAAGTCAGCGCGGGAACCGGGGGAGCGGGGAGCGAGGTCGCGCGCGCGGGTGCGGGCGGCCCGCGCCGCGCCGCCCACCCAGGTTCCCGCGCCGCGCCCGCTGCGCAGATAGCCCTCCGCCGTCAGCTGCTCGTACGCCTCGGTGACCAGCCCGCGCGAGACGCCGAGGTCGGCGGCGAGGTCACGGCTGGAGGGCAGCCGGGTGCCCGGCGCGAGCCGCCCCGAGCGGACCGCCTCGCGCAGCGCCGCGCGCAGGGAGCGGCCGCGCGCGCGGGCCGGCGCCGTCGCGGCCGGCAGCAGCAGCTCCCAGGCGGCCGAGCCGGGCCGCCCGTCCTGATTGGCCTCCGAAGACGTCATGGAAGTGGACCTTAATGCGGGCCGCCGCGCTCCCTAGCGTCGCTGCCATGAACGCCACCACCTCACGCGGCGCGCTGCTCGCCGCGTTCGCCTGCGTCCTCGTCGGAGGGTCCTTCACCGCCAACAGCGTCCTCGGCCACTACCCGTACGCGGGCGGCCAGTTCCTGCGTTACGGCCTGGCCTGCCTGCTGCTCCTGCCGCTGGTCCGGCGGGAGGCGGGGCCGCGGCTGCGGGCGCTGGAGCCGCGCCAGTGGGCCCGGCTGGCGCTGCTGGCGGCGGTGGGCATGGTCGGCTTCAACCTGGCGGTCCTGGCCGCCGAGCGGAGCGCCGAACCGGCCGTGCCGGGCGTCTTCGTGGGCTGCGCGCCGGTGGCCGTGGCCGTCCTCGTCCCGCTGCTGGAGCGCCGCCGGCCGCAGCGGGCCGTGCTGCGAGGAGCGGCGCTGGTCGCCGCCGGGGCGCTGACCGTGCAGGGCTGGGGCCGGACCGACGGCGCGGGCATCGCCTTCTCGGCGTGCGCGCTGGCCGGCGAGGTCGGCTTCGCGGTCCTCGCGGTGCCCGTGCTGCGCCCGCTGGGCCCCCGGCTGCTGTCCGCCGTGGTGTGCGCGGTGGCGGCGGGGGAGTCGGCGCTCGTCGGCGTCCTGCTGGACGGCGGCGCCTGGCTGCGGACGCCCGACGCCCACGAGGCCGCCGCGCTGCTGTGGCAGGCGGCGGTCGTCACCGTCGTCGGCTTCGTGTGCTGGTACATGGGCATGCAGCGGATCGGCGCCGAGCGCGCCACCCTCTTCTCCGGACTCATCCCCGTCGCCGCCGCCTGCACCGCGCCCCTGGTCGGCACCGGCTCGTACGGCCCCGCCCAGGCGGCGGGCAGCGCCCTGGTGGGGGCCGGAGTGGCCCTCGGCTCCGGGGCGCTGACCCGGGCCGGCCGCCGCCGGCCCGCGGCCGCCGGCTCAGCGGCTGCCGTCGAGGAGCACCCGCGCGACCAGCGCCGGGTCGTCGTTCATGGGGACGTGTCCGCAGCCGGGCAGCCGCACCAGCCGGGCGTGCGGGACGATCCGCTTGGCGCGCACCCCCTGCCGGGGCACCAGCAGCCGGTCCTTGAGGCCCCAGGCGACGGTGACCGGAACGCCGGTGACGTCGTGCGTGAACCGTACGCCGACGCCCGCGCGCAGGGTCTCCTCGAACCCGGAGGCCCCGGCCAGGGCCAGGGTCTCGGCGACCACGGCCTCGGGTGAGCGGCGGGCGGGCCGGGCGTAGATGGTGCTCGTGAGGAGGGTCCGGCCGGCCGCCGAGCGGGAGAGCCGCTCGACCAGCGGCAGCGGCGTGCGCGCCGCGATGCCCCGCATGGCCTGGAGCACGCCGAACGCGTAGCGCCGCTCGGCCTCGGTCCAGAACCCGGCCGGGGACAGGGCGGTGACGGACCGGGCGCGCCCCGTGCGGCCCATCTCCAGGGCCAGCAGCCCGCCCAGCGAGTTGCCCGCCACGTGCGGCCGGCCGATCTCCAGCGCCTCGCACAGGGCGCCCAGCGCGGCGTTCATGGTCGGCAGGTCGTGCCGGAGTCCGTCCGGCAGCGCGGGCGAGGCGCCGAAGCCGGGCAGGTCCACGCTGATCACGTCGCGTTCGCCCGCGACGAGGTGGATCACCGGGTCCCAGGCCTGCCGGTGGTGGCCGATGCCGTGCAGCAGGAGCAGCGGCTCGCCGGCGCCCACGCGCGCGTAGGAGAGCGTCACGGGCTGCGGCCCGTGCGCGGAGGGAACCTTGAAGGAGACGGTGGCGGACATGGGTGCTTGCTCCTCGTCGATCGCTGACGGTTGCCGGATAGACAGCTTGTCAACAATTACTACCGACGGGTAGCCCCCGGCCGCTCCCGATCCCTCCGCGCAGCCCCCGACCGCCCCGCGGCCGGGGGCGTCTCCGCGATGTCACGTGTGCGACGCCGTGCGAACGCCCCGTGAACGCTGTGCGGCACACGCGCCGTACGGCGCGCAAGAGCCGAGGATTGGTCTTGACCAAGGGTGGGGGCGGCCCTATCGTCGCAGAGAAGTACAACAACCTTTAATAAACAAGGGCGCTAAACGCCGCCGGACTACGGCGATTGCGGAGGACAGGGTGGGGAGCACTCAGCTGGAAACGGTGCCGGAGCCGAAGTACTGGCATCTCAAGACCGTGCTCAGTGAGGCACTGGACTCCGAGTTCGCGGTCGGTGAGATCCTGCCCAACGAGCGGGATCTGGCCGCCCGCTTCGGCGTGGCCCGCGCCACGCTGCGCCAGGCACTGGAGCAGCTGGAACTGGAGGGCAGGCTGCAGCGCCGCCGCGGCGTCGGCACGACCGTCGCGCCGCCGCGGATGGGGGTCGCCGTCGGCACCGAGCAGCACGCCTGGCCGGGCGCGGCCGGAGACGCCTGGCAGTCCGCGGACTGCGCGCAGGCCGCTCCGCCGGCCGCCGTCGCCGCCATCCTGGAGACCGACCGGAACGAGGTGGTGCACACCGTGCGCCGGTCCCGGATGAGCCACGGGCAGCCGGTCGCGGCCGAACTGCTGTACATCCCGGCGTCCTCGGTGCCCGGCCTGACCGCGATCGACGCGCCGTCCGGACCGGCACGCGCGCGTGCCGTGCTGCGCGAACTCCAGCACCTGGAGCTGGAGGGCCAGGAGCGCGCCGTGGAACTCGGCTCGGCCCGCGCGGACGACGCCAAGGAGCTGGACCGGCTGCCCGGCGCGCCCGTCCTCGTCGTCACCACCCGCTTCGTCGCCGCCGGCCGCGTCGCCGCGCTCTCCGTGGCCACCTACCGCGCCGACACCTGTCGGCTGACCTTCGGCGACTCCGGGAGCGTGGAGATCCACCACGGCCCCGAGCGCCAGGCCTCCTGACGCGAGGCCGCCCGGCCGCCCGACCGAAGACGACAGCCGCCGCGCCCCCCGGTCGTTCCGGGGGGCGCGGCGGCTGTCGTACGAGCCGGGTGTCCGCCGGAGCGCGGCGGGCCGCAGGTCAGCGGCGGGCCGTGACCGTGCTCTCCACAGCGAAGAGCTGTTCCTCCACGTGGTCGAGGGCGAGGCGTACCGCGCCCGTCGCCACGACCGCCTCGCCCAGCAGCGAGAGGGTCACCCGAGGGGGCCGCAGGCAGTAGCGGGCCAGCTCGCTGCGCAGCGGCTCCAGCACGCCGTCGAGACCGGCCGCCCAGCCGCCGACGACCACCAGCTCCGGGTCCAGGGCCAGCACCAGCGCCGCCACGTCGTGGACGAGCCGCTGGATGAAGCGGTCCACGGCCGCCAGGGCCCGCCGGTCGCCCTGCCGGGCCAGCGCGAAGACCTTCGCCACCGCCTGCTCGTCCAGCGGGTGCAGCGGCTCGTCCGTGGTCGACAGCAGCGTCTCCGGGGTCTCCCCGCGGCCCAGCAGGTGCAGCGCGCCGATCTCGCCCGCCGCCCCGCCGTACCCCCGGTGCAGCCGGCCGCCGATCAGCGAACCCGCGCCCGGACTCAGCCCGGCCAGCACGAACACCACGTCGTCGGAGTCGGTGGCGGCGCCCTTCCAGTGCTCGGCGACCGCCGCGGCGTTGGCGTCGTTCTCGACCAGGACCGGGCACTTGAAGGACCGGCCCAGCCGCTCGCCCAGGTGCAGACCGGTCCACCCGGGCAGCGCGGTGCCCAGCCGTACGGTGCCGCTCGCGTCGACGATGCCCGGCGTGCCGACGCCGACGGCGCGCAGCGCGCTGCGCGGCACCCCGGCGCGGCGCAGCAGCTCGGCGATCGCGGTGCGCAGCCGCTCCAGCCGCTCGTCCGCGTCGGCCGTCTCGGCCACCTCTTTGGCCTGCGCGCCGACCACCCGGCCGTCCAGGTCGGCCAGCAGCGCGGCGACCCGGTGCGCGCCGATCTCCAGGCCGAGCAGATGGCCGGCCTCGGCGCGGAAGCGGAACCGCCGGGCGGGCCGCCCCTGCCGCCGGGCGGCCCCCTCCTCGGCCGCCGTCTCCATGACGAGGCCCGCCCCGATCAGGTCGTCCACGACGCCCTCGACCGTGGGCCGGGACAGCCCGGTCACCCGGGTGATCTCGGTGAGCGTCGCACAGTCGGTGGCGCGCAGCGCGTGCAGCACCACCGCGGAATTGATCCTCCGCAGCAGCGAGGGATCCCCGCCGGTCAGCCGCCCCAACGTCCGTCCTCCCAGCTCGTGCGCGTGTGGGGCGGATGGTACTCGGCGCGGGCCGGGGCGGCGAGCGCCGGGTGACCCGCGCGGCGTCCGCCGCCCCGGGCGCGGGACCGGGAGCGCTCGGGCCCCCGCCGGGTCTCGGGGCCGTCCGCCGCCCGGCGGCGGGCCCCGGCGCGAGCCCTGACGCACCGCCAATTGTCAGTGCCGGCCGCTTTACTGGAACCCATGGACATCGCTGAGGCGCTCGCCGTGATCGACCGGCTGTGCTCCGGGGCGTTCCCCGCCGCGCGCACCCGGACGGACACCGGCTGGGCCGGGCCCGGTTACCGCACGGCGGAGCTGGCGACGAGCGAGGACTTCTGGGAGGACGACGGCACGCGGTGGCGGGAGACGGCCGACCAGTACGCGTGCGACCGCGACGGACTGGCCGAGCGGCTCGCCGAACGCTGGGGCCCGCCCCAGGAGTTCAGCCTGTACGGCGTGCTCCTGCGGAGCGCGCAGGAGGAGGCGCCGCAGCCGTGGGGTCCGCTCAGCGGTCAGGTGCCGGACGTCCAGCTGTGGAGATCGCCCGAGGCCGGCCGGTGGATAGTCCTGGGCGTCGGCCAGCAGGGCCGGGAGCTGCCGTTCCAGCTGCTCGCGGTCGTCACGGACGTGGACCCGCCGTGAGCGGCCGCGAGGCCGCCCACGGCCGTTCCGGATCCCGCGTGGGCGAGCCGTCGGGCCGCCCGGCCGTCACTCGCCCCGGCGGGCGGCGGGCACGTCCGGGCCGTCCTGCGCCGCCG
Organism: Streptomyces similanensis; assembly: GCF_039543625.1. NCBI lineage: Bacteria > Bacillati > Actinomycetota > Actinomycetes > Kitasatosporales > Streptomycetaceae > Streptomyces > Streptomyces similanensis. The sequence continues at coordinate 36,604 of NZ_BAABKC010000084.1, read as the reverse complement.
CCCGCAGCAGCGCGAACTCCCGCGCCATCGTCTCGGTGGTCCAGTGCGCGTTCAGACCGCTCGGGTTGGGCAGCACCCACAGGCGGGTGTCGCCGATCGTCCGTTCCTGCGGCCCCACCCGGGCCGTGCGGTCCTCGAAGGCGGCCCGGTACGCGGTCACGCCGACGACCGCCAGCCAGCGGGGCCGCAGCCGCGCCACCTTCAGCGCCAGCAGCCGGCCGCCCTCCCGGTACTCCTCGCGGCTCAGCTCGTCGGCGCGGGCCGTGGCCCGGGCGACGACGTTGGTGATGCCGAGCCCGTACGACAGCAATTCGCCCTGCTCGGCGGGCTTGAGCAGCCGCGGGGTGAACCCCGAGCGGTGCAGCACCGGCCAGAACCGGTTGCCGGGGCGGGCGAAGTGGTGGCCCGTCGCGGCCGTCATCAGGCCGGGGTTGATGCCGCAGAACAGCACGCCGAGGCCGTCCGCGACCAGGTCCGGCACCAGCCGGTCGCGGGCGGCCTCCAGCTCGGCCGGGGTGAAGCGGGTCAGAGGATCGCCCCCGGCGCGTAGGCCGCAGCCTCCGGGTGCTGCTTGACGATCTCCTCGATCCGGCCGACGACCGCGCCGACCTGGTCGGCGGCGGCGCCGGTGAAGGACAGCTTGTCCGCCATCAGCGCGTCCAGGCCCGCGCGGTCCAGCGGCAGCCGCTCGTCGGCGGCGAGCTTGTCGAGCAGGTCGTTGCGCTCGGCGCCCCGCTCCCGCATGGCGAGTGCGGTGGCGACGGCGTTCTCCTTGATCGCCTCGTGGGCCACCTCGCGGCCGACGCCGGCCCGCACCGCGCCCATCAGCACCTTCGTCGTCGCCAGGAACGGCAGGTAGCGGTCCAGCTCGCGGGCGATCACCGCGGGGAAGGCGCCGAACTCGTCGAGCACCGTCAGGAACGTCTCCAGCAGACCGTCCAGCGCGAAGAACGCGTCCGGCAGCGCGACCCGGCGCACCACCGAGCAGGACACGTCGCCCTCGTTCCACTGGTCGCCCGCCAGCTCGCCCGTCATCGAGGCGTAGCCGCGCAGGATCACCATGAGGCCGTTGACCCGCTCGCAGGAACGGGTGTTCATCTTGTGCGGCATCGCCGAGGAGCCCACCTGGCCCGGCTTGAAGCCCTCGGTGACCAGCTCGTGCCCGGCCATCAGCCGGACCGTCTTGGCGAGCGAGGACGGCGCCGCCGCCAGCTGCACCAGCGCGGTGACGACCTCGTAGTCCAGGGAGCGCGGGTAGACCTGGCCGACCGAGGTGAACGCCTGCGAGAAGCCGAGGTGGTGGGCGACGCGCCCCTCAAGATCGGCCAGCTTCGCCGCGTCGCCGCCGAGCAGGTCCAGCATGTCCTGGGCGGTGCCGACCGGGCCCTTGACGCCCCGCAGCGGGTAGCGGACGAGCAGTTCCTCGACGCGGCCGTGGGCCACCAGCAGCTCGTCGGCGGCGGTGGCGAAACGCTTGCCCAGGGTGGTGGCCTGCGCCGCCACGTTGTGCGAGCGGCCGGCCATGACCAGCTCGCCGTACTCCGCCGCCAGCTTCGCCAGCCGCGCCAGCACCGCCACCGCGCGGTCGCGCACCAGCTCCAGCGAGAGCCGGATCTGGAGCTGCTCCACGTTCTCCGTCAGGTCGCGGGAGGTCATGCCCTTGTGGACCTGCTCGTGCCCGGCGAGGTCGTTGAACTCCTCGATACGGGCCTTCACGTCGTGCCGCGTGACCTTCTCGCGCTCGGCGATCGAGGCCAGGTCGACCTGGTCGAGGACGCGCTCGTAGTCGGCGATCGCCGCGTCCGGCACCTCGATGCCGAGGTCCTTCTGGGCGCGCAGCACGGCGAGCCAGAGCTGCCGCTCCAGCCTCACCTTCTGCTCGGGCGACCAGAGCGTGGCGAGCTCGGCGGAGGCGTAGCGTCCGGCGAGGACGTTCGGGATGCGGGGCTTGGCGGGCGCAGAAGTCACGTGACCAGAGTTTACTGGCGATTCGTGCAGGCCAGCGCCGCGGGGGTGTTCGTCGGAAGCTACGAGAGGCCGACGGGCGGCCCCGGCGGCCCCCGGTCCCGCCGGTCACACCGCTTCCGGTCCCGCCGTCACACCGCTTCCGGTCGCGCCGGTCGCACCGCTTCCGGTCGCGTCGTCAGGCCGGTCCGGCGTCGGCCGCCGGGTGCGCCAGTTCCTCGTAGGGCAGCAGCTCGGGGCGCTTGGCCGGGCGGCCGTCGCCGGAGGAGCGGCCGGTCAGGCGGCGGCCTATCCAGGGCAGCAGGTGCTGCCGGGCGAAGCGGGCGTCGGCGGTACGGCGACTGACCCAGCCCGGCCGCGCGCTCGCGGCCATCGGCGTACGCCACTCGGCGTCCTCCGCCTCCAGGCCGAGCGCCTGCCACACCGCCTCGGCGACCCGGCGGTGCCCCTCGGCCGTCAGGTGCAGCCGGTCCACGTCCCACAGGCGCGGGTCGGCGAGCGACGGCGCGCCGTACAGGTCCACGACGACCGCGCCGTGCCGGTCCGCGAGGTCGTCCACATGGGCGAACAGCTCCTCCATGCGCGGCCGGAACCGCTCCAGGACGGGACCCTGCCGGCCGGGGCTGCGCATCAGCACCAGCCGCTCGCAGGACGGCGCCAGCCGCTCCACCGCCTCGGTCAGCAGCCCCCGCACCCTGCCCATGTCGCACTTGGGCCGCAGGGTGTCGTTGAGGCCGCCCACCAGCGTCACCACGTCGGCCTTCATGGCCGCGGCCACCTCGACCTGCTCGTCGACGATCTGTCCGATGAGCTTGCCGCGCACGGCGAGGTTGGCGTACCGGAAACCGGGGGTGCGGGCGGCCATCCGGCCCGCCAGGACGTCGGCCCAGCCCCGGTAGGAGCCGTCGGGCAGCAGGTCCGACATGCCCTCGGTGAACGAGTCGCCGACGGCGACCAGGCTGCTGTATGTGGGAATCGTCTGCATGGCGTGAGCGATGGTAACCCGTCGCGCCCGGCGCATACCAAGCGGTCGGTCCGGCGATGTCGGACCCGGCTCAGACCCGCTGCCCGAACAGTTCCTGGAGCACGTCCTCCATGGTCACCAGACCCGCCAGCCGCCCGTCCGAGCCCAGCACCGCCGCCAGGTGCGTACGGCTGCCGCGCATCGCCGTGAGCACGTCGTCCAGCGGGGTGCCCTCCCGGACCCGGGCGATCGGCCGCATGTCCCGCAGCCGGAACGGCTCGGTGCGCGGCGAGGCGTCCAGCGCGTCCTTCACGTGCAGGTAGCCGATGATCCGGCGGCCCTCGTCGACCACGGGGAAGCGGGAGAAGCCGGACTCGGCCGACAGCCGCTCCAACTGCTCCGGGGTGACCCCGAGCCGGGCGTAGACGACCCGCTCCAGCGGCAGCACCACGTCGCGCACGGGCCGCCTGCCCAGCTCCAGCGCGTCGTGCAGCCGCTCCTGCGCCCGGTCGTCGATCAGCCCGGCCTCGCTGGCGTCCTTCACGATCTGCGCCAGCTCCGCGTCCGTGAACGTCGCCGAGACCTCGTCCTTCGCCTCCACCCGCAACAGCTTGAGCAGCCCGTTGGCGAACGCGTTCACCGTGAAGATCACCGGACGCAGCGCCCGGGACAGCGCGACCAGCGGCGGGCCGAGCAGCAGCGCGCTGCGCACCGGCTCCGCCAGCGCGATGTTCTTGGGCACCATCTCGCCCAGCAGCATGTGCAGATACGTCGCCAGGGCCAGCGCGATCACGAACGACACCGCGTGACCCGCGCCCGCGGGCACGCCCACCGCGTGGAACACCGGCTCCAGCAGATGGGCGATCGCCGGTTCGGCGACCACGCCGAGGACCAGGGTGCACAGGGTGATGCCGAGCTGCGCCGCCGCCAGCAGCGCGGAGACGTGCTCCAGGCCCCACAGCACGCTCTTCGCGCGCCGGTCGCCCTCCTCGGCGTACGGCTCCACCTGGCTGCGGCGCACCGAGATCAGCGCGAACTCGGCGCCCACGAAGAAGGCGTTGACGACCAGGGTCGCCAGACCGATCAGGATCTGTACGGCGGTCACCGGCCGGCCCTCTTTCCGTCGCTCGGGTCCATGTCGTGCGCCGGACGGTCCGCGCGCACCGCGATGCGGCGCCTGCCGCGCCGGGTGGGAACCTCCTCGACGGGAGCGTCGTCCAGCGGGGCGTGCAGCAGCACGCGCGCGGCCCGGCGGCCGCCCGCGTCCACCACGTCCATATGCCACCCGGCGACCTCCAGCGCGTCGCCGCTCGCCGGTATCCGGCCCAGCTCGGCGGCGACCAGGCCGGCCAGCGTCTCGTACGGGCCGTCCGGGACCCTCAGGCCGACGCGGGCCAGCTGGTCCACGCGCGCGGAGCCGTCGGCCGAGTACAGGGCGCGGCCCTCCGCGTCGGCGCCGGCCGGGGCCAGGTCGGGCGTCTCGTGCGGATCGTGCTCGTCGCGCACCTCGCCGACGACCTCCTCGACGATGTCCTCCAGGGTCGCCACGCCCGCCGTGCCGCCGTACTCGTCGATGACGACGGCCATCGTGCGCCGGCCGGAGAGCCGGTCCAGCAGCCGGTCCACGGTCAGCGACTGCGGCACGAGCAGCGGCTCGCGCATGATCTCCGAGACGCGCAGGTGCAGCCGCCGCCGGGCGGGCACCGCCAGCACGTCCTTGACGTGGGCCGTCCCGACCACGGAGTCGAGACTGCCGCGGTAGACGGGGAAGCGGGACAGGCCGGTCGCCCGGGTCGCGTTCGCGACGTCCTCGCAGGTCGCCTGGGCGTCCAGGGCCACCACCTGGACCCGCGGCGTCATCACGTTCTCCGCGGTCAGGTCGGCGAGGTTCAAGGTGCGCACGAACAGCTCGGCGGTGTCCGCCTCCAGGGCGCCCTGCTTGGCGGAGTGCCGGGCCAGCGCCGCCAGCTCCTGGGGACCGCGCGCGGAGGCCAGCTCCTCGGCGGGCTCCACGCCGAGCCGGCGCACCACCCGGTTCGCCGTGTTGTTGAGGTGGGTGATGAACGGGCGGAAGGCCGCGCTGAACCAGCGCTGCGGAGTGGCCACCCGGCGGGCGACGGCCAGCGGCGAGGAGATCGCCCAGTTCTTGGGCACCAGCTCGCCGACGACCATCAGGAAGACCGTCGACAGGGCGGTGCCCAGCACCAGCGCCAGCGAGGCGGCCGCGGAGCGGGACATGCCGAGCGCCTGGAGCGGACCGGAGATCAGCTTGGAGATCGACGGCTCGGCGAGCATGCCGACCACCAGGTTGGTGACGGTGATCCCGAGTTGCGCCCCGGAGAGCTGGAAGGTCAGGTTCCGTACGGCCTTCAGCGCGCCGGGCGCGCCGCGCTCGCCGCGCTCCGCCGCGCGCTCCAGGGCGCCGCGCTCGACCGTGGTCAAGGAGAACTCGGCCGCGACGAAGGCGCCGCAGGCCAGGGACAGCAGTACCGCCACGAGCAGGAGGAGCACTTCGGTCATCGGGTCACCCCTCTTCCATGGTCGGTCAGGACAAGGGGGATCGCGCGACGGTGCTCACCGGGAGGCACGCCCATGGGCGGACGCTCACAACCTTTCATGGAGGGCCGAGTGCTCCACCCAGGGTAAAGGATGGGCAAAGAAGCCGGTAGATCAGTCCGTCCGGGCGGTCAGCGGCTTCACCCAGCGCCGCCAGTGCTCCTCGGGCGCGTACCCGGCCGCCCGCCAGGCGTGGTGCGCCCGCTCGTTGCCGGTGAGCACCATGGCGTCCCCGCGCCGCCCGCCCAGCCGCGCGAACCGCTCCTCGGCGGCGGCCAGCAGCGCCGTGGCGATGCCCTGCCGGCGGCGGCCGGGGTGCACCGCGAGCCGGTACAGGTGGCAGCGCCAGCCGTCGAAGCCCGCGATGACCGTGCCGACCAGGTCCCCGGTGTCCTCCGCCAGCAGCAGCGCCCCCGGGTCGCGGGCCACCAGCCGGGCCACTCCGTCCCGGTCGTCGCTGATGCTCGTGCCCTCCGCGGCCGTCCGCCAGAAGGCCAGCACCGCGTCGATGTCGTCGCCGGTCGCGGGGCGTATGCGCAAGTCCCTCATGCGGGGATCCCATCACGCGGGCCGAGCGCGGAACGGGAATTCCGGCATCCGGACACGAGGACCCCACCGGCCGCCGCCACCGCACCAACACCGCCGGGACCGGCCCCACCGCGCCGCCGCCACGACACGCCCGCCCCGCCCCGGCGCGGCCGGCGCCCAATCACGCCTCGCGCAGCGCCGCCATCACCGGCGCGAACGTCTCCATGTCCGGCTCCAGGACGGTGAGGTAGGAGAAGCCGAACCGCTCGCGCTGGGCCCGCACCCGCGCGACGATCCCGTCCAGCGTGCCGACCAGCACGATGGGCAGCGTCAGCGCCTGGTCCAGGGTCAGCTGCGGCTGGCGCTCCAGCAGCGGCCCCAGCGCCGCGGCGGGGTCGTCGGTGACGGCGACGGTCTGGATCAGCAGGTTCAGCTCGGCCGGTTCCGCGCGGTCCGCCGCGTACTCCCGGTACCGGGCCACCCGCTCCGCCAGTTCGTCGGCCGTCAGCGGGGCGAGCCCCGTGGGGCTGCCGGCCGACGGACGGGCTCCGGTGAACGCGGCGATGTCCGCGTGCCGCGCGGTCAGCCGCAGCATCCGGTCGCCGTTGGCGCCGATCAGCAGCGGGATGCGCGGCCGCTGCGCCGGTGCGGGCCGGTGGCCGGGGGAGCCGAGCAGCCGCTCCAGCTCCTGCACCGTGCGCCGCAGGTGGTCCACGCGTTCGGCCGGCGAGCCGAACGGCAGCCCGGCGCTCTCGTGCTCCTCGCGTACGTACCCGGTGCCGAGCCCCAGTTCCAGGCGGCCGTCCGTGAGCGCGTCCGTCGTCGCCGCCTCGCGGGCCAGCAGCGCGGGACGGTGGAAGCCGGCGTTGAGCACGAACGTGCCCACCCGGGGCCGCTCGGTGGCCTGCGCCGCCGCCACCAGCGCCGGGAACGGCGCGACCCAGCCGAGATGGTCGGGCACCAGGAGCACGTCGTAGCCGAGTTCCTCGGCCCGCCGGCACTTGGCGCGCCACTCGGCGGCGGACCCGGGATTCAGCAGGTTGATTCCGAAGCGGAACGGTCGCGGCATGAACTCTCCCAGGAATCAGCGCAGTTGAATACCTCGCGCGATTCCATCACTCGTGCGCGATCGCCGCCAGCACGTTCATGCGCGAGGCGCGCAGGGCCGGCAGCAGGGCCGCCACCACCCCCACGGCCGCCGCCCCGGCCACCACCGCGACGATCGTGCCCCAGGGGAACGCCAGCGCCGTCATGCCCTCAAGGGCCAGCACCCGCTGGACGCACACGCCCCACAACAGTCCCAGCGCCAGCCCCAGGACCGCGCCGAACACCGCGATCACCACCGACTCCAGCCGGATCATCCGGCGCAGCTGCCGGCGGGCCAGCCCGATCGCCCGCAGCAGCCCGATCTCCCGGGTCCGCTCCACCACCGACAGGGCGAGCGTGTTCACCACGCCGAGCACCGCGATGACGATGGCCAGCCCGAGCAGCGCGTACACGAGCCGGAGCAGCACCGCGATCTGGTCGTGCACCAGCTTCTTGTAGTCGGCCTGGTCGCGGACCTGCACGTTCGGATAGGGCGCGAGGGTCTTCTCCAGCCGGGCGCGCAGCGGGCCGGCCCCGGTGCCGGGAGCGGCGTTCACGTACAGGGCGGAGTCCAGGCCGCCGGGCGCGTACCGGTCGAGCGTGCCGAGGCCGAGGAGCAGACCGCCCTTGAGGCCGAACGCCTCCGCCTGCTCCTGGTCGGTCAGCGCGGCCACCGTCAGCCGGGCCCGGCGGCCGCCCTGGAACTCGGCGGGCAGCACGCTGCCGATCCGCACGCCGTGCGTCCGGGCGAAGCCCGCGTCCATGGCCAGGTGCCCGGGGGCCAGCGCCGCCGCCGTGTTCCCGGCCGCGTACTTCAGATGGGACACGGCGTCCAGCCGGGGGCCGTAGCCGGAGGCGGCCGTCTCCACCCGCCCGCCGTCCGGCAGTCGGACCGCGATCGCCGCCAGCCGCTGCCGTACGACCACGCCCGTGCCGGCGGTGGCGCGGACCCGGTCGCCGATCTCCGGGGAGAACGGGATGTAGGTGCGGTTCTGCACGATGTAGTCGGCGCCGAGCGTCTGGTCGATCCGGCGGTCCACCGACCGGGTCATGGAGGCGCCGGCCACGGCCATCCCGCCGACCAGGGCCAGGCCCACCGTCAGCGCCGCCGCCGTCGCCCCGGTCCGGCGCGGATTGCGCAGGGCGTTGCGCTGGCTCATCCGCCCGACGGAGCCGAACAGCGCCGGGAAGGCGCCGCCCAGCACCCGGATCAGCGGGCGCGCCAGCAGCGGCCCGGCGACCACGGTCGCGATCAGGGTGAGCACGACACCGGCGCCCAGCAGCGCGACGGCGGGCGCGGTCCTGGTCGCGACGGCGCAGCCGGCGAGCGCGCCCGCCCCGGCGGCGCCGACGACGGCGCCCGCGAGCGCCCGCGTCCGCAGCGGCCGTCCCGTTCCGGAGACCTCGGCGTCGGCGAGCGCCGCCATCGGGGAGACGGCCGCCGCGCGCCGGGCCGGAAGACCGGCCGCGAGGAAGGTGACGCCGACGCCGACGGCGTACGCCGCGACGGGCGTCGACCAGCCGATGACCATCCCCGCCGATCCCAGCCGCACGCCGAACGTGCCCACGAGCCGCATGAGACCGGCCGCGAGCCCGATCCCGGCCGCCAGACCCAGCGTGGCGCCGGTCAGGCCGAGCAGCAGCGCCTCGATGTGCACCGAGCGCCGCACCTGCCCGCGGTCGGCGCCCAGAGCGCGCAGCAGGCCCAGTTCGCGGGTGCGCTGGGCGATCAGCATCGAGAAGGTGTTGACGATCAGGAAGACGCCGACGAGGACCGCGATCCCGGCGAAGCCGAGCATCACGTACTTGATGACCTTCAGGAACCCGCCCAGGTTCGCGGCGGCCGACTTGGCCTGCTCGGCGGCGGTGCGCACGTCGTACGTCCCGGCGCCCAGGGCCGCGCCGACGCGCCGCTTCAGCTCGGTGTCGGTGACGCCGCCGGCCGCGTCGACCGAGATGCCGGTGGCGCGGGCGGTGGAGCCGAGGAGCTTCGCCTGCGCCGTCGGCGTGTCCAGGAAGACCAGGGCCGAACCGGGGTTGGTGGTGGTGAAGGCGGCGATGCCGGCCACCCGGACCCGGAACGTGCCCGTGGGCGCCTGCACCGTCAGCACGTCGCCGATCCGCACTCGGCGGCGCCCGGCGGTGTCCGCGTCCAGGACGGCCTCGCCGTCGCCGTGCGGGGCGTGACCGGAGGTCAGCCTGACGCCGCTGCGCCCGGTGGCCTCCCAGCCGCGGGCGATGGTGGGGGCGCCGGTGGTCGGTCCGACGGGCTGGTTCCGGCGGTCGACGACCACCACGTTCTCGACGACCGCGTCCACGTGGGCGGCCGCCACGCCGGGCACCTTCGCCAGCCGGCCGGCGAGCGAGGCGGGCAGGGTCCGCACCGCGCCGGTCCGCACCGGCGGGGCGAGATCCCGCCGGGGGGCCACCGTCACATCGGCGGCGGTGGAGGCGAAGAGGCGGTCGAAGGTGCGGGTGACGGTGTCGGAGAAGATCAGGCTGCCCGCCACGAAGGCCACCGACAGCACGACGGCCAGGCCCGACAGCAGCAGCCGCCCCTTGTGCGCGAGGAAACCGCGCAGAGTCGCCCTGAGCACGCCGGTCAGGCCTCCTCTGCGACGGCGTCGCAGACCCGCGTGAACCGGTCGTCGGACGTCCGGCGCAGGATGCCGGGGCGGCCGACCGGGGCCGGGCCGCCGGGCTGGTCCCCGTCCTGGGCGAACCGGCGCATCCGGGCGAGCACCGCCTCCGCCGTCGGGTGCTCCCGCTCGTCCACGATCCGTCCGTCCGCGAGGAAGAGCACCAGGTCGGAACGGGCCGCGGCGTTCGGGTCGTGGGTGACCATGACGACCGTCTGGCCGAGGCGGTCGACGGCGTCCCGCAGGAAGCCAAGCACCTCCGTGCCGGCCCGCGAGTCCAGATTGCCGGTCGGCTCGTCGGCGAAGATCAGCTCGGGGCGCGCGGCGAGCGCCCGGGCGCAGGCCACCCGCTGCTGCTGGCCGCCGGACAGCTGCGCCGGCCGGTGCCCCAGCCGGTTCCCGAGGCCCAGGGTGTCGACGACCTGGTCCAGCCACTCCCGGTCGGGGGCGCGGCCCGCGATGTCCATCGGCAGGGTGATGTTCTCCAGCGCGCTGAGCGTGGGGATCAGATTGAACGACTGGAACATGAACCCGATACGGTCCCGGCGCAGCCGGGTCAGCTCGCGGTCCTTCAGACCGGTGATCTCGGTGCCGCCGATCCACACCTGACCGGCCGAGACGGTGTCCAGTCCCGCCAGGCAGTGCATCAGGGTGGACTTCCCGGAGCCCGAGGGGCCCATCACGGAGGTGAACCGGCCGCGCGCGACGTCCACGTCCACCGAGTCGAGCGCCAGCACGGCCGTCTCGCCCGCCCCGTACGCCTTGGTCAGCCCGCGGGCGCGGGCCGCGACCCGGTCCGAGTCGTCCGGCGCATCCGGCGCGTTCGGTCCGTCCGGCCGTGTCCGGTCCGGTGCCGCGGCGTGTGCGGACACGGCGGCCTCCTCGGTGCTCCCGCGACCCTGAACGTCCTGGCTCATGAGACTTTTGTCCCCCGTCGAGCGTAATGTCAGCGCGCACGCGACCGGTATCCCCCGTGCGGCCGAACCGCGGTCCCACAGCGGGCCGGTCCGGATCCGGCCCCGTCCGGCCCCGTCCGGCCTGGTCGCCGCCCTGGGGGCGCGCGCCGCCACGGTGGGCGCTCCCGGTGCGCGAGCTGTGCGCCTTGCCCGTGCTAGCGGACCGGCGCTAGCGTCGAGGTATGGCGAAGACCCAGCTGAACGTGAGAGTGGACGAGGGCACCGCCCGTGCCGCCCGGGAACGCGCGCTCGCCCGCGGCATGAGCGTCAACCGCTACATCGAGGAACTGGTCCGCCAGGACACGGGGGAGGTCGGCCACACCTTCGTGGAGGCCGCGGCGGACTTCATGAAGAGTTACGAGAACGTCTTCGCCGAGGAGTTCGGGACGGACCGCGAGGGCCGCCGCGCGCACCGGAGCGAAGGCCGTCACTGATCCCTTGAACGATCTCAGAATCGACCTCGCCTGGCTGCTCATGCTCGCGGAGCGGATGACGCCCGGGGACCCCCAGGTCACCGACTGGGGCGCCCTCGTCGCCGCCGTGGCGCGGCACCGGGCCGAGATCTTCGACGTCCCCGTCTACGACACCCCGCACGCGCGGGCCGCCGCGCTGCTCCAGCTCCTCGTGCACGTCCCCGCGCTGGAGCGCTCCAACGCGCTGTTCGCCTCCGCGGTCGCCTACGCCTACCTGGTCGCCAGCGGTCTGAAGGTCGTCACCTCGCCCGAACAGGTGCGCGATCTGGCCCGGCTGGTCAAGAGCGGCGAGGCGTCGGTGGACGACATCGCGCGCGAACTGCGCCAGTGGAGCCTGTGACCGGCCGGCCACGCCCCCTTCCGGCGACGATCCGACGATCCGCCGGCCGGCCGGACGGTCAGGTGGCCCCGTCCGCGGCCGGCGGCCGCCAGGCGGCGCCGAGCGAGCAGTACGAGGCCGGCAGGACGGGCCCCGTAGGCGGCACCAGCACCCGCCGGTAGGGGCCGAGCCGGAACCCGGCGTCGCGCAGGGCGGCCACCGGATCGCGGGCCGGACGGCAGCCGCCGCTCAGCAGCGGCCACACCGTGCGGTCCAGGGCGCGCTGGGTGAGGGCCATCGCCCGGCCGCCGCCCCTGCCGTGCTCGAAGAACCGCACCTCGCCGCCCGGCCGCAGCACCCGCCGCACCTCGGCCGGCGCCCGCGGCACGTCGCGCACGCCGCACAGCACCAGCGACAGCACCACCGCGTCGTAGGCCCCGCTCTTGACCGGCAGCGCCTCCGCGCAGCCCGGCACCACGTCGACCGGCACCTCGGCGCGCAGCGCCGCCGCCACCGCCCTGCGGCGCAGCAGGCGCTCCGGTTCCACCGCGACGACCTCCGAGACGGCGCCCGGGTAGTGCGCGAAGTCCAGCCCGTTCCCGGCGCCGATCTCCAGCACCCGCCCGGACAGCCCGGTAAGCAGTCGCTCCCGCACCCCGGCCACGCCCATCCGGGTCTCCGCCGCCACGCTGAACACGGCGTAGCAGCGCGCGAACAGCGGATGGCGGACGGGATCGGGCGGCATCGTGCGCGAGCCGGTGGACCGTAGCGGCATGGCTGCCTCCGCGAGCGCGAGCAGGACGGGCCCGCGGCGAGTCTCCCCCCGCGCCGGCCCGGCCACACGCGCGGCCCCGCGAAGGGCGCCGTCGGTTACGCGAACGGCGGCGGCGCCTCCCGCACGGTGAACGCCGCCGCGTCCCACCGGCCGCCGAGGCGGGGCGCCAGCCAGTCGAGCGCGGCCGTCCGGAAGGCGTCGGGCGCCAGCGCGCCGGCCCCCTCGGGCAGCGCGCCCAGCAGCGGCGCGCCGGCCACCTGCGGCAGGTCGGCGATGTTGCAGCGGTCGGCGAGATCCGGCTCGGCGGGCCAGCTGCCGATCACCACGCCGAGCAGGTCCAGCTCGCGCGAGCGCAGCTCACGGGCGGTCAGCTCGGTGACGTTCAGGGTGCCGAGCCCGGCGGTGGCGACCACCAGCACCGGCGCCCGCAGCAGCTGCGCCGCGTCCGCGAGCGTCCCGCCCGCCTCGTCGAACCGTACGAGCAGCCCGCCCGCGCCCTCGACCAGCACGAGGTCGTGCTCGGCGGCCAGCCCGGCCGCGGCCTCGGCCACCTCCTGCGGGCGCACCGGCGGCCGGCCGGACCGCAGCGCTGCCGTGCCGGGCGCCAACGGCTCGGGATAGCGGGCCCCCTCGGTCCAGGTCACCGGACCGGCCAGCCGCACCACCTCCGCGCCGTCGCCGCGCTCGTGCGGGCCCACGCCCGTCTGCGCGGCCTTCAGCACGGCCACCGACCGGCCGGCCGCCGCGGCCGCCGCCGCGACGGCCGCCGTGGTGACGGTCTTGCCGACCTCCGTGCCCGTGCCCGTGATCACCAGTACCGGCATCTCATCCCTCCCGCGCCGCCGCGCACACCGCGCGCGCGATCCGCGCCACGTCCACGTCGCCCGTGACGTACGGCGGCATCGTGTACACCAGGTCCCGGAACGGCCGCAGCCACACGCCCTCGCGCACGGCGGCCCGGGTCGCCGCCGCCATGTCCACCGGGTGGTCGAGCTGGACCACGCCGATCGCGCCGAAGACCCGTACGTCCGCCACCCCGGCCAGTTCCGCCGCCGGGGCCAGTCCCTCGCGCAGGCCCGCCTCGATCCGCTTGACCTCCGCGCGCCAGTCCTGGCCGAGCAGCAGTTCGATCGAGGCGCACGCCACGGCCGCCGCCAGCGGGTTGCCCATGAACGTCGGACCGTGCGCCAGCACCGGCACCTCGCCGCGGGAGATCCCGTCGGCCACCCGCGCGGTGCACAGCGTCGCCGCCATCGTCAGATAGCCGCCGGTCAGCGCCTTGCCCACGCACATCACGTCCGGGGTCACGGCCGCGTGCTCCGCCGCGAACAGCGCGCCGGTGCGGCCGAACCCGGTCGCGATCTCGTCGAACACCAGCAGCACGTCGTGCGCGTCGCACACTTCGCGCAGCACCCGCAGATACGCGGGGGAGTGGAAGCGCATGCCGCCCGCGCCCTGCACCACCGGTTCGACGATCACCGCGGCCAGCTCGTCCGCGTGCCGTTCGACCAGATCGCGCAGGTGGGCGGCGTACGCCTCCTCGTACCCGGCCGGCGGGGCGTCCGCGAAGACCTGGCGCGGCAGTGCGCCGGACCACAGCTCGTGCATCCCGCCCTCGGGGTCGCACACGGACATCGGCTGCCAGGTGTCGCCGTGGTAGCCGCCCCGCCAGGTCAGCAGCCGCCGCTTGGCCGGGCGGCCGAGCGAACGCCAGTACTGGAGGCACATCTTGACGGCGACCTCGACCGACACCGAGCCGGAGTCGGCGAGGAAGACGTGTTCGAGACCGTCGGGCGACATGTCGACGAGGAGCTTCGCCAGGCGGACGGCGGGCTCGTGGGTGAGCCCGCCGAACATCACGTGGCTCATCCGCTCCAACTGCGCGCGGACGGCCTCGTTGAGCACCGGGTGGTTGTAGCCGTGGATCGCGGCCCACCACGAGGACATGCCGTCGACCAGCTCGCCCGAGCCGTCCGCGAGGCGCAGCCGTACCCCGCTCGCCGACTCCACGACGAGCGGTTCCTGACGGCCGGGCATCGGACCGTACGGGTGCCACACGTGTCGCCGGTCCAGGTCGAGCAGCCCGGCGACACCCGGTCCGTGCGGGGCGGAAACCTCAGGCATTGGGCGCGAGGTCCGTTCCGGCGCCCCGGCGGCGCACCGTCACCAGGTCCGTGCGGGGCTCGCCGGCCTTCGGCTCGGCGGCCGCGGGGACGGTCTCGGGCGCGCCGGCGGAAGCGGGGGCGGTCTCGGGCGCGGCGGAACCGCAGACGCCCGCGCCGCCGTGCGAGCCGCACCCGGCGTCCGCGTGCGAGCCGCAGCCCGCCCCCTGGTGGGTCCCGCACCCGGCGGCGCCCTCCGGCGCCCCGTCGGCCGCTGCCGCCGCGTGCGCACCGCAGCCGCCGCCCTGCTCCGACCGGTGCTGAGGCAGCGTCACCTGGCCGGCGCCCTCCACCTCGAACCCGGCGTCCGCGATCATGTCCAGGTCCGCCTTGCCGGCCTGGCCCTCACTGGTCAGGTAGTCGCCGAGGAAGATGGAGTTGGCCAGGTGCAGCGCGAGCGGCTGCATGGAGCGCAGATGCACCTCGCGGCCGCCCGCGATCCGGACCTCCACGTCCGGGCAGACGAACCGCACCATCGCGAGGATGCGCAGGCACCGCTGCGGGGTCAGGTTCCACTCCTTGGCGAGCGGGGTGCCCTCGAACGGGATCAGGAAGTTCACCGGAACCGAGTCGGGGTCCAGCTCGCGCAGCGAGTGGACGACGTCCACCAGGTCCTCGTCGCTCTCGCCCATGCCGGCGATGAGCCCCGAGCAGGCCGACAGACCGGCCGCGTGCGCCTTGTGCACCGTGTCCACCCGATCGGCGTACGTGTGCGTCGTGGTGATGTCGCCGTACGTCGACTCGGAGGTGTTCAGGTTGTGGTTGTAGGCGTCGGCACCGGCCGCGCGCAGCCGCTCCGCCTGGCCGTCGGAGAGCAGCCCGAGGCAGGCGCACACCTCGACGCCCTCGTTCTGGTCCTTGATGGCCTTGATGGTCTGCGAGACCCGGTCCACGTCCCGGTCCGTCGGACCGCGCCCGCTGGCCACCAGGCACACCCGCTTGGCGCCGCCGGCCAGCCCCGCGGCGGCGGCCTCGGAGGCCTGGTCGGGCTTGAGCCAGGTGTACTTCAGGATGTCGGCCTTCGAGCCGAGCCGCTGCGAGCAGTAGGAGCAGTCCTCGGGGCACAGGCCGGACTTGAGGTTGACGAGATAGTTGAGTTTCACCCGCCGCCCGAACCAGTGGCGGCGCACCCGGCCGGCCGCCGCCACCACGTCGAGCAGGTCTTCGTCGGAGGTGGCCAGCACGGCCAGAGCTTCCTCGCGGGTCGGCAGTTCGCGCCGAAGCCCCTTGTCCACCAGCGTGTTCAGCAGGTCCATGAAAGCCGATCCTGGCCTACCGGACGGCCCGGGGCCAAGGAGACTTCGCACAACAGACGCGGATCGACGTGTGGGTATCGCCACACCATGGGCGGCCGGTCGTGCCGCTAGGGTCTGTCCACTGCCTACAAAAGCCCCGGAGGAACCATGGCGTTCGGCTGGATCGACGAGCAGGCGGACGCGCGCCGCCGCGCGGGGCTCGTACGGACCCTGCGTCCCCGGCCCGCCGACTCGCCCCTGCTCGATCTCGCGAGCAACGACTACCTGGGCCTGTCCCGCCATCCCGAGGTGACCGAGGGCGCGGCGCGCGCGGCGCGCACCTGGGGCGGCGGCGCGACCGGCTCCCGGCTGGTCACCGGCACCACCGAGCTGCACACCGAACTGGAGCGCGAACTGGCTCGGTTCTGCGGCGTCGAGGCGGCGCTCGTGTTCTCCTCCGGCTACGCGGCCAATCTCGCCGCGGTCACCGCGCTCGCCCCGCACGGCTCGCTGCTCGTCTCCGACGCGGGCAACCACGCCTCGCTCATCGACGGCTGCCGGCTGGCGCGCGCCACCACCCAGGTCGTCGCCCACGCGGACCTCGAGGCCGTCCGCAAGGCGCTCGGCACGCACGAGGGTCCGGCGGTCCTGGTCTCCGACACGGTCTTCTCGGTCGACGGCGACGCCGCCCCGCTGGCCGCCCTCGCCGAGGTCTGCCGGGAGCGGGGCGCCGGGCTGCTCGTCGACGACGCCCACGGCCTGGGCGTCCTCGGCGACGGCGGCCGCGGCGGCGCGCACGCGGCGGGCCTGGCCGGGGCCGACGACGTCGTCGTGACGGCCACGCTCTCCAAGTCCCTCGGCAGCCAGGGCGGAGTCGTGCTCGGACCCGCCCGGGTGATCGACCATCTGGTCAACGCGGCCCGCACGTTCATCTTCGACACCGGCCTCGCCCCGGCCGCCGCGGGCGCGGCGCTGGCCGCGCTGCTGCGGCTGCGCCGCGAGCCGGAGCGCGCCCGCCGGGCGCGCGCGGTCGCGGACGACCTGCACGCGCGCCTGACCGCCGCGGGTCTGGAGGCGGTGCGTCCGGACGCCGCGGTGGTCTCGGTGCGCGCGCCGTCCGCGGACGGCGCCGTGCGGTGGGCGGCCGACTGCCGTGCGGCGGGCCTGGTGGCGGGCTGCTTCCGCCCGCCCTCCGTGCCCGACGGCATCTCACGGCTCAGGCTGACCGCCCGCGCCGACCTCACCGGTGCGCAGATCGAACGCGCGGTGCGGGTGATCGGCGAGACACGACCGTGAGCCGGCGTGGCACGACCATGGGCCGGCCTGGCACGGTCGTGCGCCGCCGTCGGCGGGGTGCGGTCAGAAGCGGTGCGCCGCGGCCGTGAAGTCCGCCCAGCTGCCGGGCGAGAAGAGCAGCGCGGCCCCGGCCGGGGCCTTGGAGTCGCGCACGGCGAGCAGTCCGGCGCCCGGCCCCGAGGCCGGTCGGGCGGTCTCCACACAGTTGTTCGCCCCCGTGCTGTAGCTGCTGCGCAGCCACCGCACGGCGTGGAGATCGGCGCTGGAAGGTACGTGCCGCGGCGGAGCGGACATGGTGCCTCCTTGTTCGGTCGCGCGCCCTCACCTGCTCTGGCGCAGCCCGGCGATGAAGTCCGACGAATCCTCGGCCGACAGGGCGTGGAACCGAAGAGCGTCGAAGGCCTCGGTATAGGCCTCCAGGTCTTCTTTCCGATCGAGGTGGAGGCTACTCGTCAAGTGGTCGAGAACGACCACATCCAGATCAGTAGTGTGAGAAAAAGAGAAGATGACGAAAGGGCCGGTGACGCCGATGTGCGCCCCGGCCGAGAACGGCAGCACCTGCAACCGCACCTGGGGCAGGCGCGCCGCCTCCACCAGCCGCTCCAGCTGACGCGCCATGACCTCCGGCCCGCCCACCTCCCGGTGCAGTACGGCCTCGTCCAGCACCGCGTTCAGCTCCAGCGGCGGGTCGGCCCGCAGGACGTGCTGCCGGGCCAGCCGCACCTCCACCAGCGCGTCCAGACGCTCCTCGTCGAGTCCGTCCACGGCGGCCCGGGTCACCGCGCGGGCGTACTCGGCCGTCTGGAGCAGCCCGGGCACGACCGTGGTCTCCAGGGTGCGCATCGCGGTCGCCTGCGACTCCAGGCTGATGAAGTCCCGGTAGGTGGGCGGCAGTACGCCGCGGTAGGCGTGCCACCAGCGGTGCCGGCCGTCGCCGTCCTCGGAGCCCGCCAGCGCCAGCAGCAGCCGGCGCAGCTGCGCGTCGTGGACCGCGTAGGCGTCCAGCAGCAGCCGTACATCGGCCGGTTTCACCCCACTGGTGCCGGTCTCGATCC
The DNA here is from genome assembly GCF_039543625.1 of Streptomyces similanensis. Classification (NCBI taxonomy): domain Bacteria; kingdom Bacillati; phylum Actinomycetota; class Actinomycetes; order Kitasatosporales; family Streptomycetaceae; genus Streptomyces; species Streptomyces similanensis. The sequence goes on along the minus strand of NZ_BAABKC010000084.1, from coordinate 18,595 downwards.
GGCTCACCTTCGACTGGTGCCAGCCCACCAGCCGGGCCGCCTGCCCGCTGGTGAGACCCGCGCCGGCGCGCAGCGTGCGCAGTTCGGCGCCCAGCTTGCGGCGGCGCACCACGGGACCGTGCTGCATGGCTCTCCTTACTCCCCAGGGCGCCCCGCGACGGACCGCGGCCACCCGCGCCGCCCCGGGCGGGACCGGTTCCCGGTCGGCTCGGCGCGCGCCGTCGCACACGGTCGGCCGTCGCAGAGTTCACCGCTTCGAGCGACAGATATATGCATATCTCGGTGGATCGCCACCGGGACCCGTGCGGTGATGGCAGTCTGACGGCGAAGCACCAGTCCGGGACCGTACTCGAACCATCCGCTCCGTGTCGGACCACGGCCCCGTGGGAAAGGGACGACATCGCCATGGCAGATCTCCTGGAAGCATCCGTCACTCTGCCGAGCGATCCCGCCTCGGTGGCCGCCGCCCGCGCCTACGCGGTGGGCACCCTCGTGGAGTGGGGCCTGCCGGCCCGGGCCGAGACCGCGGACACCGTGCGGCTCATCGTCTCCGAACTCGCCACCAACGCCGTCCAGCACACCCTGGGGCAGTCGCCCACCTTCACGGTCGACCTCGCCCTCGAACGGGACGAGCTGCTGCGCATCGGGGTCACCGACAGCCATCCCCGGTTCCCGAAACGGCTGCCGGCCGCCGTCCAGCAGGACAACGGCCGGGGCATGGTGATCATCCGGTGGCTCGCCGCGGAGTGCGGCGGCAGGCTGAGCGTGCGCCGCACCCGCGAGGGCGGCAAGACGGTCTGCATCGAACTCCCGTGGACGCCCGGCGCGCAGGAAGCGCCGCCGGCGCGCTGAGCGCGACGGCGGCCGCGCGACGGTCCACGCCCTGCGCCCGCTCCGGGCCACGCCGCCCGGCCCGCGTTCCCCGGCGCACGGACGACGGCTCGCGGACGGCGGACGCACGAGGGCCGGTCCGGCTCGGCGGGCACCGGTGGGTGCCGTGCGGCGGCGGCCGACGGCCCGGGACCGTGACGGCACGGGCGGCCGCGGCAGCGGATTCCCGCGACGGCGACGGCGACCGCGACGACGACCGCGGCGGCTCGTGGCCGCGGCGGCGGGTCGGCGCGCGGGCGCCGACGGATGGCCGGCGCCGCCCTCGGGCGGGTCAGTTGACCCGCCCGTACCACACGCTCTTCGTCCAGATCTTCTGCAGCCGCACCACGTCACCGGTCTTCGGCGCATGCCAGATCTTGCCCCCGCCGGCGTAGATGCCGACGTGGTAGACGTACGAGCCCGAGTGGAAGAACACCAGGTCACCGGCGCGGCGGCTGCCCGCCGAGATGTGGCGGGACTTGTTGTACTGCTGCTCGGCCGTGCGGGGCAGCTTCTTGCCCGCCCGCTTGAACGAGTACAGCGTGAGTCCCGAGCAGTCGAACCGGCGCGGTCCCGTGGCGCCCCACTGGTAGGGGGAGCCCTTCTTGGACGCCGCGATCTGGAGCGCCTTCGCCGCGAACGTCGCGGCCGAGGCGTCGGAGGCGCCGCCGGGCACCACGATCGAACCGCCGACGGCGGCGATGGTCAGGGCCGAGGCCGTGCCGGCCCGGGCCATGAACGACGGGACACGATTGAGCGCAGTCATGCGCAACCCTTCGTCAGCCGCCTGTGAAGGATGACCTGTCGGATTCGGGCTGGCGAAGTTGCCCGGCCGCGTTGTCGCGGCTTCACCCCAAGGGCTGCTCGACCCGGCCATGGTGTGACCGTTCCGGCGACCCGTCGTGCTTGGGTCCTCCACTCCTGCCGATCCACTTCCGTCGACCGGTCGTCCGTGCGGCGGCAGGACTCGGCGTCCGCCCGGACCGCCCCGCCGCTGTGGCGGGGGCTTGTCGTCAGACAGGGATCTTCACCTACGGATGTCCGAAAATCCCAACGGAACTATGGATTTGTGTTGTTACTCACCACTCACCCGTTCGGGTGGACATCCGCTCGTTCGAACGACTGTGTCCTCCCGTCACGACGCCCGGACCAGCGGCGGAACGCCCCATTCCGCCATCCGTGCAGGCGCGTTGCGCAACCGCGAGGTCCCCGAAAAAGGGTGTGTATCTACGCCGAAAGGCGGTACCTCATTTGGTCCGTTTCGGCTCCCGCCCGGGAGCGTCGGCCCCGTCGCCCGCGTGTGGTCGAGCCGGGGATGCCTGTGCGTCCGTCAACTGCCGTGCCGCGCGGGCGGGGTGACCCGGCTGGTCGGGCACTCGCCGTCGAGCGCGCGCGGCGCCCGCGCCGGGGTCGCCGTGCGCGGCGCGGTCTCGCCCCGCCGGCGCATCGGCGCGAGCGCGTCGGGCGAGCGGACCCACCGCGGCCAGGTAACGGCCGATCAGCTCCGCCTCGGCGCGCGGTCTGCGTCGGCGGCCTCGGCTCCGGGGGCGGCCCGGCGGGCGGCACGGACGGTTCGGGCGGATCCACCGGCGGCTCGTCCCGGGCCCGGCGGCCGCGGGTTCCCGCGCATGTGCCCGGCGGCCCCCGGGCGGACCCGGCGGACGGTCGGCCGGTCCACGGCGCGGCCCGCCACGAGAGGGTCGTCGGCCCCCGGGCGGAGACGCCGGCGCCGAGGACGTACCGGCCCTGTGCCCCCGGCGGGACCCTTCGGCCGGCCGGTCTCCGGTCGTGCGCGTCGTTCTCCTGGAGCAAGCTGGAGGTGGAACTCCGGCCGCTCGACGACCCAGGGGATCTGCAATGGTGTTCTTCGCGATGTCCAGGCGGCACCCCCTCCAGCTGCTGTCCACCACCGACCTGGTGCTGGAGCACGAACGGCTGCACGAGGAGATCGACCAGCTGCAACGCGCCCTGACCTCGCACGCCGTCATCGACCAGGCCATCGGCGCCGTGGTGGCCTTCGGCCGGATCCCGCCCGACGACGCCTGGCGGGTCCTGCGGGAGGTCTCCCAGCGCACCAACACGAAGGTGCGCACGGTCGCCGAGCACGTCCTGAAGTTCGCGCAGGGCGGCGCCCTGTCCGACACCGAGCTGGAGGAGCTGAGGCGGGCGCTCGACCGCCACTCCGCGCACTTCTCCGCAGGCCGCGCAGGGTCCTGATCCGCCCGAGCGAGCCGCCCGCGCCCTCGCGCGCCGCCGGTACGCGCCCCAGCCCGCCGCCGGCCGGCCCTGCGCCCGCCGTCGGTACGCCGCCTCACACCTGCTGCCGCACGCCCCGCTTCTGCCGCCGTACGCCCCCGCGCCCGCCGCCTCGCACGCCCCGCGCCCGCCGCCGTACGCCCCCGCCGCCCAAGCGGCCCGCGCCCGTCGTCGTAGGCCCCCGAGAACCGCCGTACGCGGCCCCGCCCCGGCGGTCCGTGCGTGCGGCGGCGGTGACCGTGCCACGGACGTGCCGTGCCACGGACGTGCCGTGCCACGGACGGCGCAGCGGGGCGCCCCCGGTATGCCGCAGCCCAGCTGCCGGTCATGGGACGACCAAGGTCTGGTTAACGTCGTTGAAACTCCGACGAACTAGCCTGCCGATCCATGCCACCTGCGGTTTTTCCGTCTGGATTGTTCGAGGATCGAGCGATTCCTCCCTGTGTTAGACCTGTGCCGTCGTGGTGGCTGCGGCAGCCGGGCCCCGTGCGGTCCGGAGCGATGACTGTGAGGTGGGCCCATGCAACTGACCCCGCACGAACAAGAGAGACTGCTCATCCATGTGGCGGCCGACGTGGCCGAGCGGCGCCGGGCCCGGGGGCTGAAGCTGAACCACCCCGAGGCGATCGCCCTCATCACCTCGCACATCCTGGAGGGCGCCCGCGACGGCCGTACCGTCGCCGAGCTGATGTCCTCCGGACGCAAGGTGCTGACCAGGGACGACGTCATGGAGGGCATCCCCGAGCTGATCCACGACGTGCAGGTCGAGGCCACCTTCCCCGACGGGACCAAGCTCGTCACCGTCCACGAGCCGATCGTCTGAAGGGGGAGGAAGCGGTGATTCCCGGAGAGATCCTGTTCGCCGACGGCCCGATCGTCTACAACGAGGGCCGCGAGGTCACCCGGCTGACCGTGCTGAACGCCGCCGACCGCCCCGTACAGGTCGGCTCGCACTACCACTTCGCCGAGGCCAACCCCGGCCTGGAGTTCGACCGTGCCGCCGCGCACGGCAGGCGGCTGGACATCGCCGCCGGGACCGCCGTGCGCTTCGAGCCCGGCATCCCCGTCGACGTCGCCCTCGTCCCGATCGCCGGCGCCCGGATCGTGCCCGGTCTGCGCGGGGAGACCGGAGGCGCCCTCGATGCCTGAGATCTCCCGCCCCGCCTACGCCGACCTGTTCGGCCCCACCACCGGCGACCGCATCCGGCTCGCCGACACCGATCTGCTCGTCGAGATCGAGGAGGACCGCAGCGGCGGCCCCGGGCTGGCCGGCGACGAGGCCGTCTTCGGCGGCGGCAAGGTCGTCCGCGAGTCCATGGGCCAGTCCCGCGTCACCCGCGCGGAAGGCGCCCCCGACACCGTGATCACCGGCGTCGTCATCGTCGACCACTGGGGCATCGTCAAGGCCGACGTCGGCATCCGCGACGGCCGGATCACCGGCATCGGCAAGGCGGGCAACCCCGACACCATGGACGGCGTCCACCCGGACCTGGTCCTCGGTCCGGAGACCGAGATCATCGCGGGCAACGGGCGGATCCTCACCGCCGGCGCCATCGACGCCCATGTCCACTTCATCTGCCCCCAGATCGCCGACGAGGCGCTCGCCTCCGGCATCACCACCCTGGTGGGCGGCGGCACCGGACCGGCCGAGGGCTCCAAGGCGACCACCGTCACCCCCGGCCCCTGGCACCTGGCCCGCACGCTGGAGGCGCTGGAGGCGTACCCCCTCAACATCGGTCTGCTCGGCAAGGGCAACACCGTCTCGCACGACGCGATGCTGTCCCAGATCCGCGGCGGCGCCCTGGGTCTGAAGCTGCACGAGGACTGGGGCTGCACGCCCGCCGTCATCGACGCCTCGCTCACCGTCGCCGACCGGACCGGCGTCCAGGTCGCCCTCCACACCGACACCCTCAACGAGGCCGGTTTCGTGGGCGACACGCTCGCCGCGATCGCCGGCCGCGGCATCCACAGCTACCACACCGAGGGCGCGGGCGGCGGGCACGCGCCGGACATCATGACCGTGGTCTCCGAGCCGAACGTGCTGCCCAGCTCCACCAACCCCACCCGGCCGTTCACCGTCAACACCGCCGAGGAACACCTCGACATGCTGATGGTGTGCCACCACCTCAACCCGGCGGTGCCCGAGGACCTGGCGTTCGCCGAGTCGCGGATCCGGCCCTCCACCATCGGCGCCGAGGACGTGCTGCACGACCTGGGCGCCATCTCGATCATCTCCTCCGACTCCCAGGCCATGGGCCGGGTCGGCGAGGTGATCCTGCGGACCTGGCAGACGGCGCACGTCATGAAGCGGCGGCGCGGCGCGCTGCCGGGCGACGGGCGCGCCGACAACCACCGGGTGCGCCGCTATGTCGCCAAGTACACGATCAACCCGGCCGTCGCGCAGGGCCTGGACCGCGAGATCGGCTCGGTGCGGACCGGCAAGCTCGCCGACCTGGTGCTGTGGGAGCCCGCGTTCTTCGGGGTCAAGCCGCTCCTCGTCATCAAGGGCGGCCAGATCGCGTACGCGCAGATGGGCGACGCGAACGCCTCCATCCCCACGCCGCAGCCCGTGCTGCCGCGCCCGATGTACGGGGCGGTCGGCCGGGCGCCCGCCGCCAATTCGCTCAACTTCGTCGCCCCGCTCGCGATCGAGGACGGACTGCCGGACCGGCTGGGCCTCGGCAAGCGCTTCGTCGCCATCGCCTCGACGCGCGCGGTGACCAAGGCGGACATGCGGGAGAACGACGCGCGGCCCGACGTCGCCATCGACCCGGACAGCTTCGCCGTGCGGGTGGACGGCGAGCTGATCGAGTCCGTGCCGGCCGCCGAACTGCCCATGGCCCAGCGTTACTTCCTCTTCTGAGGGCGGCGCCGATGACCAAGGCGGCACTTCTCGTCCTGGCCGACGGCCGCTTCCCCGCCGGCGGGCACGCGCACTCCGGCGGGGCCGAGGCGGCGGTCCGGGCCGGGCGGATCACCGGGGCGGCGGACCTCGCTGACTTCTGCCGGGGGCGGCTGCACACGGCGGGGCTGGTCGCGGCCGCCCTCGCCGGCGCCGCCGCGCTCGGCTGCGACCCCGTGGAACTGGACGCGGCGGCGGACGCGCGGACCCCGTCGCCCGCCCTGCGGCTGGCCGCCCGCAAGCTGGGGCGGCAACTGGTGCGGGCCGCCCGCGCGACCTGGCCGACGCCCGAACTCGACGCCCTGGCACAGGAGTTCCCCAAGGGGGCGCATCAGCCGGTGGTGCTCGGGCTCACCGCGCGGGCCGCCGGACTCGGCCCCGAGGAGGCCGCGTACTGCGCGGCGTACGAGAGCGTGAGCGGACCGGCCACGGCGACCGTGCGGCTGCTCAGTCTCGACCCGTTCGACGCGACGGCCGTACTGGCCCGGCTGGCACCGGAACTGGACCAGGTCGTCGAGCGCGCGGTGGCCGCGGCCCGGCGCGCCGCACTCGACGGCCCCGGTGCGCTGCCCGCCTGCTCCGCGCCGCTGCTGGAGATCGCGGCCGAGGCGCACGCCGCCTGGCCCGTACGGCTGTTCGCTTCGTAGGCCCCGTCCCTTCCCACCTCTCCCGCCTCTCTTCCCGACCTCGGGGGCCGCGCCCTCCGCTCCCGGCCGATCACTGGAGCCCTGCCATGCATCTCGACCACTCCCACCCGGCCACCCCCGCCGTGAGCGCCGACGCGCATCGGCCCGACGGCACCCGCCGGGCCATCAGGATCGGCCTCGGCGGGCCCGTGGGGTCCGGGAAGACCGCGACCGTCGCCGCCCTGTGCCGGGCGCTGCGCGACGAACTCTCGCTCGCCGTCGTCACCAACGACATCTACACGCGCGAGGACGCCGAGTTCCTGCTGCGCGAGGCGGTGCTGCCGCCCGAGCGGATCACCGCCGTGGAGACGGGCGCCTGCCCGCACACGGCGATCCGGGACGACATCTCGGCCAACCTGGAGGCGGTCGAGGACCTGGAGGACGCGGTCGGACCGCTGGACCTGATCCTCCTGGAGTCCGGCGGGGACAACCTCACCGCGACCTTCTCCAAGGGGCTCGTGGACGCGCAGGTCTTCGTGATCGACGTGGCCGGCGGCGACGACATCCCGCGCAAGGGCGGCCCCGGCGTCACCACCGCCGACCTGCTCGTCGTCAACAAGACCGACCTCGCGCCGTACGTCGGCTCCGACCTGGCGCGGATGGCCGCCGACGCGAAGGCCGCCCGCGGCGAACTGCCGGTCGTGCTGCAGTCGTTGCGCGGCGAGGCGGGCGTGGCGGACGTGGCCGACTGGGTGCGGGCGCGGCTCGCGGCCTGGACGGCACGGGCATGACGACGACCGCCACCACCGCCACGACGACCGTCACCACCGCCACGACGGCTACGACGGCCGCGACCGCCACGACGGCCACGACCGCCGCGACGGCCGCGACCGACGCCGCCCGGCGGACGGCCGCCGCCCCGGTCGCACCGCCCACCACGGCCGCGGGGGTACGCGCCACCGCGCGGATCGTCGCCCGCGACGACGGCCGGGGCGGCACCTGCCTTCCCGTGCTCGCGGGCGAGGGGCCGCTCGCGCCGCGCCGCACCCGGGGCGGCGCCGCCGAGGCGCGGGTGCTGCTGGTCGGCGCGATGAGCGGCCCCCTCGGCGGCGACCGCCTCACCGTCGACGCCCGGGCGGAGGCCGGGGCCCGGCTGCGGATCGGATCGGCGGCGGCCACCATCGCCCTGCCCGGCCAGGTACCGGCCCCGGCCCGCTACGACGTCCGGCTCACCGTCGCCGACGGCGGCGAACTGCACTGGCTGCCCGAGCAGTTGATCTCCGCCCGGGGCAGCGACCTGCACGTCGCCACGCACGCCGACCTGGCCCCGACCGCACGGCTGGTGCTGCGCGAGGAGCAGGTGCTCGGGCGTGCGGGCGAGCGGCCCGGCCGGCTCACCAGCCGGCTCACCGTCCGGATCGGCGGCCGGGCCGTGCTGGACCAGGAGCTGTCCTGCGGCCCGGGCGCACCGGGCGGCTGGGACGGCCCCGCGGTGCTGGCCGGACACCACGCCGTCGGACAACTCGTCCTCGTGCGCCCCGAGTTCGCCCACACCCCGGTCACGTCCCGCCTCCTGGGCGAGGGCGCAGCCCTGGTGCCGCTGGCCGGACCGGCCGCTCTGGTCAGCGCCGTCGCCCCCGACGCGCTGCGGCTGCGCCGCCTGCTGGACGCGGCGCTGGGCGAGCTGGAGGCGGCTCTCGGCGGCCCGCCGGAGGAACTCCGCTGAGCGGAACACGCCGCGTCGGTTATCGGATTGGCAAAGAAGGTCAACGACCCCTGTCCTCAGCCACCTCACAGCCGGAAGGATCCCCGTACCCATTCGTAACGATGTACGGGGAGGTCCCACTTGAGGGACATCAGACCGAAGAACCGGTTCCTGGCCCTCGGTTCGGCCGGTGCGCTCGTCACGGCGACCCTGATAGCCGGCGCTGTGGCGGCCCCCGCGGCCAGTGCGGACAGCCGCCGCGGCCAGGACAGCGAGGCGCGCGGCGCCGCCGTCGCCGCGGACCGTGCCGCCAAGGCCGGCATCGACTGGCAGGGCTGCCCCGCCGACTGGGGGCTGGCCAAGCCCATCCAGTGCGGCTACGTCTCGGTGCCGCTCGACTACGCCCACCCCTACGGCAAGCAGATCAAGCTCGCCGTGGACCGCATCGGCAACACCGGCACGAAGCAGGAGCGCCAGGGCGCCCTCGTCTACAACCCCGGTGGTCCGGGCGGCTCGGGCCTGCGCTTCCCGACCCGCGTCACCGGCAAGAACCCGCTGTGGACCAACGTCTCCAAGGCCTACGACTTCGTCGGCTTCGACCCGCGCGGCGTCGGCCACTCCGCGCCGATCTCCTGCGTCGACCCGCAGGAGTTCGTCAAGGCGCCCAAGATGGACCCGGTGCCCGACTCCGAGGCCGACAAGCGCGCCCAGCGCAAGCTGGCCCGCGAGTACGCCGACGGCTGCCTCGACCGCTCCGGCGCGGCGATGCTCCGGCAGATGACGACCCCGAACACCGCCCGCGACCTGGACGTCATCCGGGCCGCGCTCGGCGAGAAGAAGATCAACTACCTGGGCGTCTCCTACGGCACCTACCTCGGCGCCGTCTACGGCACCCTGTTCCCGGACCACGTCCGCCGGATGATCGTCGACAGCGTCGTCAACCCGGACCGCGACAACATCTGGTACCAGGCCAACCTCGACCAGGACATCGCCTTCGAGGGCCGCTGGAAGGACTGGCAGGACTGGGTCGCCAAGAACGACGCCGCCTTCCACCTGGGGACCACCCGCGACGCCGTCCAGGCCAAGTGGCTCCAGCTGCGCGCCGCCGCCAAGAAGAGCCCGATCGGCGGGGTGGTCGGCCCGGCCGAGCTGCTCGCCTTCTTCCAGAGCGCCCCGTACTACGACTCCTCGTGGGTCCCGGTCGCGACGGTGTTCAGCAAGTACTTCGCCGGCGACACCCAGGCGCTCGTCGACGCCGCCGCCCCGGACATGTCCGACACCGCGGGCAACATCTCCTCGGAGAACGGCAACGCCGTCTACACGGCCGTCGAGTGCGCCGACGCCAAGTGGCCCACCAGCTGGCACAAGTGGGACCGGGACAACACGCGGCTGAACGCGAAGTACCCGTTCCTGACCTGGTCCAACGCCTGGATGAACCTGCCCTGCGCCACCTGGCCGGTCAAGCAGCAGAGCCCGGTGAACGTCAAGACCGGCAAGGGCCTGCCGCAGGTGCTGATCGTGCAGTCCACGCGCGACGCGGCCACCCCGTACGTGGGCGCCGTCGAACTGCACAAGCGGTTCAAGGGATCGCGTCTGATCACCGAGAAGGACGCCGGCTCCCACGGCGTCACCGGCCTGGTCAACCCGTGCGTCAACGAGCGGGTGGACGCCTACCTGCTCAGCGGCAAGGTGGACGCCGCGGACGTGACCTGCGCCCCGCACGCCACGCCGAAGCCGTAACGGCACGCGCCCGAGTGCGTATCCGCCAAGGGGCGGCCGGTGACTCCGGCCGCCCCTTCGCCGTCCGTACGGCGCACCCGCCCTGCGGCGACGGCGTCACCCCAGCGGCGGGTGCGGGAAGCCACGCCCGCGCCCGGTCTTCGGCGCGGCCGCCCCGTCCGCCTGCCCGGCCTTGGCCACGGCCGCGTACGTGTCGACGTACTCCTGCCCGGACAGCGCCAGGATGGCGTACATGATCTCGTCCGTGACGGCGCGCAGCACCGCCTTCTGCTCCGTCATGCCGGCGAAGCGGGAGAAGTCCAAGGGCGCGCCGAAGCGGATGACGACGGGCCGGATCCGCGGCAGCACCCGGCCCGGCGGCTGCGCCTCGAACGTGCCGATCATCGCGCACGGGACGACCGGCACCCCGGCCCTGATGGCCATGACCGCGACCCCGACCTTGCCCTTGTAGAGCCGGCCGTCGGGCGAACGGGTGCCCTCCGGGTAGATGCCGAGAAGCTCGCCCCGGCGCAGCACCCCGAGCCCCTCCCGGATCGCGGCCTGCCCGGCCTCCTTGCCGGAGCGGTCGACCGGGATCTGCCCGGCGCTGCGGAAGAAGGCGGCGGTGAGCCGGCCCTTGAGCCCGGGCCCCGTGAAGTACTCCGCCTTGGCCAGGAAGGTGATGCGCCGTCTGAGGATCGCGGGCATCAGGAAGTGGTCCGAGAACGACAGGTGGTTGCCCGCGACGATGGCCGCACCGGACGCCGGCACCTGCTCCAGCCCCTCGATCCGCGGCCGGAAGACGACCCGCAGCAGCGGTCCCAGCAGGACGTATTTGAGCACGTAGTAGAACAAGAAGGTCGCTCCTCACTCGCCGGAACAGGCTTGCTTCGGAACCGCGGTGGGCCGGGCGCGGGTGTGTCCGGACCGGAGGCCGGCCCGCGCCCACCCTCCTCATGTGTAACCCCTTACGGGCCGGGCGATGCCGGTCCGGTGCGGTCAGGCGGAGGCGCCGGGGCGGCGCAGGGAGCGCGTCACGGCCGCCCCCGTCTCGCGCGCCGTGAGGTACGGACGGACGTCGTGCGCGCGGGCCCCGTTGTGCACGGGCACGTCCGTGACCCGCGCGCCGAACGCGGGAGCCAGCTCCTTGGCCAGGGCCACCGCGTCACCGGAGTCGGCGATATTGGTCCACTTCCTGACCGGCGCGGGCCAGCGCGCGAAACCGCCGGCGGGAGCGGGTTCGAGCCGGTCGAAGACCATCTTGCGCACCCCGAGCGGCGACCCCAGCGTGATGAGCGTCAGGTCGGGCCACTCCGGGTGCGCGCACAGGCCCTCGTAGGCGATCACCGATCCCAGGGAGTGCGCGATCACCAGTTCCGTCCGGTCGGTGACGCAGCGCGCGAACTCGGCCTGGACACCGGCCCGCACCGCGGGTTCGGTGAAGTAGCGCCGTACCTGACGGGCCGCGTGGATCAGCAGGCTCTCGCCGAGGCCGGCGAAGAACGCCGAGTGGCTGAGCGCGTCGAGGGCACGTTGGACCGGACGGGGGGTGCGCAGCCGGGCCGGCTCCTCGGGACCGGGCACCCGTGTCTCGGCCGCCGAGGCCGCCTCCCACCAGCCGAGCAGCAGCTCCTCCTCCAGACCCTGTTCGACGTCGGAGGCGTCGAGCACGGGCGGGCCCAGGGTGCGGCGGCCGGCCGGCCGGAACACATGGCCCCAGAAGGCCATCGACACCTCGGCGCGGTCGACCGGCTCGGCTTCCGCGCGTTTCAGTCCGTCGCACAGCGCCGGGTACCAGTCGAGGAGAAGGCTCTCCTCTCCCTTGGTCTCCTGCGCGATTCCGTGGACGAGTACGACACGGCTCATTCGGTGGTCAGCTCCTTCGCGGGCGACGGCAGGTGCAGACGCAGGGCCGCGAGGCCCATGTCGGTGGCCACGCTGACCCGCCCGCTCTCGTCCAGGGCGAGATCGTTGATCCCGCTCCCGATGTCCAGGGCCAGGTTCCAGGACGGCGAGCGCAGGTCCCACACCCGCAGCTGCCCGTATCTGTCGCCCGCCACGAGCACGGCCTGCTCGCCGGTGGACACGGCGGCGAGCGCGGTGACGGCCGAGGGGAACGGTTCGGGCTCCAGCGCCACGGGGCCCGGACCGGCCAGGTCCCACAGCCGCACCCGGCCGCCGGCGGTGCCGCAGACGGCGAAGTCCCGGTCGAGCCGGACCAGCTCCAGCGACGCGGCGCCCATCTCGTGACCCTCCAGTGTGGCCGTGGCGTCACCGGTGGCGAGGTCCCAGAGCCGCACGGTGCCGTCCATGGAGGCGCTGACCAGACGGGGTTCGCCTTCGGCGGGGTCCCAGAAGCGCAGGGCGCGGACGTCCGAGGTGTGTCCCCTCATCACCGGACCCACGGGAGCGCCGGTCGCCGGGTCCCAGGAGTGCACGTCGTACCAGCCGTCCGTCGCCGCCGCGACCCAGCGGCCGTTCACCGTTCCCAACGCCGGGTTGTCCTTGGCCGGGCGGTGAGTGGCCAGCCGCCTGCGCTCCTCCAGCGACCAGACCTCGATGGTGTTGTACGAGCCGCGCAGCAGCAGCATGCGTCCGTCCACCTCGGCGGCTGCGATCCCCTGGTTGCCGAAGGAGGCGCCGGTAAGGGCGTTGCCGATCGGCCGTCCGTCACGCAGATTGTGCAAGCGCAGGGTCCCGGTGCCGTCCTCGGCGGCCACCGCGTCGAGCCCGGAAGCCGTGCGCAGCATCAGGGTCCGGTCCACGCCCCGGTCCGACCGGCACATCGGCTCCCCCCACGGCTGGAACACGTCGAGGTTCCAGATGCGCACCATGGATGTGGCCGTGGTGATCAGCACGTCCACCGTGCCGATCCGACCGAACACCGGCTTGAGCGCGCGGTAGTCGTGGTAATACTCGAGCGATTCCCGGTACTGCTCGCCGGTGGTCAGATCCCACAGGCGTAGGGTGCCGTCCCACGACTGGGTGGCCAGCATCTCCCGGCCGGCGACCCGGCCTACGTCGACTCCCATGACCCGGTCGGTGTGACCGCGGAAGGGGCCCGCGACGCGTTGCGCCGTCCCCACGTCCAGGACATGCACGTTGTACCCCTCGACCTCGCACACCACCAGCGGACGCGCCCGGCTGAACGCCACACCCACCGGCCGGGCGGACTGGGAGTAGTCCTCCAGGAAGAGGTGCGCCCGGGTGGCGCCGCCGGCCTCCCGGACGTAGCAGTGCCCGGAGGTCGTGGCCAGGACTATCAGCAGAGCGTTGCCGTCCTGGTCCAGCGCGAGCCTCGACACGCCGCCGATGTGCCCGCCCAGCGGAGCGCCGACGGGCCGGCCGGTTGCCGTGTCCCAGACTCTGACCGTGCCGTCCTGGCTGCCGCTGACGACCACCGGACGGCCCTCCAGTTTCCCGGCGGCAAGGCAAGTGACGGTGTTGGTATGGCCGGTCAGCACCGGCCCCACGGCCGCTCCGGTGGACGCGTCCCACAGCCGCACGGTGGTGTCGTCGCCGCCGGTGGCGGCGAACGCCCGCCCGTCCCGCACCCAGAGGGCGACGGCGAGGATCGAGCCCGTATGCCCTTGCATCGCCGGACCGGCTTGGCGGCGGTCGGCGAGGTCCCACAGCCGTGCGGTGCCGTCCCGGGACGCGGTCACCGCCAGCGGCCTGCCGTTCGGCGTCGTCACGAAGGCGAGCGCGTTGATGGAGTCGACGTGTTCCTGGTCCGGCTGCTCGGTGGTCAGGTCCCAGATCCGTGCGGTGCGGTCCTGGCTGACGGTCACGGCGAGCGAGCCGGCGTCCCGGATCTGTAGGGCCGCTCCCGTAATGGACTCGACGTGGCCGCGCAGGGGACGGCCGATCTGCTGGAGTGTGGCCAGGTCCCACAGCCTTACGTCGCCCTCCCCGCTGGTGAGAGCCACGGCCGTGTCCTGGAACCGGCCGGTCGCGATGGACTTGACCGTACCGCCCCACTTCGACATGTGGCCGAGGACCGGCTCGCCGATCTGGCGCCGGTCCGTCAGGTCCCACCGGCTGAGCAGACCGCTGGAGTCGCCGACGAGCACCACCGTGCGTCCGTCCACCTCCGCCACCCGCAGCGCCGTGATGTCGCCGGGGGTGCCGAGCAGGGGCAGTCCGTCGATGCGGGCGTCCCCGCCGTGCGGCACGTCGCTCAGGTCCCAGACGTACAGCGCCCGGTCCTCGCCGCCCGTCACGGCGATCGGCCGGCCGTCCAGGTCGCCCAGGTCGGCGTCGTTGACCGTGCGCCGGTGCGCGGCGAGCGCGGTGCCGAGCTGACGCCGGGTCCGCAGGTCCCACAGCCGGGCCGTGCCGTCGGAACTGGCCGTGAGCGCCACCTCGCTGCCGCCGACGCGTCCGGTGACGACGCTCTCGATCCGGTTGGTGTGGCCGGTCAGCGGGGCGCCGAACTCCTGGCCGACCGACAGGTCCCAGATCCGGACGGTGCCGTCCTCGGCGCCGGTGAGCACGATCGTGTAGTCGTCGAGGTCGCTGACCGCGACGGCGCTGACGGCGATCCCCACGGACAGCGGCACGCCGATCCGCCGCTGTGAGATCAGGTCCCACACCAGGGCCGTGCCGTCCTGGCTGCCGGTGACCGCGACGGGCCGGCCGTCGAGTTCGCCGACCGCCGTGCACTCGATGGACTTGGTGTGGCCGCTGAGGAGCCGGTGGACCCCGCTGGCGGACCACCAGGCCCAGGTGGCCGACCAGGGCATGGCCACGCCCAGCGCGCCGATCCGGTCGGCCAGGTCGTCCGCGCCGCAGCGGCGGGCCGACAGCTGGAGGTCGGCGGCCCGCTCGCCGAGCGGCCGGTCGGTGGTGAGGCGGTGGGCCACCTGCTCATAGGCGCCGCGTACCTGCCGGGCCGGGCCGTGTCCGCCCACCGAGGCGAACGCCCGCAGCAGGGCGAGCGGTTCGGCGGCGAGGAGGAAGCCCGGGTCCGCCATCAGCGTGTCCAGGGCGCCGGCCGCCGCGGCGTGGGTGGCCAGGTGCATACGGACGTAGGGCGGGGCGGCGAACCAGTCGGGCCGGCCGTCGGCGGCGACGGGGACCAGCGCGGTCAGCGCCTCGCCGACCGTGCGCTGGACGTCCACGGCGGGCCGCCCGGCGGTGGCGCGCAGGTGCTCGGCGAGCGCCTTGTGGTACAGCCGGTAGGCCGACCGGCGGTCGTCGTCGATGACCTCGGCGATGTACGCCTCGGCGACGTCCAGTGCCCAGGTGACGTCCTCCTCGGTACAGGTGACGCCGGACAGGGTGCTGCTCAGCTCGGTCCACAGTCGCCCTCGCGGCAGCCCCTTGCCTTCGGAGAACGCCAGCGCCAGCAGCATCCGCCGCACTCGCGGCTCGTCCCGGCCGAAGCGGGCCAGGTAGTCGTCGAAGGCGCCGCCGATCTCGCTGGGCAGGGCGTCCGACCATCCCGGCCGGGTGGCGTCGACCGCCGTTCGGTCCGAGCGCAGGGTCCGCGCGGTGGTCCGCGCGTACAGGTAGACGCCGGCCGCTCTGGCGGCCACACCGCGCGCCACGGTCCGGGCGAGTTCGGGATCGTCCCGGTAGGGGGTGCGGACCTCGGGCTCCTCGGCCGCGACCAGCACCCGGGTGACGTAACCGGTCACGTCGTCCTCGCCCGCCCGGTACTCGGGCAGGTCGAGGTCGAGGATGGCGAAGGTCGGC
Organism: Streptomyces similanensis; assembly: GCF_039543625.1. Lineage (NCBI taxonomy): Bacteria > Bacillati > Actinomycetota > Actinomycetes > Kitasatosporales > Streptomycetaceae > Streptomyces > Streptomyces similanensis. The sequence continues at coordinate 2,817 of NZ_BAABKC010000084.1, read as the reverse complement.
CCGAGCGCGGTGATCAGCTCGTGCCGGGTGCCGACGAGGAGCCGTACCCCGCGGATCTCCGACATCGGGCGCAGGAGCTCCCGGCTGATCCGGCGCGGCTCGCCGTGGCCCCCGGCGTCGGCGGCGGTGTCGGAGCCCGCCTCGTCCACGGCGTCGACGACGATCACCAGCGGAGGTCCCTGCCGGCCGCGCCGGGTCAGTTCCTGGAGCAGGGCCGCCGAACCGTCCGCCTCGATGTCCAGGGCGTCGCCGATGCGCTCCACGACCTCTTCCAGCCGCTTGTGACGGGCGTGCACGGCGGCCGCCACCAGACCCGCCGGCACCACCGTGGCGGGGTCGACGTCCGAGAGGTCGAGGGCCGCCCGGTACCCCGCGTCGGACAGGGCGACGATGCGGCCGAGCACGGCCGACTTGCCGCAGCCCGGGCTGCCGGTGACGATCCGGCCGCGGCCGTCGTGGTCCGGGTCGACGAGCCAGGACACGAGTTCCTTCAGGACGTTGGAGCGTCCGCTGAAGTAGAGGCCCTGCTCGGATTCGAACTCCACGCCGCGCGAGCGCGGTCCGAAGTGCTCCGTGAGGTCCCGGCCGGCGACCCGCCGCTGGACCTCCAGGTCCGTGCCGAGCGGGGGCAGCTCGGGACGGTAGCCGGCGTTGGGCAGGAACGGGGCCAGGCCCGTGACGAGGCCGCTGGCGAGTTCGGCGCGCTGGGCGCGTCCGTCGGCGTCGAACCGTTCGTTGACGGCTTTGACCAGCTCGGTCAGATCGAGGTACTGCTGACGCTGCCCGGTGCGTTCGGTGGTGGTCTCGACGGCCGCGGCGAAGGCGGAGGTGAACTGCCCGTCGGCGGCGATGTCCTTGCGCCGGGCCGAGGCGAGGAACCACAGCCCGGTGGTGGCGGGCCCATTGGGGCTGCCGTAGACCAGCCGTTGCAGCGCGACCGCCGTGGCCTCCGCGCTGCCCGCTCCGCCCGCGCAGGTGTCCAGGATCAGCAGCAGGTGGCGTAAGTCGCCGTTGCACAGGATCCGGACGAGATCCTCGGTGGCCAGCGCCGTGGCGGCCAGGTCGTCGGGGGAGGAGTCCCAGCAGAACAGGTAGTGCCGGTCGCCCGGAGCGGTGGCGCCATGGCCCGCGAAGTAGACGACGACGATGTCGTCGCCGGTCAACGCCGTGTCGGCGGCCCAGTGGCGCAGCTTCTGCCGGATCTGCTCGGCGCCGTCGTACTCGCCGAGGCCCGGCAGCGCCGACTCGTAGCCGAAGCCGCCGAAGAGCCGGGCCGTGGCCTGTTTGTCCGACTGGACGAACTCCAGTTGATCCGCTCGCGGAAGATGCTGATACCGGCCGCTGCCCAGCGCGACGAAGAAACGCCGTTCCACCCGATCCGCCCCCGCCACGTCCTGCCGGAGCGCGCCGTTCCCCACGGCGCCGCCCGGTTCCGAGCCGTCCTGCCGACGACTGTATAGGCGGGCCGGTCTCCCGGTCAGGGCTGTGCGCGACTTCCGAACGCGCCGGAGCGCGCGGCGGCTGCCGGGCCCGTGCGCCGGGCGACGTACGGTGGTGACCATGCCTCCTCCGCTTCCGGGTCCGCTGGAGCACCTGGCACCGCTGCTCGGCCACTACGGCTACTGGGCCGTCGGTGGCGTCGTCTTCGTGGAGGACTTCGGGATCCCCGCGCCCGGCGAGACGATCCTGATCGCGGCGGGCGTGTACGCGGGGGCGGGCGAGCTGAACGTCGTGGCCGTGGGGCTGATCGCGTTCACCGCGGCCGTGGTCGGGGACAACATCGGCTATCTCATCGGCCGCCTGGGCGGCCGCGCGTTCGTGCACCGCTGGGGCAAGTACGTCTTCCTGACGCCGGAGCGGTTCGCGTCGGCCGAGCGGTTCTTCACCCGGCACGGCGGCAAGATCGTCACCGTGGCCCGCTTCGTCGAGGGGCTGCGCCAGGCCAACGGCATCATCGCGGGCACCAGCGGGATGCACTGGCTGCGCTTCCTGGCCTTCAACGCGCTCGGCGCGGCGCTGTGGGTGGGCATGTGGGTGACCCTCGCCTACTTCGCCGGCACGCACATCGGCGCCGTCTACGACACGATCAGCCGGTACGAGGCGTACGTGCTCACCGGGCTCGGCGTCCTCGTCGCGGCGCTGGTCGTCCGGCACCTGCTGCGCCGCCGGCGCCGGAGCCGGGAGTCCTGACCTCCGGCACGCCACGGGGGCGCCCGCGGCCGGTGCGGGGGAGTCCGTACGATGGGCGCGTGTCGTCCGGCGCCCGCCTCCGCTCCGCGACGAGCCGCGCCGGCCGGGCGTCGCTCGTCCTGGCCGTGCTGGCCGTGCTGGCTGGGGTGTTCGCGATGCACGCGCTGTCGCCCGCCGGGATGCCGGCCACGGGCGAACACGGCGCCATGACCTCCCTCGCCGCGGCCGGCCACGACGCGGGTGCCATGACTTCGTTCGCGGCGGCCGGGCACGAGACCGGTGGTATGGCTTCGTCCGCGGCGGCCGGCCACGAGACCGGTGGCATGGCTTCGTCCGCCGCGGCCGGGCACGAGACCGGTGGCATGATCTCCTTCGCCGCGACCGGCCGCAACACCAGCGCTACGACCTCCTTCGCCGCGACCAGGCACGACGCCGGCACCATGTCTTCCCTCGCCGCGGCCGGCCACGACGCCGGGCCAGTGCGGCATCCGGCGGCCGGCGCCGATCACGCGGCCCCGCGCCCGGACCGGGCCTGCCGCCCGTCGCCCGGCGCCACGGACGGCGGCGGTGCGGCGATGACGCATGCCGGCGGCACCTGCGCGGCGGCCGGCACCTCGGCGCCGTACG
>NZ_BAABKC010000083.1:0-3213 GCF_039543625.1 Streptomyces similanensis | reverse complement strand
GCCGCGGGCGCGCGGGACGCGGCCGGGCGCGGGCGGGCGCGGGCGTACGGGCCGAGGTGGGGGCGGGCGGGCGCGGGCGTACGGGCCGGGGTGGGCGCGGGGTGGGGTTTGGGCCGTAATAGGGTCGTCCGCATGCTTGCTGCCCTGACCCTGGTGACCGGGGTCGCCGCGCTGCTGCTCGCCGCCTGGTGCGGCTGGGCGGCCTACCGTGACCAGCCGACGAAGGACTGGCACTTCATCGGCATGGCCGTGGTCTCGCTGCTGGCCCTGGTCCAGCTGGTGATCGGGATCGTGGCGCTGGCGCGGGGCGAGAAGCCGGACCAGGGGACGACGATCTTCGTGGCGTACCTGCTGGGCGCCTTCGCCTGCGTTCCGGCGGCCGGGTTCATGTCGCTGGGCGAGCGCACCCGCTGGGGTTCGGTGACGGTCGCGGCCGGCGGTGTCGTCCTGGCCGTTCTGGAGGTGCGGCTCTATGACATCTGGGGAGGCTGAGATGAGTGCCGTGGAGGAGAAGCCCGCGCGCAACCGGCTCATCAGCGGGCCGGGCACGCTGCTGGTGTGGCTGTACGGCGTGATGGTGGTCGGCGCGGTGTCCCGCTCCGTGTACCAGATCGCGACGGACTTCGGCCGGGCGCCGCTGGCCTACTCGCTGTCGGCGGTGGCCGGAGTGGTCTACGGCTTCATCACCTACTCACTGGTGCGCGGCGGGGAGACGGCCCGCAGGGCGGCGCTGGTGTGCTGCGCCGCCGAGCTGGTGGGCGTGCTCGGGGTGGGGACCTGGACGCTGGTGGAGCCGTCGGCGTTCGCCGACTCGACCGTGTGGTCGGACTACGGCATGGAGTACCTGTTCATCCCGGTGCTGCTGCCGCTGTCGGCGCTGTACTGGCTGCGCCGCTCGCGCGAGCAGGCGCCGGCGGCCGGCTGAGCCGGCGGCGCCCGCCGGCGCGGCGTCCCGCGCCGCGCCCCGCGTCAGGCGGTGGCCACGTACGTCCCGCTGCCGGCCGGCTTCTCCAGCACGATCTGCGGTACGCCGTCGTCGCCCTCGGAGGTGCCGACCGTCCGGTAGCCCACGCGCCGGTACAGCCTGAGGCTGCCCTCGCTGCGGTGGCCGGTGAACAGGCGGAACCTGGTCGCGCCGCGCTCGTCGGCCAGCGCCGTCTCGGCCGCGCGCAGCAGCCGGGCGCCGATGCCGTGGCCCTGGAGGCGGGGGTGGACGCAGAGCGTGCCGATGGCGGCGGCGCCGTCCTCGGTCACCCGGCCCCGCACCGAGCCGACGACCTCCTCGCCGAGCCGCGCCACGAAGACGCAGTCGTCGGCGACCTCGCGGCGCACCGAGTCGAGGCTCTGCACGAGCGGGTCGATGCGGTAGTTCCCGTACAGCGCGGCCTCGCTCTGGAAGCACAGGTACTGCAACCTGAAGATCTGCTCCGCGTCCTGCTCGGCCGCCGCAGAGATGGTCACGCTCATGCCCATGTGCGCACGCCTCCCGCTCACCTGATCACCTGTCGTCCCCCACACCTATCCCCGCGCTTCGCGGACCGCAACCTCCGGGGCCAGCAGTCGCCGCAGACATCCCAGACATCTGGAGCGTTCCGGCCCGAGACTGCCCTGTGAGATACCCAACTCCCCGGCGATCTCGCGGTAGGTGAGGTCCCGCGGCGACAGCAGTGCCTCCAGCAGCCGGGGGCAGCGGCCGGGCAGCCGGCGCACCGCGTCGCGCAGGGCGCGGCCGCTGGCGGCCACCAGGGCGAGGTGTTCGGGGCCGCGTTCGCTGTCGTCGGCGGGCTCCAGGCCGTAGGGGCGTTCGATGCTGATGGTGCGTCGGGTGCGACGGGCCTCGGAGCGGACCGCCCGGCGCAGCCAGCCCTGCGGGTCGGGCGGCGGGCCGTCCGCCTCCAGGCGCTCCAGCAGCCGCAGCCAGACAGCCTGTTCCAGATCGCCCGGCTCGGTTCCGGCGGCGGGCGCCTCGGCCGAGGCCTCGGCCAGGAGCAGGGGGCGCAGGGCGGTGAGCAGGTCGTGTGTCATATGCGGCACGACGCGGCCGTCCCGGCGCGGGTTGCCGGGACGGCCGCGGTTCACTCCGACGAGGGCGGGTCGGGTCAGTGGTTGACGGACCGGCCGTTCAGGAAGTCCTCGCGGGCGAGGAGTCCCAGGTCGGCGGTGTCGGTGAAGACGCCGTCGATGCCGGTGGCGAAGTAGGCGCCGTAGAGGCTGAAGACGTCGCCGTAGGCGTCCTTGGCCGTGCCCTTGCGCAGCTTCGGCGGCAGGAAGGGGTTCTCGGGGCGGACGGTGTAGGGGTGCAGGAGGAGGCCGGCGGCGTGCGCGTCGCGGACCAGGGTGCTCGGCGCGCCGAGGTCGCCGGCGGCGTCCTTGGGGACGACCAGGTCGAGGGTCGGGCCGATGCCCTGGGCGTAGGAGGCGATCTCCTTGAGGCCCTTGGGGGTGATGAGGTCGGCGACGGTGCGCGGGTCGCCGGTGGCGACGAAGTCGTAGGGGCGCGAGGCGGCGTCGGACAGCAGCACCACGAGCGGGTTGGCCACCAGCCGGTTCAGCCGCTGGATGCTGGTGGGTTCGAAGGACTGGAGGATGACCGGCGAGTCCTTGCGGTCCTTGCCGTGCCGGCGCAGCAGCTTGGCGACCCGCTCCTCCAGACCGAGGCCGAGCGCGCGGAAGTAGGTGGGGTGCTTGGTCTCCGGGTAGATCCACACCTGGCGGCCGCGCCTGCGGGTCTGCTCGTCCTGCCACTTCAGGACCTCTTCGAAGGTGGGGATCTCCCAGCGGCCGTTGAAGACGGTGTTGTGCGGGCGGTTGGCCGGGATGCGCTCGATCGCGCGCAGCCGCTTCAGTTCGGCGAGGGTGAAGTCCTCGGTGAACCAGCCGGTGGTGGCCACTCCGTCCAGGGTCTTGGTGGTCTTCCGGCCGGCGAACTCGGGGTGGTCGGCGACGTCCGTGGTGCCGCCGATCTCCGGCTCGTGCCGGCACACCAGGTGGCCGTCCCTGGTGGGTACCAGGTCGCCGGCCTCCACGATGTGCGCGCCGAGGTCGAGGGCCAGTTCGTAGGAGCCGAAGGTGTGCTCGGGGCGGTAGCCGCTCGCGCCCCGGTGGCCGATGATCGTGGGCGTCGGCAGGCTGTGCAGCCCGCCGCCCCGGCGGCCGGCCGCGGTCGCGGCGGCCGGGTCCGGCGCGGCCGAGGCCGTGCCGGGCAGCCCGAGC
>NZ_BAABKC010000082.1:0-19679 GCF_039543625.1 Streptomyces similanensis | reverse complement strand
GCGGCGGCGGTCGGCCAGGACGTCTGGTACCCGGACACCCGCGGCGCGCGGCCGAGCGCGGCCGACCGGGGGCCCGCCCGCCACGGCTCTGCCCCGCGGCCGCTGTACCTGGGCGCCTACACATCCGTCGCGGGCGGCGGCCCGGGGATCGGCGTGGCGGCGTACGACCCGGTCTCGGGGGCCGTGACCGGCCGCGGCGCCGTGACCGGCGTGGCCGATCCGTCCTACCTCGCCGCGCATCCCGACGGGCGCACGCTGTACGCGGTCGACGAGCGCCAGGACGGCGCGGTGACCGCCGTACGGCTGGCCGACCTGACGGTGCTGGGCGCCCGGAGCACGGGCGGGGCGGGGCCGTGCCATCTGTCCGTGCACCCGGGCGGGCGCTGGCTGCTGAGCGCGAACTACCAGTCCGGCAGCGTCGCCGTGCACCCCGTCGAGACCTCCGGCGCGCTCGGCGAGCGCACCGATCTGGTGACGCACTCCAGCCCGCCGCCCGGCCCCGGCCAGCAGGGGCCGCACGCCCACCAGATCGTCACCAGCCCGGACGGCGGTCACGTCCTGGCCGTCGACCTCGGCACCGACACGGTCTACACCTACCGTCTCGACACCCGCGCGGGCCGGCTCACCGAGGTGTCCCGGGCGCACGCGCGGCCCGGCGCGGGGCCGCGCCATCTGACCTTCCACCCCGGCGGCCGGTACGCGTACCTCGCCAACGAGGTGGACGACACGGTCACGGTGTGCGCCTACGACCCGCCGACCGGCCGGCTGACCATCGGCGCGCCGCAGAGCACGGGGCCGGGCGAGGGCACGAACTACCCGGCGCAGCTCCTGGTCACGGCCGACGGCCGGTTCGCCTACCTCGCCAACCGGGGCCGCAACACCCTGGCGCGCTACGCCGTCGAGGCCGCCGGGGCCCGGCTCAGGCTCCTGGACGCGGTGCCGGCGGGCGGCGACTTCCCGCGCCAGATCGCCTTCTCGCCCGACGGCGCGCTGCTGTTCGCGGCGAACCAGAAGTCGGGCACGGTCGGCGTCTTCCGCATCGGCCGCGCCGACGGCGCGCTGCGGCCGGCCGGCGAGCCGTTCGCCTCACCCGTCGCCGTCTGTGCGCTGCCGTTGTAGGGCCCGGCCGCAGGAGGCGCTGCCGGCCTGGGCGAGCAGTACGTGCATGCGTTCGGTGAGCTGGGCGATGTCGTCGGCGGGCGCGTGGAAGGGCAGCCGTACGTCGCCGTCGGTGCGGGCGCGCTCGATGCGCAGGGTCAGCGCGTGCCGGTCCACGGCGAGCGGCCGTACCCGCACCGCGCCGTGCAGGCTGTCGGGTCCGACCAGCCGGGTGAGCCGTTCGACCGCGTCGGGATGGGTGTCGGCGAGGTGGGTGAGCAGCCGGGCCTCGGCCAGGGCGAGCGGGTCGGCCTCGGCGGCGGCGAAGTCGGCGGGGGTGATCACCACCGCGCCGGGCGGCTGACGCAGCACCACGCGCATCGGCTGGAACAGGAGGGTGTCGCCGGCCCGGGTGAACCGGCCGGCCAGCCGCAGCCGGGCGCGGATCCGGTTGCGCACCGGGACGGGCGCGACGTCGGCGAACTCCAGCAGGGCGGGGAGTTCGCCGCGGGGGGCGAGCAGCGCTGCGGCGGACAGGGCGCTGTCCTCGGGGGCGCGCAGGAGCACCCGTCCGTCACCGGTCACGGAGTGCGCGCCGGTGAACTCCTCCGGGCAGCCCTCGGTGGTCACCGTGCAGGACCACGCGACGGCGAGCACCGACCTGGCCCGCTGCGCCGCGCCGGGCACCGCGGCCCACGTGTGGCTGTCACCCATCCCAACCTCCTCATTAGGTAAGCCTTGCCTAACCTATAGGAGTGCGCCGCGTACGCCAACCATGGGGGAACGTCGAACAGGGGTGCCCGGGAGCGCCGCCCACACCCGGGCAAGGCCCGGGACGATGGCGCGCCCGGCGCGGCTCAGACGGTCAGTACGCCCAGCAGGGCCCGGGTGCACAGGTCGCGGACCTGCTCCCGGCTCAGCCGCGGGTCGCGCAGCCATTCCAGGCAGACGGCGGTGGTGAACGCCAGCCAGCCGCGGACGGCCAGGTCGAGGTCGGGACGGCGCGCGGCGAGCGGACCGAACTCGGGGTCCTCGGCGAGCGCGGCCAGGATCTGCCGCTCCTGCGCGGCCAGCGCCCGCCGGTAGACGCGGCGCACCGCCTGGTCGCCGGCCGCGTCGGCGCGGTGGAAGGCGCGGTAGCCGTGCGCGTGCGCCCGGACGTGCTCCAGATACGCGTCGAGTCCGGCCGCGAGCTGCTCGCGCACCGGAACGCCGGGCACCGCCGCGGTCATCCGCAGCATCCGCTCGCTCTCGCGCTCGACCACCGCGGCAAAGAAGTCCCGCTTGGTCGGGAAGTAGTGGTAGAGCAGCCCCCGGGAGACGCCCGCGATCTCGGCGACCTGCTCGATCCACACGTCGTCGTACGGGCTCTCCGAGAACAGCCGGGCCCCGACCGAGAGCAACTGCTCCCTGCGCTCCTCGGTGCTCAGCCGACGGCGCGTGCGCTGCTCCCCCTGGTTCCCGGCCATGTCCGCACCTTACTTGACGCCGGTTCGACGACCGGACCAGACTGAACACGCTATTGAACCCACGTACAACACGTGGGCGACGGACGGCCCGCCGCGCGTGGCGCCGTCCGCCGGATCGACGAAGACCGGGGAGATCGCGGCATGGCACGGACGACGAGCGCAAGCGAAGCCGCAGACGGGCTGCCGAAGGGGTTCCGCAGCGCCGAACTGGGCTGGCCCGAGCTGCACCGCATTCCGCACCCGCCGCACCGGCTCCCCCTCCTCGGCGACGTGCTCGGCGCCGACCGGCGCAGCCCGTTGCAGGACTCGATGCGCTACGCCCGCGCCCTCGGCCGGGTCTACCGCCGCCGGGTGTTCGGCAAGGAGTTCGTGTTCACCTGGGGCGCCCGCCAGGCCGCCGACCTCGCGGACGAGTCACGCTTCGCCAAGCACGTCGGCCTCGGCGTCGCCAATCTGCGGCCGGTCGCCGGGGACGGGCTGTTCACCGCGTACAACCACGAGTCCAACTGGCAGTTGGCGCACGACGTGCTGGCCCCCGGCTTCAGCCGGGAGGCGATGGCCGCCTACCACGTGATGATGCTGGACGTCGCCGCCCGGCTCACCGGCCACTGGGACCGCGAGCTGGCCGCCGGGCGCACCGTGGACGTGCCCGGCGACATGACCAAGCTGACCCTGGAGACGATCGCGCGCACCGGGTTCGGCCACGACTTCGGCTCGTTCGAACGCGCCCGACCGCACCCGTTCGTGACGGCGATGGTCGGCACGCTCACCTACGCCCAGCGGCTGAACACCGTCCCGGCCCCGCTGGCGCCGTACCTGCTGCGCGCCGCGACCCGCCGCAACGCCGCCGACATCGACCATCTCAACCAGACCGTCGACGACTTGGTGCGCGCCCGGCGCGAGGCGGGCGGGAGCGGCCAGGGCGACCTGCTGGACCGGATGCTGGAGACCGTCCATCCGGTCACCGGCGAGCGGCTGTCGGCGCGGAACGTGCGCCGGCAGGTCATCACCTTCCTGGTCGCCGGCCACGAGACCACCTCCGGCGCGCTCTCCTTCGCGCTGCACTACCTCGCCCAGCATCCCCGGATCGCCGAGCGCGCCCGCGCCGAGGTGGACCGGGTCTGGGGCGACGCGGCCGCGCCCGGCTACGAGCAGGTGGCCAAACTGCGCTACGTGCGCCGGGTGCTGGACGAGTCGCTGCGGCTGTGGCCCACCGCGCCCGCCTTCGCCCGCGAGGCCCGGCAGGACACCGTGCTGGCCGGCGAGCACCCGATGCGCCGGGGCGCCTGGACCCTGGTGCTCACCCCGATGCTGCACCGCGACCCCGAGGCGTGGGGCCCGGACGCGGAGCGCTTCGACCCGGACCGCTTCGACGCGCCCGCGGTACGGGCCCGCCCGCCGCACGTCTTCAAGCCGTTCGGCACCGGCGCCCGGGCCTGCATCGGCCGCCAGTTCGCCCTGCACGAGGCGACGCTCGTGCTCGGTCTGCTGCTGCGCCGCTACGACCTGCACGCCGAACCGGACTACCGGCTGCGGATCACCGAGCGGCTGACGCTGATGCCCGAGGGCCTGCGGCTGCGGCTGGAGCGGCGCACCGCCCCGGCCGTGCGGGAGCCCGATCCCGTGCCGGCGGGCGGCGACGGCAGCGGCGGCGGCTCAGTCCCGCGCTGTCCAGTGCACCGGGCGGGTGACTGACCGCGGCAGCCGGGTGCCGGCGCCGCCCCGGGCCGCGTTCAGCTGCGGCTGGGTCAGGAAGAACGCGCCGGTCAGATCGGCGTCGGTGAGGTTCGCGTCCCTGAGGTCGGCGCCGATGAGGTCGGCGCCCCGCAGGTCCGCGCCGGTGAGGTCGGCGGCGATCAGCCAGGCGCCGCGCAGACTCGCCCCGCGCAGGTCGGCGCCCTTGAGCCGGGCGCCGACCAGATCCGCGCCCCGGCGGTCCTTCTTCTTGCCGCGCGTCTGTGCCCGGGCCAGTTCGCTGGTGCGCAGCAGCAGCACGTTGACCTCCTGCCGGTGCGCGCCGACGTCGAGCGCGGCCAGCCCCCCGGGCGGCAGCAGGGTGAGCTGCTCGGTGCGCTCCAGGGCCCGGCGCAGCTCGGCGCCGACGGGACGGGCGGCGGGCAGGGTCAGCGCCTCGGTCAGGTACCAGAGCAGTTCGTGCAGTTGCCGCACGACGGGGAAGACGTCCATCATCTCGCGGACCCGCGCGCCGGGCTCGGCCCGCCAGTCGCGGCCGCCGAAGGTGACCTGCGAGACCTTCTGCCCGGCGCCGAAGCAGTCGTAGACGGTGCAGCCGGTGAAGCCCTTGTCCCGCAGCTTCGTGTGGATGCCGCACCGGTGGTCGTCGCGCAGGTTCGGGCAGGGCGTGCCGGCGGGCTTGTCGAGCGCGAAGTCCGCGGAGCGGGCGAAGGGCAGGGCGACGCAGCACAGCCCGAAGCAGGCGGCGCAGTCGCCGCGCAGTTCGGACCCGGCGCCCGGTCCAACACTGTGATCTGACATGCCGTCCACTCTACTGACCTGCGGCGGGAGCCCCGGACGGCCGCGGGCGCTCCGCCTCGCCGACGGCCGGCCCCAGCTGCTTCAGGCGGTCGCCGTCGGCCAGGATGTACAGGTGGGTGATCCGGCCGTCGGCCACGGTGACGCCCATGACCGAGGCCGGGCCGTCCGCCGGGGCGTTGGCCAGGCCGATCGCGCCGTTGACCAGGACCAGGCGCGCGGTCCCGGCGAACCTGGAGAAGGTGAGCGCCTGGGCGGCCACCGTCCGCGCGCCGCGCACCACCTTGGAGACGGCGGCGCCCCGGGCGAGGGCGCCGGCGTCGACGCGCAGCACCACGTCGGGGTGGAGGACGGCGACCAGGGCCTCGAAGTCGCCGGCGCGCGAGGCGGCGAGGAAGGCTTCCAGCACCCGCTGCTGCCGGCCGAGGTCGGTGTCGGCGGGCGGGGTCGCGCCCCGCACCCGGCGCCGGGCCCGGCTGGCGAGCTGCCGCGTCGAGGCCGCGGAGCGCTCCAGGACCGGCGCGATGTCGTCGAACGGCACGGCGAACAGGTCGTGCAGCACGAACGCCAGGCGCTCGTCGGGCCGCAGCGTCTCCAGGACGACCAGCAGGGCGATGCCCACCGAGTCGGCCCGGACCACCTCTTCCTCCGGGTCGAGCGGGGTGAGGGGCCGGACGACGGGGTCCGGGACGAAGGTCTCGTCCATGGGCTGCTCGCGGCGCGTGCCGCGGGTGCGCAGCAGGTCGAGGCAGACCCGGCCGGTCACGGTGGTGAGCCAGCCGCCCAGGTTATCGATGGCGGCGGCGTCCGCGCGGGTCAGCTTCAGCCACGCCTCCTGGACGGCGTCCTCCGCCTCGGCCAGGGAGCCGAGCATCCGGTAGGCCACCGCGCGCAGTTGGCCGCGGTGCTCCTCGAAGCGCCGCGCCAGCGTGTCCTGGTCGTCCGTGCCGGTCATCCGCTTCCCCCCCGGGCCATAACCCCGCCGATGTGATCATCCTAGGAGTGAAGGCGTGTCGGCAGCCGGGAATTCCCGGACCGCCCGGCGCTCAGTCCTCGTCGCGGGCGAGGGCGAGGAGGCGGTCCAGGACGCGGGGGCCGCCGGCCCGTACGCCGTCGTGCTCGAACTCGTCGGTCACCCAGGTGCGCAGACCGCGGATCGCGCGGGCGGTGGCCAGCGAGTGGGCGGTGTCGACGTACATGTCGTCGTGGTACACGGCAGCGGCGACCGGGACCTCGTTGGCGGCGAGCCGGGCGGGGTCGTACAGGGGACGCCAGTCGGTGCGGGCGGCGAGCAGTTCGGCGGTCTCGCGCAGCGGGCGCAGCGCGGGGTCGCAGGCGAACGTCCAGGGGTGCACGGACTCGCCGGTGAACAGCAGGGGCGCCCCGTCCGCGACGGCCCTGGCCGCGTCGAACCGCTCGAACTCGGCGCGCACCCGTTCGGCCGCCCACGCGGTGGGGCGCCGGCCCTGGCCGTAGCAGGCCTCGTGGACCAGGGCGTACAGCGGGTGCGCGGCGTACGACAGCAGGCCCTGGACCTGCTCCCGGAAGGCGTCGGAGAGTTCGCGGCCCGCCGGGGTGGGGACGAAGGCGTCCTCCAGGAGGTGGTGCAGGCGGTGGCTGCCGTCGCCGGCGCCGAGCACGATGCCGAGCGACTGGAATGCCTCGACGGTCAGCCGGTAGCCGTTCGGGAGCGTCACCTCGCGGGTGAGGAGGTGTTCGGCGATGCGGCGGGCGCGTTCGACGTCCATGGGATAACGGTCGTAGTGGGCGGCGACCTTGCGTTCGATGCGCGGGTAGGCCGCGCGGTAGACGTCGTCGGCGTGGGCGTCCAGGCTCGGCAGGCCGCCGGTGATCAGGGCGGTGGCCAGGCCCTCGGGGTGGGTGGAGAGGTAGGCGGTGGCGCAGAAGCCGCCGAAGCTCTGGCCGAGGACGGTCCAGGGGGCGCCGCCGGTCACCTGGGGGCGGATCGCCTCGCAGTCGCGGACGATCGAGTCGGCGCGGAAGAGGGCGAGGTGGTCGGCCTGTGCGGCCGGGCCGCCGCGCAGCGGGAGCGTCTGGCGGTTGGCCGGGGTGGAGCGGCCGGTGCCGCGCTGGTCGAGCAGCAGCACCCGGTACTCCTCCAGCGCCCGCCCGAGCCAGGCCTGCCGGCCGACGAAGCGGTTCGCGCCGAAGCCGGGGCCGCCCTGGAGGTAGAGCAGCCACGGCAGGTCCCGGTCCGCCCTGTCGCTCGCGACGGCCTCACGGGCGTACAGGTCGATCGTCTCGCCGGCCGGGTCGTCGTGGTCGAGCGGCACGGTGAAGAAGCGGTCGGTGAGGACGACGCCGGGCTGGCGGTAACTGACGGACAAGAGGTCTCCCCGGGCGGAGGGTGGTACGGCCGCGGCCCAGTCCAGCACATGTGCCGCCGCGCGCCTGGCCCGGGGTCGGACGCGGATCGCGGCCGGGGTGCCGTTTCGCTCTGCGCCGGGGCGTGGTCGGGATGCGGCCGGGGGGCGGACGAGCGCGGCCGGGATGTGGCCGGGTGGCGCCGGGGCGCGGCCGAGGTGCGGCCAGGGCACGGCCGGGGCGCCGCGCCGCCACGCCGTGTGCCGGCGTCTGCCGCGGCTCGCCCGGGCTGGCTACGCTGCCTTCGTCCGATGATCTATGAGGAGGAGCCGCGATGCGTGTCGCCCTGTTCCTGACCTGCGTCAACGACACGCTCTATCCCGACACCGGGCGCGCCGTGGTGCGGCTGCTGCGCAGACTGGGCGTCGACGTGGACTTCCCGATGGCCCAGACGTGCTGCGGGCAGGCCCACTACAACACCGGGTACCGGCACGAGGCCGAGCCGCTGGCCCGCCGCTTCAGCGAGGTCTTCGCGGACTACGAGGCGATCGTCACGCCGTCCGGGTCGTGCGGGGCGATGGTGCGGGAGCTGTACCCGCGGCTGGGCGAACGGGCGCGGGCCGAAGGACGCGGCGACACCCTGGAACGGGTGCTGGCGCCGGTGGTCCCGAAGACGTACGAGCTGACGGAGTTCCTGGTGGACGTGCTGGAGGTGACGGACGTGGGGGCCTACTACCCGCACACGGTGACCTACCATCCCACCTGCCACGGGCTGCGCGGCCTCGGTCTCGGGGACCGGCCCCGGCGGCTGCTCCAGGCGGTGCGGGGACTGGATCTGGTCGAACTGCCCGGCGCCGACGAGTGCTGCGGCTTCGGCGGCACCTTCGCGGTGAAGAACCCGGACGTGTCGGCGGCGATGGGCGCCGACAAGGTGCGCAACGCCGAGTCGACCGGTGCCGAGGTGCTGTGCGCGGGCGACAACTCCTGTCTGATGCACCTGGGCGGGACCATGAGCCGGCTGCGCACCCGGATGCGGCCGGTGCACATCGCGGAGATCCTGGCGAGCACGGAGGAGGACCCGGCGGCATGAGCACGACCGATCTGGGGATGCCCGGACTTCCCCCGCCGGGGCGGCCGGAGTTCCCGCCCTTCCCCGAGGCGGCGCACGACGCCGTGCGGGACGAGCGGCTGCGCGGCAACCTGCGCCATGCCACGCACACCATCCGCGCCAAGCGGGCCGGTGCGGTGGCGGAGGTGTCCGACTGGGCCGAGCTGCGCGAGGCGGGCCGGCGGATCAAGGACCACGCCCTGCGGCACCTGGACCGCTATCTGGTGCGGGTGGAGGAGGCGGTGACCGCGGCGGGCGGCACCGTGCACTGGGCGGCCGACGCCGAGGAGGCCAACCGGATCGTCGCCGGCCTGGTGAAGGCCACCGGCGAGCGCGAGGTCGTCAAGGTCAAGTCGATGGCCACCCAGGAGATCGGCCTCAACGAGGCGCTGGAGGCCGAGGGCATCCGCGCCTACGAGACCGATCTGGCCGAGCTGATCGTGCAGTTGGGCAAGGACCGGCCCTCGCACATCCTGGTGCCCGCGATCCACCGCAACCGCGGGGAGATCCGGGACATCTTCCGCTCCGAGATGAGCGAGTGGGGCCGCCCCGCCCCCGCGGACCTCACCGACACGCCCGCCGAACTCGCCGAGGCGGCCCGGCTGCACCTGCGCGAGAAGTTCCTGCGCGCCAAGGTCGGGATCTCCGGCGCCAACTTCGTGGTCGCCGAGACCGGCACCCTGGTGGTCGTGGAGTCCGAGGGCAACGGGCGGATGTGCCTGACCCTGCCCGAGACGCTGATCTCCGTCGTCGGCATCGAGAAGATCGTGCCGACCTGGCGGGACCTGGAGGTGTTCCTCCAGACCCTCCCCCGCTCCTCCACCGCCGAGCGCATGAACCCCTACACCTCCATGTGGACCGGCACCACGGACGGCGACGGCCCCCGGGTGTTCCACCTGGTGCTGCTCGACAACGGCCGCACCGACACCCTCGCCGACGAGGTCGGCCGCCAGGCGCTGCGCTGCATCCGCTGCTCGGCCTGCCTGAACGTCTGCCCGGTCTACGAACGCGCCGGCGGGCACGCCTACGGCTCGGTCTACCCCGGCCCCATCGGCGCCATCCTCAGCCCCCAGCTGCGCGGCACGCGCAGCGCGATCGACGCCTCGCTGCCGTACGCCTCCTCGCTGTGCGGCGCCTGCTACGAGGTCTGCCCGGTCGCCATCGACATCCCCGAGGTGCTGGTGCACCTGCGCGAGCGCGTCGCCCAGGGCGGCGAGGTCACCCGCGGAGGCAACAGGGTGGTGCTCAGGCCGGCCCGGGGCCACGGCGCCGAGCGGGTGGCGATGCGCGCGGCCCGCTGGGCGTTCGGTCGTCCGGGAGCGCTGCGCGGCGGGCAGCGGCTGGCCGCGCGCGTGCGCCGGTTCCGGCCGCGCACCCTGCCGGGGCCCGGCCGGGCGTGGACGGGGACGCGGGATCTGCCCGCGCTGCCCGCCGAGCCGTTCCGGGACTGGTGGCAGCGCACGCACGGGGGCGAGGAGGAGGAGAAGTGAGCAGCAGGGACCGGATCCTGGGCCGGGTGCGGCGCGCGCTGGCCGGTGTGCCGCGTGACGACACGCCGTACGAGCAGGCGGTGCCGCGTGACTACCAGCGCCGGCACGGCGAGCGGAGCGCGGCA
This sequence comes from Streptomyces similanensis, assembly GCF_039543625.1. NCBI lineage: Bacteria > Bacillati > Actinomycetota > Actinomycetes > Kitasatosporales > Streptomycetaceae > Streptomyces > Streptomyces similanensis. Next base: position 9,571 of record NZ_BAABKC010000082.1, on the reverse strand, counting down.
GAGACGGTGGATCTGCTGGCCGAGAACCTGGTGGACTACCGGGCCGTGGTGCACCGCTGCGACGCGGCGGGACTGCCCGCGCTGATCGCCCATCTGCTCGGCGAGCGCGACTCCACGGGCGTCCTGGTGCCGCCGGGACTGGACGAGGCGTGGCTGTCGGCGACGGCGGTCCAGCAGGTCGCGGACCGGGCCGACGCCACGCCGGGCGAACTGGACCGCGTCGACAGCGTGGTCACCGGCTGCGCCGTCGCGATCGCCGAGACCGGCACGATCGTCCTGGACGGCTCCCCCGACCAGGGCCGGCGCCGCGTCACGCTCGTCCCCGACCATCACATCTGCGTCGTCCGGGTGCCCGAGCAGGTGGTGTCCTCGGTGCCCGAGGCCCTGGAGCGGCTCACCCCGGCGCACCCGCTGACCTGGATCTCCGGCCCGTCGGCGACCAGTGACATCGAACTGGACCGGGTGGAGGGGGTGCACGGGCCGCGCTGCCTGGAGGTGGTGCTGGTGAGCGGAGCGCGACCGGCGCGGCTAGCGTGAGGGAATGATCCGGTTCGAGCAGGTCACCAAGCGCTACCCGGACGGGACCACGGCCGTGGACGGCCTGAGCTTCGAGGTGGCGGAGGGCGAGCTCGTCACCCTCGTGGGCCCGTCCGGCTGCGGCAAGACCACCACGATGATGATGGTCAACCGCCTGGTCGAACCGACCTCGGGCCGCGTCCTGGTGGGCGGCGAGGACGTCGCCGGACTCGACCCGGTGCGGCTGCGCCGCCGCATCGGGTACGTCATCCAGCAGGTCGGCCTCTTCCCGCACCGCACCGTCCTCGACAACACCGCGACCGTGCCGGCGCTGCTCGGCTGGAAGAGGGCGCGGGCACGGGCGCGCGCCGCCGAGCTGCTGGACCTGGTGGGGCTGGACCCGAAGACGTACGGGCCGCGCTATCCGCGGCAGTTGTCGGGCGGGCAGCGGCAACGGGTCGGGGTGGCGCGGGCGCTGGCCGCCGATCCCGAGGTGCTGCTGATGGACGAGCCGTTCGGGGCGGTGGACCCGGTGGTGCGCGAGCAGTTGCAGGACGAGTTCCTGCGGATGCGGGCGGCGGTGCGCAAGACGGTGCTGCTGGTCACGCACGACATCGAGGAGGCGGTGCGGCTCGGCGACCGGATCGCCGTGTACGGGCGGGGCCGCATCGAGCAGCTGGACACGCCGGGCGCGGTGCTGGGCAGCCCGGCCACCTCCTACGTCGCCGAGTTCGTGGGCGCCGACCGGGGGCTGAAGCGGCTGTCGGTGACGGCGGTGGAGCGGGGCGACCTGGAGCAGCCGCCGGTCGCCCGCCTGGACGAGCCGGCCGGGCGGGCCGCCGGGCGGCTGCGGGCCGAGGGGGCGCGCTGGGCGGTGGTGCTGGACGCGGCCGGTGATCTGCACGGCTGGGTGGGGCTCGACGCGCTGGCTGCGGGCGGCTCGGTCGGTGATCTGGCCCACCGGATGAACGCCTGGGTGCCGGTGGGCGCGCCGCTCAAGCAGGCGTTCGGGGTGATGCTCCAGCACGACGCGGGCTGGGTCGCGGTGCTGGACGGCGCCCGGTTCTGCGGGGTGCTGACGCCGGCGAAGCTGCACGAGGCGCTGCGCCGCTCGGTGGACGCGGACGCGCTCGGGGTGCCGCGCGGGCAGGTCGGCTTCGACTCGGTGGCCGACGCGTGAGGCGGCGTCGCGGCCCGGTCACTTCAGCAGGCCCTTGTCCACGAGGTAGGCGCGGGCCACGTCGGCGGGCAGCCGGCGCCAGCTGTCGACCTGTCGGTTCATCGACGCCAGGTCCGCCGTGGTCAGCACCCGGTTCAGCCGGTCCAGGACCCGGGTCACGCCGGGACCGCCGGCGCGGGCGCGGTTGACGACCGGGACGACGTAGTCGGCGTTCTGGAGGTGCTTGTCGTCGGCGAGGACGACCAGGCCGAAGGCGTCGAGGGTGGCGTCCGTGGTGGTGGTCAGCACCATCTGGTCGCGGCCGCTGCGCACGGCCTGCTTCGCCGGGGTGGTGCCGACGCCCTTGGGGTCGACGCCGGTGACGCGGATGCCGTACGTCTTCTTCAGGCCCGGTGCGCAGTAGGGCCGGCGCACGCACTCGTCCCCGGCGGCGAGCCGGACGCCGAGCCGGGCGGCGCCGAGGTCGCTGAGGGTCTTCAGGCGGTGCTCGCGGGCGTAGGAGGCGCTGACCGCGAAGGCGTTCTGGTCGACGGCCCGGCCGGGGTCGAGGACGGTCAGGCCGCGGGGCGCGGCCAGGCGGCGCAGGGCGCTCAGGGTGGCGGCGAGGTCGGGCGAGCCGGCCGGGGGCGCGTCGGGGCCGTGCGCCTTGGCGTTGAGCCAGTCGGCGAGGGTGGCGGCGTACTCGGGGACGACGTCGATGCGTCCTGACTCCAGGGCGGGTTCGTACAGTTCGCGGTTGGCGACGGTGATCAGCTCGGTCCGGTAGCCGGCCCGGTTCAGCAGCAGGGCGTACATCTGGGCGAGCAGGTCGCTTTCGGTGAAGCCGGCTGATCCGATGGTCAGGCGCCGGCTGTCGCCGGGCGGTGCGGTGACCTGGTCGCGCTGTTCCAGGGCGGGGCCGGTGGCGCAGGCGGCGAGCAGGAGCGGCGGGAGCAGGGCGAGCAGGGCCCGCGCCGGCCGCGCCCCGCCCAGCGGCGTCCTCACCGGCCGCCGCCCCTCGCGCGGGCCGGGGCCAGCCGTTCGACGGCGACGAAGACCGCTTCGACGGCCAGGGCGAAGGCGGCGACGAGGACGGCGCCGGCCATTACCTGCGGGGTGCTCGCCAGGTTGAAGCCCGCCGTGATGATCCGGCCGAGGCCGCCGCCGCCGGCCAGCGCGGCGATGGTGGCGGTGGCGACGAGCTGGACGGCGGCGATCCGCACCCCGGTGAGCACCATCGGCAGGGCGAGGGGCAGTTCGACGCGGCGCAGCAGCTGCCCGCCGGTCATCCCCATGCCGCGCGCGGCCTGGACGACGTCCCGGTCGACCTCGCGCATGCCGACGTAGGCGTTGGTGAGCAGCGGCGGCACGGCGAACAGCACCAGGGCGACGACGGTGGGCCCTTCGCCCCAGCGGCCGACCGGGGTGAGGAGCAGCAGGACGAGGACGGCGAAGGTGGGCACGGCGCGGCCGGCGTTGGAGATGTTGACGGCGAGGGCGCCGCCCTTGCCGAGGTGGCCTAGCAGGAGGGCGACGGGCAGGGCGATCAGGCAGCTGACGGCCAGGCAGACGACGGTGAGCCAGAGGTGCTGGAGCAGGCGGTGCGCGATGCCGTCGTCGCCGGGCCAGTGCGCGGGGTCGGTGAGCCAGGCCCAGGCGTCGGTCAGGGTCGTCATGTGCGGTCCTCCGTGCGGGCGTTCACGCGCGGTCCGGCCGGGTCCAGGGGGTGAGGAGGCGCTGGAGGCCGAGCAGGAGCAGGTCGGCGGCGACGGCGATCAGCACGCACAGCACGGAGGCGGTGAGCACCTGGGCCTTGAAGTAGGTGTTCATGCCCGCGTAGATGAGGTTGCCCAGGCCGCCGAAGCCGACGATCGCGCCGACCGTCACCAGGGAGACGGCGGAGACGGCGGCGATGCGCAGTCCGGCCATCGCGGCGGGCAGGGCGAGCGGCAGTTCGACGGTGAGGAGCAGCCGGGCGGGGCCGTAGCCCATGCCGAGGGCGGCCTGTCTGATCTCCTCGGGCACGGCGCGCAGTCCGGCCAGGAGGTTGCGCACCAGCAGGGTCAGCGAGTACAGCACCAGCCCGGCGACGACGAGTGTGGCCGAGAGTCCGTACAGGGGCAGGAGCAGGGAGAACATGGCCAGTGAGGGGATGGTGTAGAGGACGGTCGTGACGGCGAGAACGGGTCCGGCGGCCGCTTTCCAGCGGCGGGCGAGCACGGCGAGCGGGACGGCGACGGCGAGGCCGATGAGCACGGACACAGCGGTGAGCTGGAGGTGCTGGAGCACCGCGTCCAGGAGGATGTGGCGGCGCGTGCTCAGGTAGGCGCCGCAGATCCACTCGTTGCGGGCAAGGCAGTCGTCCGGGGGCCCGGTCACCTCTCCATTGCACCGGCGGGCCGCCGGTTCGGCGCGCTGGGGTGGCCCGTCCGGGGGCGGCGGTCACGGCTCGGGGGGCGCGGCGGGGTCCAGGGGGTCGTCGACGATGCCGCGGTCGGCGCGGGCGTCGTCGTGGGCGTCCACCGCGAGCTCGCCTGCGGCGGCCGTCAGGGCGTGCAGGGCGGGGACCAGCACCGCGCGCTGGGCCGCGGGCAGCCGCCGCACCAGGGTGCGGATCTCGGCGCGGCGGTGGGTGAGCACCCGGCCGACCAGGTCGTGGCCGGCCGGGGTCAGGCTGAGGGCGACCTCGCGCCGGTTGGCGGGGTTGGTCCTGCGGTCGACCAGGTCGAGCGCTTCGAGCCGGCCGACCATGCGCAGGGCCGTGGACGGGTTGACGCCGAGGGTGGCGGCGAGGGTGACGAGTTTGACCGGTCCGCAGGTGTCCAGGACGACCAGGGCGCGCAGTTGGGGCAGGGTGAGCGAGTCGTCGGTGCGGGCCAGGGCGCGGGCGGAGATCGCCACGAACAGCCGGGAGGCGGTCATCACGGCGATGCTGAGTTCCTCGGCCTCGTGGTCGAGGCCGTGCCGCGCGGGCCGGGCGCGCGACGGGGTCCGGCCCCGGTCGTCGTGGTGCTGTGCCATGGCGCCCCCTTCCGCGGTCGCGCGCTGCCGCCCGTCGGGCCCGGCCGGCGCCTCAGGCCGCGCTCGTACGGCCGCGCCGGCCCAGCGCCGCGGCGGTGGCGGCGCCGCCCAGGGCGAAGGCGGCGGCGAGGGCGGCGGGGTGGCGGGACAGGGTGGCCTGCAGGGAGCGGTCGTGCGACGCCTCGTCGAAGATGCCGTGGGCGCCGTGGTCGTGGCCGCGCGGCCCGTCCACGGGGGCGAAGAGGTTGCTCTCGCCGGTCGGGGGCCGCAGGTCGGTCTGCTGGGAGTCGAAGCCGGTACGGGCCAGGTAGCGGTCGAGCAGGGCCGGGGCGAGGCGGTTGGCCCAGAGGGTCGCGACGGTGGTGGCGCCGATGTAGTACTGCTTGCGGCGCGGGTGGTCGGCCGCGTGCAGGACGCCCCGGGCGGCGACCTCGGGCTGGTAGATCGGCGGGACGGGCTGCGGGTGCCTGGGCAGCCGGGTGGTGACCCAGGAGAACTGCGGGGTGTTGACGGCGGGCATCTGGGCGATCGTGACGTGCACGTTGCTGCCGCGGTGCAGCAGTTCGGTGCGCAGGGAGGAGGTGAAGCCGTTGATGGCGTGCTTGGCGCCGCAGTACACGGACTGGAGGGGCACCGACCGCTCCCCCAGCGCCGAGCCGACCTGCACGATGGTGCCCCGGTCGCGCGGCAGCATCCGCTTGAGCGCGGTCCTGGTGCCGTTGACGAAGCCGAGGTAGGTCACCTCGGTCGCCCGCCGGTACTCCTCGGGCGTGACCTCCTCGAACGGGGCGAACACCGTGCTGAAGGCGCAGTTGATCCAGACGCCGACGGGCCCGAACGCGCGCTCGGCGGCCTCGGCGACGGCCTCCACCTGTTCGGGGTCGGCGACGTCGGCCACTTGGACCAGGGGCCGGCCGCCGAGCGACTCGACCTCCTCGGCGCAGTTGTCCAGGCCGGTACGGCCGCGGGCGACGAGGACGACGCGGGCGCCGCGCCGGGCGTAGAGGCGGGCGGTGGCGCGGCCGATGCCGGCGCTGGCGCCGGTGATGACGACGGTCTGGGACATGGTGGGCTCCTTACTCGGCGGTGGGCGCGGACGGCGTGGCGAGACGGGCCGCGCTCTCCAGCAGCAGGGCGTGGACGAAGGCCTGGGGCAGATTGCCGCGCAGTTGGCGCTGGGCGATGTCGAACTCCTCCGCGTACAGGCCCGACGCCCCGCAGGCCCCGCGGTTGCGTTCGAACCAGCGGTGCGCCGCGACCTCGTCGCCCTGCTGGTGCTCGGCCAGCGCCATGACGAACCCGCACAGCAGGAAGGCGCCCTCGGCCCGCTCCAGGGGCCGGTCGTCGTGGCGGAAGCGGTAGAGGAAGTGGTCCCGGGCCAGCTGGTCGCGGCAGGCGGCGAGGGTGGCCCGGGCGCGCGGGTCGTGGGCGGGCACGGCGCCGCGCAGGGCCGGCATCAGCAGCGCGGCGTCGACCTTCGGGTCGTCGGGGGCGCGCTGCCAGTGCCCGTCGGGGTGGACGGCGCTCGCGCACACCTCGGCGAAGAGGGTGTCGGCCAGGTGCGCGCACGGGTCGGCGAGCGGGTGCCGGGGCGCGGCGCCGGCCAAGGCGCGCAGCCCGGCCACGCAGGTGAGTCTGCTGTGCGTCCACTGCCTGGGCTCCAGCTCCCAGACGCCGGCGTCCGGTTCGCGCCACCGGTCGGCGACGGCCCGGACCGCGAGGTCGGCGGCCTTCCAGCCCTCGCCGTCCAGCCGGCCGGCCCGCTCGGCGGCGGCGAACAGCAGCAACGCCTCGCCGAAGCAGTCCAGTTGGAACTGCTTGCGGACATGGTTGCCGGTCCGGCTGGAGCCGCCCGGGTAACCGGGCAGGTCCAGCTCGTGCTGCTCGGGCACCGGCCCGCCGTGCAGGGTGTAGGCGGGGGCCAGACGGGGGCCGTCGGACAGCAGGCGCTCGCCGACGAACCGGACGGCGGCGTCGAGGAGTTCGGGGGCCTGCGCGGCCGCGGCGGCCTGTCCCGCGTAGCTCTGGTCGCGGATCCACACGTACCGGTAGTCGTAGTTGCGGCCGGCCTCGGCGCGTTCGGGCAGGCTGGTGGTGGCCGCGGCGATCAGGCCGCCGCCGTGCGTGGTCAGTCCGCGCAGTACGGCGTAGGCGCGGCGGGCGTCGCCCGGGGCGACGGTCCGCTCCAGCGGGGGCACGCTCGCGCGCCAGGCCCGTTCGGTGGCCGCCCAGGCCGCGTCGGGGTCCGGCGGGGTGTGCGGCAGCGGCCCGTCGGAGCACTCCAGGACCAGGTCGTGGCGTTCGCCGGGCCGCAGGAGCAGGTCGGCGCTCAGGCCGTCCGCGCCCACGGTCGCCGTCGGCGCGCCCTGCCACCGCAGGCGATGGTGCCCGGCGTTGACGTACCACACGCCGTCCTCGCCGCGGTGCGGGGCGGCCGGGGCGGTGCGGCCGTAGTCGGCGTACGGGTCGAGCACGGCCCGTACGCGGGCGGTGCCGTCGACGGCGGTCAGCCGCCTGAGCAGCACCAGGCGGCCGGCCTCGCCGGGGAAGGCGAGCGCTTCGCGGCACTCGACGACACCGCCGGTGGTGATCCAGCGGCTGCGCCAGATCAGGGTGCCCTCCTCGTAGTAGCCGCCGGGGACGTAGCGGCCGCGCGGGGTGACGGCGTAGCCGCCCCGGCCGCCGATCAGGGAGGCGAAGACCGCGTCGTCGTGCCAGGCGGGCGCGCACAGCCAGCCGACGGCGCCGTCCGGTCCGATGAGGGCGCCGCGCTCCCCGTCGGCCAGCAGCGCGTAGTCGTGCAGCGCGTGCGGCGGGAAGGGTGCGGTGCTCATGTCGGTGCGGTCCCGCCGTTCGGGTCGGGGTCCCCGGCGGCGGGGGCGCGCGTCGCGGCGCCCGTCCCCGCCGCGGCCCGAGCGTTCGTCACTTGCCGTCCTGCGCGCCCGGCCGGTCCTCGCGGTGCCGGCCGCCGGGCAGGAACTCCTGCACCTTGGCCTTGAAGCCCTGGCGGACCATGGCGGTGCGGTCGCTGTCGCCCTTGAGGATCGAGGTCGCGGCGGCCTCGATCTGGTCGAGACTGGCGTGCGGCGGGATCGGCGGGACGGCGGGGTCGGTGACGAAGTCGAGCACGCAGGGCCGGTCACTGGCGAGGGCGGCCTCCCAGGCGCCCCGCACCTCGCCGGGCTTCTCGACGCGGATGCCGTGCAGGCCCAGGGAGCGGGCGAAGTCGGCGTAGGCGACGTCGGGGAGGGACTGGGAGGGCTCGAACTGGGGGGCGCCGGACATGGCGCGCATCTCCCAGGTGACCTGGTTGAGGTCCTGGTTGTTGAGGACGGCCACGATCAGGCGCGGGTCCTGCCATTCGCGCCAGTACTTGTGGATGGTGATCAGCTCGGCCATGCCGTTCATCTGCATGGCGCCGTCGCCGACCAGCGCGATCGCGGGGCGGTCGCCGTGCGCGAACTTGGCGCCGATCACGTACGGCACGCCCGGTCCCATGGTGGCGAGGGTGCCGGACAGCGAGCCGCGCATGGCGCCGCGCAGCTTGAGGTGGCGGGCGTACCAGTTGGCGGCGGAGCCGGAGTCGGCGGCGACGACGACGTTCTCGGGCAGCAGGTCGCTGAGGGCGTGGGCGACGTACTCGGGGTTGATGGGTTCGGCGTCCACGGCGGCGCGCCGCTGCATCACCTCCCACCAGCGGGACACGTCCTTCTCGATCTTCTTGCGCCAGCTCTTGTTCTTGTGCGCCTTGAGCAGGGGCAGCAGCCGGGTCAGGGTCTCGCGGGCGTCGCCGACCAGGTTCACCTCGAACGGGTAGCGCAGGCCGACCATGTGCGGGTCGATGTCGATCTGCACGGCGCGCGCCTGCCCGAACTCCGGCAGGAACTGCGTGTAGGGGAAGGAGGATCCGATGACGAGAAGAGTGTCGCAGTCCATCATCATCTCGTACGACGGCCGGGTGCCGAGCAGGCCGATGGAGCCGGTGACGTAGGGCAGGTCGTCGTCGAGGGCGTCCTTGCCCAGCAGCGCCTTGGCGACGCCCGCGTTGAGGCGGTCGGCGACGCTCATCACCTCGGTGCGGGCCGAGCGCGCGCCCTGTCCGATGAGGATGGCGACCTTCTCGCCCGCGTTGAGGACCTCGGCGGCCCGCGCGAGGTCGTCGTCGGCGGGGACCGGCGCGTAGTGCGGCATGCCCAGGCTGGAGGGCACCATCTTGAAGGCGTGCTCGGGCGGCGAGTAGTCCAGTTCCTGCACGTCGGCGGGGATGATGACGGCGCACACCGAGCGGCGGGCCATGGCGGTGCGCATCGCCCGGTCGAGCACGTTGGGCAGCTGCTCGGGGACGGTGACCATCTCGCAGAAGTCGGAGGCCACGTCCTTGTAGAGGCTCAGCAGGTCGACCTCCTGCTGGTAGGAGCCGCCCATGGCGCTGCGGTTGGTCTGGCCGACGATCGCGACGACGGGGACGTGGTCGAGCTTGGCGTCGTACAGGCCGTTGAGGAGGTGGATCGCGCCGGGTCCCGAGGTGGCGGCGCACACGCCGACCTTGCCGGAGAACTTGGCGTAGCCGACGGCCTCGAAGGCGGCCATCTCCTCGTGCCGGGCCTGGATGAACCGCGGGTTGTCGTCGGCCCGGCCCCAGGCGGCGAGCAGCCCGTTGATGCCGTCGCCCGGGTAGGCGAAGACATACTCCACCTCCCAGTCGCGCAGGCGCTCGAGGACGTGGTCGGAGACCTTCATCGACATGTTCGACGACCTTTCGGGAGAGTGCTTTCTCGTCGGGCGCGGTCAGGGGCGGCCGAGCCGCCCGAGGGCGGCGCGCCCGGCGGCGACCGCCTCCGCCGCGGTGAGCGCCGCGGCGCCCGCGGTGGCCGC
>NZ_BAABKC010000081.1:0-30469 GCF_039543625.1 Streptomyces similanensis | reverse complement strand
CGGCCCTGCTGGCGCCCGCGCCCGCCGTACGGCGCTGGCCGCCGGTGTGCACGGCGGTCGGCGCCGCCGCGTGGGGCGCCGCCGCCGGCGCGGCGGTCTCCGCGATGTCCTCGGCGAACTCCGCGGTCACCCTGTTCCTCACCCTCTACGCGGCGACGCCCCTGTAGCCCGCCAGGACACCGGCGCGGCCGCCTCCCCTCCCGAGACCGACGGCCCCGGGACGACCCGATCCGCCCCACCCGATCCGCCCCACCCGACCGCCCCACCCGACCGGAGGTCATCCAGGTGTTTCCCGCACGGGCGCTCGCCGGCGCCCCGCTGGCTCTGACGGTTCTCGTCCTGTCCGGCTGCTCCTCCTCGTGGGGCTGCCACGACACGACGGCGGAGCGCGGTGCGGCCGGCGTCGAGGTACACGTCGAGGACGCCTCCGGGCGGCGTGCCGGCGTCACCGCCGAGATCGTCGACTGGCGCCTGGAGCCGCACCCGCAGGCGCCCTCCGACGGCGACCGGGTGCACTTCCACTACCGCTTCGACGGCGCCGACGAGCGGTCCGGCCCCGCCGTGGACGCCTGCGCGGTCGACAAGAAGCGCGTGGCGCTGGGGTGCCGGACGATCTACTCGTCCGAGGGGAGGCCCGCGCCGGACGGTGGCCTGACGGGCGACGACTGGCTCGCCGTCGCGCACCCCGGGCAGGTCGCCGGAGTGCTGCTGATCCCCAACGACCAGTCCCACCCCGGCCGGACCTGCGCGCAGGACGTCAAGGACGGCGGCGGCCCGCACCCCCCGGAACCGGCCGGGCCGGGGGACCGGCTGTGAGCGGGCCGAGGCGATCGGGCGCGGGCACGGGGCCCTACGCGTCCGGGCCCTACGCGTCCGGGCCCTACGCGTCCGCGAACTCGCCCGCGAACGCGGAGGCGATGCGCAGATGGGTGGCCGCCTCCTCGTGCCGCCCCTGGCGCTCGAGCGTGCGGCCCAGCATCAGCCGGGCGTAGTGCTCCACCGGGTCGCGCTCCACGATCAGGCGCAACTGGTCCTCGGCGTTGCGCAGTTGAGCCGAGTGGTAGTAGGCGCGGGCCAGCAGCAGCCGGGGTCCGGTCTGCTCCGGCACCTCCTCGACGAGCCGGTCCAGCACCCGCGCCGCGCCGGCGTAGTCGCGGGCGTCGAAGAACATCCGGGCCCGCTCCCAGCGCTCCGCCGCGCTCCCGTGGTCGTAGTACGTCGTCGTCATCACGTGCGACCTCCTTCGACGCCCACAACCGACCCGCTTGGTTGAATATTCCACTAACCTTGCCGCTCCCCGTACTGATCCCCGCAGAAGCCCCCCTGCCGGCCTGCGCGCCAGCCCGATGGAGTGTTCATCGCTTGATTCCGGCGACGGTGCGTGACCCGGCGGGCACGCTGACGGGACCGCCCGCGCGGGTCTAGGTTGGGACCCATGAGCAACCTTGATCGCCAGGCGGTGCCCGCGGTGTGCGGCGGCCGCGGATTCGTGGTGGCGGAGCCCGTGCGCGAACTCCTCAGCCCGCGCCGGGTCCAGCTCGGCGAGTCCACCGAGGTCCGCCGGCTGCTGCCCAACCTGGGCCGTCGCATGGTGGGCGCCTGGTGCTTCGTCGACCACTACGGCCCCGACGACATCGCCGACGAACCCGGCATGCAGGTGCCCCCGCACCCGCACATGGGCCTGCAGACGGTGAGCTGGCTGCACGAGGGCGAGGTGCTGCACCGCGACTCGACCGGCAGCCTCCAGACGATCCGCCCCCGTGAGCTGGGCCTGATGACCTCCGGCCGCGCCATCAGCCACTCCGAGGAGAGCCCGAGGTCGCACGCCCGCCTCCTGCACGGCGCCCAGCTGTGGGTGGCCCTGCCCGACGCCCACCGGCACACCGACCCGCACTTCGAACACCACGCCGACCTGCCGACCGTCACGGCGCCCGGTCTGAACGCCACGCTGATCCTCGGCGCCCTGGACGGCGCGAGGTCGCCGGGCACCGCCTACACCCCGATCGTCGGCGCCGACCTCTCCCTGTCCCGCGGCGCGGACGTACGCCTGCCGCTGGAACCGGACTTCGAGTACGCCGTCCTGGCCATGTCCGGCGAGGCCCACGTCGACGACGTCCCCGTCCTGCCCGGCTCGATGCTCTACCTCGGCTGCGGCCGCACCGAACTCCCCCTGCGCGCCGACTCCGACGCCGCCCTGATGCTCCTGGGCGGCGAACCGTTCGAGGAGGAGCTGATCATGTTCTGGAACTGGATCGGACGGACGCAGGAGGAGATCGAGCAGGCCCGCGAGGACTGGATGGAGGGGTCGCGGTTCGGGGAGGTGAAGGGATACGACGGTGATCCACTGCCCGCCCCCGAGCTGCCGCCGACACCTCTGAAGCCCCGGGGCAGGGCTCGCTGAGCCGGCGAAACAGCGGCTGATCGGCGAGGGGTGGGTGACATGTTCCGCGCAGATTCGCCGCCCTTCAATGCCTCCTGGATGCTGCAAAGGGGCGTACCTCATGGCCTGATGCGCCGCGTTGAATGACTCCACGGTCCAGCTGTCTGTGGGCGGGTGTGGCAGGACGTTTGCTGACCTATTGCTGACGTTCCCAACTCCGCCAGGCACTCGGCGCGCGCCGCGAAATGCGGGAGTTCTTCGACCGCCCGACCGAGCACCTCTGACGGGAGACGGTTCACTCCTCGGACTTCGCGCGGTCGGATCGCACACGGTCCGCGACGGCGAACAGGACCAGCGCCAGCAGGAGCAGGCCGACGCTCGCCCAGATCTCGTAGCCGTCCAGGAAGGACACCCGCCACACCAGCCCCGCCCGCCAGTGGGTGAAGCCGTGCACCACACCGAGCACGCCCTGCGTCAGGGCGAGGAACCCGACCACTTCCAGCACCTTCTTCATGGCCACGACCCTCGTCCCGCGCCCCGCCCGCCCGCATCGGCCCCATGGCGCGTCGTGCGCGCCGCAGGTATGCGATCGCACCCGGCGGCCGAGCCGAAAGTCGTCACCGCCGCGACTTCGGTCGCCGATCCGCCGTCCATGCCGCCGGCGGGCACGGAGCGCGCGTAGATTCGTCGACCGTGAAGGACGACAGGACGACAGGGGAGAGACCGGCGCCGACCGGCCGACGGTGGTGGCTGCCGTCCGCCCTGGCCGACCAGCTCGACCCCGACGCGGACCCCGACGCGGACCCCGTCGCCGGTCGGCGGCCCCGCCGTCCTCGCCGCACGGCGCGCGACTGGATCATCGACGTCCTCTGCTTCCTGCTGGCCGTCGTCCTCGCCCTCGTCATCGCCCACGACATGAGCCGCGGCCCGCACACGCCGCACGCGCTCGTCGTCGCCGACCGGACGCTCGGCGGCCTCGCCTGCTGCGCGCTCTGGCTGCGCCGCAGGCACCCCTTGGCGCTGGCCGCCGTGCTGGTCCCGGTCGGCTTCCTGTCCACCACGTCCTCCGGCGCCGCCCTGCTCGCCCTGTTCACCCTCACCGTGCACCGGCCTTTCCGGTACGTCGCCTGGGTGGGCGGCACCACCCTCGCGCTGCTCCCGGTCCTGTACTGGCTGCGCCCGGACCCCGGTCTGTCGTACGGCGCCTCCCTCGTCTTCACCGCGATGCTGAACCTGTCGGTCATCGGCTGGGGCATGTTCGTACGGTCCAAGCGGCAGCTCATGCTCAGCCTGCGCGACCGGGCCCGGCGCGCCGAGACGGAGGCGCGGCTGCGTGCCGAGCAGGCCCAGCGGCTCGCCCGCGAGGCCATCGCCCGGGAGATGCACGACGTCCTCGCGCACCGGCTGACCCTGCTGAGCGTGCACGCCGGCGCACTGGAGTTCCGGCCCGACGCGCCCCCCGAGCAGACGGCGCGCGCCGCCGGGGTGATCCGGGAGAGCGCGCACGAAGCGCTGCAGGACCTGCGGGAGATCATCGGCGTACTGCGCGCGGGCGACTCCGACGACGCGGGACGTCCGCAGCCGACGCTCGCCGCGCTGGACGACCTGGTCGCCGAGTGCCGGGAGGCCGGGATGGCGGTCACCGCCGCCGGTCCGGCCGCCGCCGTGGACACCGTGCCCGCCTCCGTCGGCCGCACCGCGTACCGCATCGTCCAGGAGGCCCTGACCAACGCCCGCAAGCACGCCCCCGGCACGGAGGTCACCGTGTCCCTCACCGGCGCACCCGGCGAGGGCCTGGCGGTCCGCGTGCGCAACCCGGCGCCCGACGGCGAGGTCCCGCACGTCCCCGGCTCAGGACAGGGCCTGATCGGCCTCACCGAGCGGGCCACTCTCGCCGGCGGCACCCTGCGCCACGGCCCGACACCCGACGGCGGCTTCGAAGTCCGCGCCCTGCTGCCGTGGGCGTGAACGAGCCGGTACGCCGCCGGACGGAGCGACGGACGGCACCGGTACGGTCGGCCCCGGCGGTCGCCGTCCACGCGGCCGGCGCGTCCTACGGGGCGGGGAGCCGGTATGCTCCGGGCGCGGGCCGTTTGGTTGGCTGGGGGCCATGACCGCGATCCGACTGCTCCTCGTGGACGACGACCCGCTCGTGAGGGCCGGACTGTCCTTCATGCTGGGCGGCGCCGACGACATCGAGATCGTCGGCGAGGCGGCCGACGGCGCCGAGGCGGAGGCCCAGGTCGCGCGCACCCGGCCGGACGTCGTCCTGATGGACGTACGGATGCCCGGCGTGGACGGGCTGGCGGCGACCCAGCGGCTGCGCGCACGGCCCGAGCCGCCCCGGATCGTGGTCCTGACCACCTTCCACGCCGACGAACAGGTGCTGCGGGCCCTGCGCGCCGGCGCCTCCGGATTCCTCCTCAAGGACACCCCGCCCGACCGGATTGTGGAGGCGGTGCGCCGGGTCGCGGCCGGCGACCCCGTCCTCTCGCCGGCCGTCACCCGCCAGCTGATGCGGCACGCCGCGGGTGCGGCGGCCGGCGGCCGGCGCTCCCGCGCGCGCGAGCGGGTCGCGGAGCTGGCCGAGCGGGAGCGCGAGGTCGCCCTCGGCGTCGGCCGGGGCCTGGCCAACGCGCAGATAGCGGCGGACCTCTTCATGAGCGTCCCCACCGTCAAGGCCCACGTCTCGCGCATCCTCGCCAAGCTGTCCCTGGACAACCGCGTGCAGATCGCGCTGCTCGTCCACGACGCGGGCCTCCTCGAAGACGACGCGCCGTGAGGGGCTCAAGGAACCGGGGTCCGTCTTCAAACGGGCCTTGATCGTGAAGGAGTGAGAGATCAAGGTATGACATTCGTCGATGACGTCCTTCAAGGACGGGCCGCCATCGGTGGCTTCGGGTCCTACGACGACATGTGGCAGGACTCGGAGGAAGACCTCGGTGAGATCCATGACTTCGTGAGACTGCTCCGGCCCGAGTAGGCGCTGTGGGCGACGGACCACGAGCGGATCGACGGCGATGACGTGCTCACCCATGTGATCGCGGCCCGCCGCCGTGACGTCGGCCTGCTCGACCACCTGCGGTCGGTGAAGGGACCTGACGCCACAGCTGCCGAGGTGTACCGCCTCGCCGGCTGGTGGGCCAAGGACTGGGAAGCCGTTTCCCAGCACTACAGGGAGGACTGACCCTCTCGCCAACCCGCTGTGATCTCGCGGAACTTGGGGCAGGTGACGATGTCCTCCGCGCCGCATTGCAGGGCGTGCTCCAGGAGCTGGGTGGCGTGGCGGAGATCGACCATGCGCTGCTCGATCTCGGTGCCGGGATCGGCGACTGGCTGATGGTGGTGGCCGACCACCTGAGGAAGAGCGTCGAGGAAGGTGACGTCCCGCAACCGTCGTCCCCGCAGACGCACTGGGAGTGGCACGCGCGCTTCCCGGAAACGGCGCAACTGCTGGGCGGCTGGTTCTCACAGGACGTCGTCGACGAGTTCCCCGACCACGATGCCGCCGTCGCCGACTACGCCGCCACCACCGACCCCCACTTGGTCGCGCGCCTCGTGGGCGAACTTCACGAGCTGCTCGCCCTCCCGCTGGACGACGGGGAGCACGCTGTGGCCGCCGCCGAACTCGGCATGGAGGTCGGTCCGCCCGAGCCGCTCTCCCACGGCGCCTGGTTCGGGGCGCTGGCGACGACGTTGTCCGGTGCCTGATCGGGCCTTCAGCACATGGGTCGGGCCATGACGATCCGCGCCGCCGGCGAGGCGGCCCGGCCGGTCGCAGTCGACCGGCCGGCTGGGTGATCCGGTCATCGGCTTCCTGCCCATGGCGGGGACCGGCGCCGCCGCGGAGTACGTCCTGGCGCCGTCCGAGGCCCTGACTCCGGCGCCAGGCGAAGCCGCCCTCCACGCCGTACGACCGTCTCTTCGGGGCGTCGCCCGGCGGGCGGTCAGGTGTGGCTGATCGGGACGTGGGGTCGCTGGATGTCCTCCGGGTGGGCCGTGTGCAGCACGGCCTCCTCGTAGGTGATGGCGCGCGCCGCGACGAGTGCGTTGATGCTGGTCTCCGGACCAGGTTGCGGATCGCCGACGTGCCCACCAGCACCTCGAAGGCGGCCACCCGGCCCCCGCCGATCCGGGGGATGAGCGTCTGGTTGAGGATGCCGACCAGGGTGTGCGCCAACCGCAGGCGGATCTGCGGCTGTTGCTCGGCCGGGAACACGTCGACGATGCGGTCCAGTGTCTGCGACGTGTCGTTGGTGTGCAGGGTGGCGAACACCAGGTGCCCGGTCTCGGCGATGGTCAGGGCCGCGGAGATGCTCTCCGGGTCGCGCATCTCGCCCAGGAGCAGGACGTCGGGGTCCTCGCGCAGGGCCGAGCGCAGCGCGGCGGGGAACGACTCGGTGTCGGTGCCGACCTCGCGCTGGCTGACCGCCGAGCGCTTGTGCTGGTGCAGATACTCGATCGGGTCCTCGATGGTGAGGATGTGCACCGGCCGGTGCGTGTTCACATGGTCGAGAAGCGCCGCAAGGCTCGTCGACTTCCCCGACCCGGTCGGCCCGGTGACCAGCACGAACCCGCGCGGCATGCCCGCCCATCCGACGACGACCGGGGGGAGTCCCAGCTGCTCGGACGACGGCACGGAGAACGGGATGATCCGCAGCGCCAGCGCCGACGCGCCGCGCTGCACGAACGCGTTCCCGCGCAGCCTGGCCTTCTCCCCCCAGCTGAACGCGAAGTCGACCTGCTTATCCCGCCGGAACCGCTCCGTGAGTTCCGCGCCCAGCACCCCGGTCACCAGGCGATCGACCTCCGGCTCGGTCAGCGCGGCCCCCTCGACCGGTCGCAGGGCGCCGTCGACGCGGCTAATGCCCCGCGGCCTCCCGCAGGGCACGGGCGACGGCCCGGTCGTCGTCGAGGGCGCTCATCCGCACGGGGTCCCGCTCGTCGTCCAGGACCACGGCGCGGACCACCGCTCCGACGGCCGCCTGCTGGTCACCGTCCGGCCAGCGCGGGTCCTTCGCGTTGTCGATCAGGCCAGCGGTGCCGTCCGGGAGCACCACGTCCAGCCCCCAGGGCCGTACCGCGAGCACACGGACGTCGTACTCCTGATGGAGTGTCGAGGGCATGGCACTCAGCCTCCTCATGGCTTGGGCATCCAGGCGCGGGCGGCGGGCAGGACGTTGAAGTCTGCCAGTCTGCTGTAGTCGATCTCCCACTCGATCCTGGGGCTCCCGTTCGGGACCGAGCTGCCGAAGGCGGCGTCGAAGCCGTGGGGGAGACCGCGCTGACGTGAAGAGCGGCCGCTGATCGGTCAGGGGCGGGCCCCGGCCCAACGCCGTGCGGGTCGGGGCGCG
This sequence comes from Streptomyces similanensis, assembly GCF_039543625.1. NCBI lineage: Bacteria > Bacillati > Actinomycetota > Actinomycetes > Kitasatosporales > Streptomycetaceae > Streptomyces > Streptomyces similanensis. Next base: position 22,735 of record NZ_BAABKC010000081.1, on the reverse strand, counting down.
GTGGGCGGAGTCGGGGGCGGAATCCGGGCGTCTCCACGAGTATGTCGTGAGCACGTCCGTGCGCCGCGCGGGGCCGATGCGATCCGGGGAGAGAGGTACGGCATGAAGCTTCGAGGCGACCGCCCGCCGGGAACCGTTCCCTTACCCACGCTCACGGGGTGGGGCGCCGCCGCGCTGGCCGCGGGACTGGGCGGCTGCTGGGCGTACGCCCGGATCGGCGCCGAGCCCGCCGACCTGGCGAGGGACCTCTGCGTGGGGTGGGCCTTCGCCGGCTCCGGACTGGTGGCGTGGGCCAGGCGCCCGGCGAACCGCACCGGCCCCCTCATGCTCGCCGAGGGACTGACCTGGTTCCTCGGCAACCTCCAGGGGACGCCCGTCCCCCTGCTCTTCACCCTCGGCGCCTGGGGCGAAGCCCTCAATCTGGCTGTTCTCGCCCACCTGTTGCTGGTCTTCCCCGACGGGCGGGCCGGCGGCGCGGGCGAGCGCCGCCTCATCGCCGCCGGATACCTGCTGGTGGCCGTGGGCGGCCTGATCCGCGTGCTGCTGTACGACCCGGCGGCGGACAGCTCGGCGAGCTACCTCACCTGCACGGACTGCGGGCCGAACGCGTTCCTCGTACGGCACGACGCGGACCTCTTCGGCGCCGTGGACCTGGTCTACCGGTGGGCCGGTGTGGCCCTCACCGTCCTGGTGGCCCTCAGGATGGTCCAGCGGTGGCGTGCGGCGAGCCCGGCCCGGCGCCGGGTCCTCCTGCCGTCCTGGGTCGCGGTCGGACTGTCCCTCGCCTTCGTGGGCTGGGAGATGCTGTATCTGCTGATGCCCCGGCTCCTGGGCGGGGCCGACGCCGTGCTCGCCCTGCCCTCGGATCTCACCGAGGTGGCCGTGCCGGTCGTCTTCCTGGTGAGTCTGCTGCGGATGCGGCTCCGGCGCGCCTCCGTCGGCGACCTCCTCGTGGCCGTCGGCCGGACGCCCACGGCACACGATCTCCAGGACACCCTGCGCCGCACCCTGGGCGACCCGACGCTGGTCCTGGGCCTGCGCACCGGCGCGGGCCACGCCGACCCCGACGGGCGACCGCTGCCGGCGTCCCGCGCACCGGACCGGGACGTGACGCCGGCGGGGGCGGACCAGGACGCCGGCGCCGTCCTGGTCCACGACAGCGCGCTCGCCGAGGACCCCGCACTGCTGGCCGCGGCCTGCGCCGTCGTCAGGCTGTGGCGACGCAACGCGCTGCTGCGCGCCCAGGCCGAGGAGCAGGCCCGCGCGGCCCGTACGGCGCCCGGCCGCCTGCTGCGGACCGTCGACGAGGAACGCCGGCGGCTGGAGCGGGACTTGCACGACGGCGCCCAGACCCGCCTGGTGTACACCCTGATGACGCTGCGCCGCCTGGACGCGGGACTGCCCAGCGGCGTCGACCCGGCCCTGCGGCGCACCGTCACCGAGGTCGAGGGAAGCCTGCGCCAGGCGCTGGAAGAGCTGCGCGACCTCGCCCGGGGCATCCATCCCGAGGTGCTCGGCCGGGCGGGGATCGGACCGGCGCTGACGTCGCTCGCCGAGCAGTGCCCGGTGCCCGTCACGGTCGAGGCGGAGCCCGGCCGCTACCCCCCGCTCGTCGAGAGCACCGCCTACTTCGTGGTGAGCGAGGCCCTCGCCAACGCCGTCAAGCACGCCGCCGCCCGGCGCATCGAGGTGCGCGCCCGACGCAGCGGGGCCCGCCTGGTCGTGGAGGTGGCGGACGACGGCGTCGGCGGCGTGGCCGATCCCGCGACCGGTGCGGCCGCCGGCGGCGGCACCGGACTGACCGGCCTCGTCGAGCGGGTGGCCGCGGTGTGCGGCTCGCTGGAGGTCGACAGCCCCGAGGGGCGGGGCACCCGGATCCGGGTGGAGCTGCCGTGCGCGTGATCGTCGCCGAGGACTCCGTGCTCCTGCGCATGGGACTGGTACGGCTGCTGGAGGAGCGCGGCATCGACGTGGTCGCCGAGACCGGAACGGCCCGGGGACTGCTCGAACTGGTCGAGGCCAAGCGGCCGGACGCGGTGCTGCTCGACGTCCGCATGCCGCCGACCTACACGGACGAGGGAGTGCGCGCGGCGGAGGCGGTGCTCGCCCGCCGGTCGGGCACCGGCGTGCTGCTGTTGACGCAGTACGTCGAGACGAGCGCGGCCGTCCAGGTGCTCGCCCGCAGCCCCGAGGGGTTCGGCTACCTCCTCAAGGACCGGGTCGCCGATCCGGACGAGCTGTGCACCGCCCTGAAACGGGTCGCGGCCGGCGAGTCGGCGCTCGATCCGGACATCGTCGCCCGGCTGCTGCGCAGACGCCGCACCCAGGGCGCGCTGGACCAGCTCACCGACCGGGAGGGGCAAGTGCTGGCCCTGATGGCGGAAGGCTGGTCGAACGACGAGATCAGCCGGCGTCTGCGGGTCGGCGCGAAGACGCTGGAGACCCATATCCGCAGTGTCTTCACCAAGCTGGGGCTCGAACCGGACGCCGGGGCGAACCGCCGTGTCCTCGCCGTGCTGAGGTATCTGCGCGCGTGACGGCCCCAGGGGGCGCCGGCCGTGGCGCCCCCTGGTCCTTCCTCAGGAGACGTACAGCTTGGTCGGCTTGGGGTAGTTGGAGCGGTACCCCTTGAGCTCGCGGATGTCGGACGGCTTGAGCTTGATGCAGCCGTTGGACTTGTAGTCGCTGTCGCCGTCCCAGCGGTACGGGCTGTCACCGCCGGTACGGGGACCCTGGGTGCCGTTGGGCCGCATCTCGCTGTGGATGAAGAGTTCCGTGCGGTTGGTGCCGCTGTGGCACTTGTGGTTGCTCAGCAGCCAGGAGATGCCGTTCACCCCGTGGGAGCCGCCGTTGTGGGCGCTGTAGAAGGCCTTGATGCCGTACGTGCCGTTCGGCAGCCAGCCCTTGTTGCGGGCGCAGGTGTTGGTGCTGCCGTTGCCCGATCCGGCGCGCCAGCTGTCGACCGTGAAGCTGTGCGTGCGGCCGTCGCCGCCCTGCTGCACGTACACCAGGCTGAGCCGGGACTTCGACGGGTTCTTGGAGTTCTTCTTGAACCACAGGTACGTGGAGGTCTTGGCGGCGGCCGAGACCTGACCGCCGCCGGAGTGCGCGGCGGTGGCGGCGGCCGTCTTCGCGGCGAGCGGCGCCGAGGGTTCGGCCGCCACCGCGTCGAGGGCCGAGCCGGACAGGATCAGTCCGGCGGCCGCCATGGTGACGGCGTACCTGAAGCGCTTGGCGTGATGCATGGTGATGTCCCCCTTGATGTCCGTTGATGTCCGCCTTGATGTCCGTTGCGGAGTGAGCACCAAACTAGGAGCCCCGGCCGGCGCGCACATCGGGGCTAGCCCTGAGGCGTCCCGTCGCCGTTTGTCTCGACGGCGCCCGTGGGGAGGGGGACGGGCGGGCGCCAGGCCGGTGAGGGGCCTGACGGCGATGCCCGAAGTGGGGGTGGAACGAAGCGGGTTGCTTTGGCAGGATCGCCCTGTCCCGCGGCGGTCCGTCGCCGCTGCCGGCCCCGGCGAGACCGACGAGGAGTGCCGATGCCCGAGCACCAGGAGGCCGAGCCGCGGATTCCGTGGCGTTTCGGTGCGCAGATCGTCCCGCCCCTGGCGGCGGGCGGGGTCACGGAGGTGGTGTGCGCTGCGGTGGAGGGGCGGCCCGTGGCGCTAACCCTCGGCCAGGACCGCGCGCTGCGGGTGTGGGACATGGGCGACCACCGGCAGTCGGGCCCTCCCCTCGCGCCCGCGGGCACCGCACCCGTGTGGGGGGTGGCCCACGGCATGCTCGGACAACGGTCCGTGGCGGTCCTGGTGGGCGGCGGGCTGTGGGTGTGGGACCTGGCCGAGCGACGGCGGATCAGCGGCGCCGAGTCGCGCCCCTACCCGCCCGGCAGACGGGCGGGCGGCGGGCTCCGTGCCGTCGCCTGCACCCGGCTGGACGGACGGCTGGTGGCCGTGACCGGCGGCTACGACAGAACCGTCCACATCTGGGACGTCGCCACCGCGGAGCAGCTGGGCGAACCGCTGTGCGGCCACACCGGCGTGATCAGATCCGTGGCCTGCGGGGAGCTGAACGGCCGCCCGATCGCCCTGACCGCGGCCGAGGACGAGACCGTACGGATCTGGGACCTGGAGCGGCGCGAGCCGATCGGCCGGCCGCTCACCGGTCACACCGGCCCCGTCGCGACGGTGGCCTACGGCCTGCTCGACGGGCGGCCGATCGCGGTCTCCGGCGGCCGGGACCGCACCCTGCGCCTGTGGGACCTCACGGCGCCCGATCCGGCGGGCACACCGATCGAGGGCCATGGCGACGCGGTGGGCGCCGTGGCGCTGGCCACGGTGGCCGGCCGGCCGGTCGCCGTCAGCGGCGGCGAGGACGTGCGGGTGTGGGACCTGCGCGGTCGCCGGCCGGCCGGACCGCCGCTGTTCGACGGCCGGGACGTCCCCGGCGTCACCTCGCTGGCCTGCGGCACGCTGGACGGCCGCCCGCTCGCGCTCGCGGTGTACGGTCACGAGCGGGTGCGGGTGTGGGATCTGGCGGAGCACCGCCGGATCGGCGCCGACGTGCCCGACCGGTACGCCCCCCGGCTGCCGGCGCGCTGGACCGACCCGGCCACCGGCGACGTCTACGATCTGACCGGCCCGCTCGTGGACCTGGACGGCGACCGGTGGGACGTCGTCGACTACGACGGCATCGAGCCGATCGTCCGCCAGCGTCCCGTGGGCCCCCGTGTCGCTCTGGGCATCGCCGACGCGCACGCCCAGTACGGCTTCCAAGGGGTGGTCACCTCCGGTCAGTAGACGTCGCGGACGTAGCGTCCGTCCGCGGCCAGGCGGCGTACCCAGGCGGCGGCCGCCTCGGGGTCCATGCCGCCATGGTCCGCGGCGACGTCCCTGAGCGCCCGGTCGACGTCCTTGGCCATCCGGCCGGCGTCGCCGCAGACGTAGAAGTGCGCGCCGTCCTGGAGCCACTGCCACAGGCGGGCGCCCTGCTCGCGCATCCGGTCCTGGACGTAGACCTTGTTGCGCTGGTCGCGGGAGAAGGCGAGGTCGAGCCGGTCGAGGTGGCCGGAGGCCCGGTACGCCTCCAGGTCCTCGCGGTGGTAGAAGTCGGTGGCCCGGCGCTGCTCGCCGAAGAAGAGCCAGTTGGGGCCGGTGTGCCCGCGGGCCAGACGGTCCTCCAGGAAGCCGATGAACGGCGCCACGCCGGTCCCCGGGCCCACCATGATCATGGGCGCGGCCGGGTCGGCCGGCGGCCTGAAGTGCGGTGAGCGCCGCACATGGACCTGGACCGGGCCGTCGTCCGCGCAGTCGGCGAGATAGGTCGAGCAGACGCCCTTGCGGTCCCGGCCCAGGGCGCCGGAGTAACGGACGACGGAGACGGTGAGGCGGACCTCGCCGGGCCGGACGAGCGGGCTGGAGGAGATGGAGTACAGCCGGGGCTGGAGGCGTTTGAGGACCCCCGACCACTCCGCCGCCGAGGCGCGGACGGGGAACTCGGCGACGAGGTCGGCCGCCTGGCGTCCCCAGCTCCACTGCGCGAGCGCGTCCTTGTTGTCCGTCCGCAAAAGCCGTCTGAGGCCGTGATCGCCGGTCCGCTCGGTGACGAACCTGAGCAGGTCCGTGGTGAGGCGGGAGATGTCCAGCCGGGTGCGCAGCGCCTCCTCCAGCGGCAGGGGCGGGCCGTCGGCGAGGTCGACCGGCTCGTCGGGGTCGAGGCCGGTGAGGGCGAGCCACTCGGCGACGAGGCCGCTGCCGTTGACGGGCCGGACGCCGAGGGCGTCACCGGCCTCGTAGGCGAGTTCGCCGCCCCGGGTGTCGAAGGCGAACTGCCGTACCTCCTTGTGCGAACCGGGCAGGCTGAGCAGCCTGTTGCCGATCATCAGGGTGGCGAACGGGGACGACCTGCTGTACACCGGCGGCACTGCGGCAGCGGCAGCGGCAGCGGCGGGGACGGGGGCGACGGCCGGTACGGCGGGCGCGGTGCGGGCGGGCGCGGGCGTCCCGTCCGGGCGCGCGGCGACGGCCGCTTCCCCGGCGGTCGTCGCCAGGGCGACGCTCACCCGGTCGAGCCACTGCCCGGCGGTCTCCTCGAAGTCGGGTTCGCAGTCGGTCCGGGGCAGGAGGCGGGCGGCGCCGAGGGCGGCGAGGCGTTCGTCGAGCCGGCGGCCGTGGCCGCAGAAGTCGTCGTAGCCGGAGTCGCCGAAGGCGAGGACCGCGTACCGGACGTCCTCCAGCCGCGGGGCGTCGGGGGCGGACAGGGCCTGCCAGAAGACGGCGCCGTTGTCGGGTGCGTCGCCGTCGCCGAAGGTGCTGGTGACGAGGAGTGCGTCGGTGCCGGGGCCGAGGCGGTCCCAGGTCGCCTCGGTCATCGGCAGCACCTCGGGGGCGCGGCCCGCCCGGGCGAGGTGTGCGGCGGCGCCGGTGGCGAACTGCTCGGCGGTGCCCGTCTGGGAGGCCCACAGGACGAGCAGGCGGCGGGCGGGTACGGCCCGCGATGCGCCGGCCCGCGGGTCCGTCCGGACGCCGGCGGGTGCGGCGGCGGCGGGTACGGCGGCGGTGGCCGCGCGGGAGAACACGCCGGCGAGGACGCCCTCGACCCACCGGGCCCGGCCGTGCTCGAAGGGCGCGTCCGGCGGCAGGACAGGGACGCTCCCGTCGGGCGGGGCCAGGGCGAGGCCGGACAGGTAGCCGGCGAGGTAACGGCGCTCCGGCTCGGCGAGAGGGGCGGGGGAGAGGTCGGTGACGCCGAACAGGCCGGCCAGGGCGTGGACGGGCGAGTCCGCGGGGGCGGCCGCCGCAGCGGCGGCCGGTGCGGGCGCCGCGGCAGGAGGCACGGAGGAGAGGGACGCGGAGGAGAGGGACGGGGAGCCGGGGGGCGGGGCAGCGGGTGTCACGGGTGTGGCCTCCGGCTGGGGGGTCGGGCGGGCCGCCGGGGCGGGGGCGGCCGCTCCGGCGAGGGCGACGGCGCAGGCCTTGAACCCGGGCTGGAAGGAGATCGGGTCGACGGCGTCGTGGGTGACGGCGTTGACGCTGAGGTACGCGCCGAACAGGTCGTTCCAGTGCATGGGCGCGAAACAGACGCCGGGCAGGACCCGGTCGGTGACCACGACGGGCAGCACGGCGCGCCCGCGCCGGGAGGCCACCTCCAGGAAGTCGCCGTCCGCGACCCCGAGGCCGTCGGCGTCCTCGGGGTGCACCTCGACGAAGGGGCCGGGGGCGAGCTTGTTGAGCTGGGCGACCTTGCCGGTCTTGGTCAGCGTGTGCCACTGGTGCGGGAGGCGGCCGGTGCTCAGGACGAACGGGTAATCGTCGTCGGGGAGTTCGGCGGGCGGCAGGTGCGGGCGGGCGTAGAACCGCGCACGGCCGCTCGCGGTGGGGAAGGCGAGCCGGGGACGGCTGCCGTCCTCGCGCACCAGGAGGGTCTGGCTGACGCCGTCGTTGAGGTAGCGGATCGGGTTGCGGTCCGGGCCGTCGGCGGCCGGCGCGGGCCACTGCACGGGAGCGGCCCGCAGCCGCGCGTAGTCGACTCCCCGCAGGTCCCAGCCGGTCGCCGGGTTCCACGCCTGCTTCAGCTCCTCGAACACCTCCTCGGCGCAGGTGTGCGAGAAGCCGTCGGCGAAGCCCATCGCCCGGGCCACCCGTGCGATCAACTCCCAGTCGGGCAGGGCCTGTCCGGGCGGATCGACGACACCCGGCACGAGGGTCAGGTTCCGCTCGGAGTTGACCATGACACCGTCGGACTCCGCCCACAGCGTGGCGGGCAGCACCACATCGGCGTGGGCGTTGGTCTCCGTCTCGGCGAACACGTCCTGGGTGACGACGAGTTCGGCCGCCGCCAGACCGGCCAGGACGGTCCTGCGGTTGGCCACCGAGGCGACCGGGTTGGTGCAGATGATCCAGCAGGCCTTGATGTCGCCGGCCGCCATCCGCTCGAACATCTCGACGGTGCCGCGCCCGGACTCGGTGCGCAGCGAACCCGCCGGCACGCCCCAGAGGTTCTCGGTGAAGGCGCGCTCGGCGTCGACCAGGACCGAGCGCTGACCGGGCAGGCCCGGGCCCATGTAGCCCATCTCCCGGCCGCCCATCGCGTTGGGCTGGCCGGTCAGCGAGAACGGTCCGGCGCCCGGGCGGCAGATGGCGCCGGTGGCCAGGTGCAGATCGATGAGGGCGTTGGTGTTCCAGGTGCCGTGGACGGACTGATTCAGGCCCATGGTCCAGCAGCTCATCCACGCGCCGGCCTCGCCGATCCACCGGGCGGCCCGCCGGATGTCGGCCTCCGGAACGCCCGTGATCTCCGCGACCTTCGCCGGCGGGTAGTCCGCGAGGAAGGCGGGCATCTCCTCCCAGCCCTCGGTGAACTCGGCGATGAACTCCTCGTCGGTGTGGCCGTCCGCCACCAGCAGGTGCAGCAGGCCGTTGAGCAGCGCGAGATCGGTGCCGGGGCGGACGGGGAGGAAGAGGTCGGCCCGGTCGGCGGTGGCGGTGCGCCGCGGGTCGACGACGATCAGCCGGGCGCCCGCCGACTTGACCCGGTCCATCATGCGCAGGAAGAGGATGGGGTGGCAGTCGGCCATGTTGGCGCCGATGACGAGGAACACGTCCGCGTGGTCGAAGTCCTGGTAGGAGCCGGGCGGTCCGTCCGCGCCCAGCGACAGCTTGTAGCCGGAGCCCGCCGACGCCATGCACAGGCGGGAGTTGGACTCGATGTGACTGGTCCGCACGAAGCCCTTGGCCAGCTTGTTGGCCAGGTACTGGGCCTCCAGGGACATCTGCCCGGACACGTAGAAGGACAGCGCGTCCGGTCCGTGCTCGTCCAGGATCGCCCGCAGCCGGCCGGCGACCGTGGCGACGGCCTCCTCCACGTCCGTCGGGACGGGCCGGGCGCCGCGTCCGGCGCGGACCAGCGCCCGGTCCAGGCGGCCGGGCGCGGCCATCATGTCCGCGCTGGTGGCGCCCTTCGTGCACAGCCGGCCGCGGTTGGCGGGATGCGCCCGGTCCCCGGCGGCCCGCGCCACCCGGCGCCGGCCGTCGGCCGGGTCGCGCACCACGTCCAGCACCATCCCGCAGCCGACCCCGCAGTACGAGCACACCGTGCGCACGCTCTCCTTCTCCGAGCCGGCTGCCATTCGAGCCTCCCTCCGCACGGCCGTGTCGTCGCGGGGCGCCCGCCGCTCACCGCCGCGAACGGCCCCACGACGAGCACCGTAGAAAGATCGCGTTTCCGCCCCGTCACGCGCCGGGAACGTCCGGCATTACGCCTCACGCACACCTGCCCGCGCCCGCCTGTGAGGCCACCGCCCCGCGGTTCCGGGCGCCCGGCCGACCCCGCTCCTCCGACCGCCCACCATCCGTCGTCGTGGCCGCATCTGCTGACCCATTGGGCCGAAAAGTGCCGCAAGTGCTGTCGCGAACGAATTTTCTCCTGGCATCTGCCTATCTGTACCGCTCCCGTCCGGGTACGGTCGTGCGGGAGGTGGTGGGCCGTGATCCAGGTGGTGGAGAACGCACCGCAGGAGGGGCCGTACGCCATCGGCGCCGGGCTGGCGGCGGCCGGCCTGCCGGTCCGGGTCTGCCGGGTCTGGGCCGGCGAGCCGGTGCCGCGCACGACCGACGGCATGGTGGCGCTGGTGGTGCTCGGCGGGCCGATGTCCGCCTGCCGGGACTTCCCGGGCCGCACCGAGGAACTGGCCCTGCTGCGGGCCGCGCTGGCCGCCGAGGTGCCGGTGCTGGGCGTGGGTCTGGGCGCGCAGTTGCTGGCGGTCGCGGCGGGCGGCGCCGCCCGGCCCGGCGACGGGGCGCAGATCGGCTGGGGCGAGGTGGCGATGGCCGAGGCCGCCCACGACGACCCGCTGTTCGCCGCCGTACCCGAACGGCTGCGGGTGCTGCACTGGCACAGCGACACGATGGACCTGCCGGCCGGGGCCACGCTCCTCGCCTCCTGCGACCGCTACCCGGTGCAGGCGTTCCGCGTCGGCGGCTCGGCCTGGGGCGCCCAGTTCCACCTGGAGGCGGACGCGACGGCGGTGCGGGCGTTCGCCGGCGCGTTCCCCCGGGAAGCGGCCACCGCGCCCGGTCTGCCGGCGGAGGCGCCCGCGGAACTGGCCGCCCTCGCCCGCCACCGCGACGGCGTGTTCAAGCGCTTCGCCGCCTTCGTCGCGGAGCGCGCCGGACAGACGGCGACGCGCGCCTTCTTCACCCGCCGGGCGGCCACCTGGGAGGAGAGGTTCGCCGGCGACAACCCCCGCTACGACGCGGCGGCCCGGCGGATGGGACTACGCCCCGGACAGCGCGTGCTCGACCTGGGCTGCGGCACCGGCCGGGTGCTTCCCGCGCTGCGCGCCCAGGTCGGCGCCGAGGGGGTCGTCGCGGGCATCGACCTCACCCCCGCCATGCTCACGGCCGCCGTGCGCGAGGGCCGCGACCGGGACGGCGGGCTGCTGGTGGCCGACGCCTGCCGGCTGCCGCTCCCCTCCGGCGCGGTGGACGGCGTCTTCAGCGCGGGCCTGGTCGACCACGTCCCCGACCCGGCGGCGGCGTTGCGCGAATGGGCCAGGGTGACGGCTCCCGGCGGCGTCCTGCTCCTGTTCCACCCCTCGGGCCGCGCCGAACGCGCCGCCCGCCACGGCCGGCCCCTCGACCCCGCCGACCCGCTGGCCGAGGAGAACCTGCGCCCCGTGCTGCGGACGTCCGGCTGGGACCCGGTGTGCTACGAGGACGCCCGGCGGCACTTCCTGGCCCGCGCGGTACGCCTCGGCGGCTGACCGCTCCGTACGGCGGCCCGGCGGCGGTCCGCACGCCCCCGCTCGGGCGGCGCCGGTGCGCGGTGAGCGTTCCGGCGCCGGCCCCGGGGGCGGCGCGCCGCCCGGTCCCGGGTGGGATCAGGCGAGTTCGGGCTGCGGTTCGGGCCGCGGCACCGGCGGCGCGGTCCGCGGAGCCGCCGCCCACAGCTTCGTGGCCCGTACGTAGTGGTGGATCACCGAGGCCAGCGCCAGCAGGAGGAGCGGCCCGTACAGCCACGGGCGGGCGGCCAGCTCCGTCGGCAGCCAGCGGTACGCCACCAGCAGCGCGGTGAACACCACCGAGCCGTGGACGACCAGCCGGACGGCGGAGCGGTCCCAGCCCCGCGCGAACGCGCGCATCACCGCTTCGATTGTCAGCGCGAACACCCCGCCGGCGATCAGGTCGGCGCCGTAGTGGTAGCCGAAGCCCAGCGTCGCCGTGAGCGTGGCGACCAGCCAGAACGCACCGGCGAACCGCATCAGCCGCGAGCCCTCGCGGGAGTGGATGAACAGCGAGGTGGCCCACGCCGTGTGCAGGCTCGGCATGCAGTTGCGCGGAGTGATCCCGTCGAACAGCATCGCGTGCGGGGCGCCGAGCGGTGGCGGCGTGTTCGGCCACAGGTCGGCCGTCGCCCAGCGCCCGCCGTCGGCGCCGTAGGCGAAGATCGGCCCGACGACCGGGAAGATCATGTAGATGGCCGGTCCGACCAGGCCGATGACCAGGAAGGTGCGCACCAGGTGGTGCTGCGGGAAGCGGCGCTCGAACGCCACGTTCCGCAGCTGGTACAGCCCGACGATCGCCGCCGCCAGGGGGAGCTGGCCGTAGACCAGGTGCAGGGAGTAGTAGCCGAACGAACCGGTGGCGTTCACCAACTGCCCGACGAGCCACGACGGGTTGCCCAGCGCGTGATCGGCCGTCGCCACGTACTGGTCGAGCACCAGGGGACGCGTCTTCGACGTGATGAGCAGCCAGGTGTCGCCCGTCTTGTGGCCGGCCACCAGCAGCAGACCCAGCCCGACGCCCTTCAGCAGCAGCGCCCGCTCCTGTCCGGTGCGGCGGAGGACCGCGAGGGCGGCACAGCCCAGGATCACCCACAGGGCGCCGTTGCCGAACTCCAGGGGAGCGCCGACGGCCCACCGCACCAGGAAGAAGACGAGGTCGATGCCGATCGCCGTGCCCATCGCGATGAGCCGCTGCCGCCAGGTGAGCACCACCATGGTCAGCGCGAGACCGGCGTACAGCAACGGGCCCGAACTCGGGGTGAAGATCACCTCACGTGCCTGGTTGGTGATCGGCCCCGGCAGGCCGTAGTGCCGGGCGGCGAATTCCAGCGCGACGATGAATCCGAGCGTCGCCGCGCCCGCCGCGGTCCACAGCACCGTCTGCGGTCGGCGTCCGGGCGCGGAGGCGGTATCAGAACTGCCGTCTCTCTGTGCCGGGATTCGGGGCGATATTCGTGTGGGGTTGGTTTTCAATTGTTTGGCTCGTTTGCTCGATTTTGGGAGGACGGGTCACTTTTTATATTGTTCGGCATGATTTCCCGGTGAAGAGTGGCGATCAGGGAGATCGTCGCGAGTTCGAACATGCTAACGCCACGGTGTGGGAGGGTTTCGCTGGTTACGGACGACGCCCGGACGCCCGGTGGGGCGGGAGCCGTCGGCTCGGGGGAAAATGGTTGCCTTATGAAACCAGGACGTGTGAAGGGTTCCCCATGCCGCACCTCACCATCGACTGCTCCGCGCCGCTGGCCGACGCCCTCGACCGGGCGGCCCTGATCGAGGAGCTGCACCCGCTGGTCCTGGCGGACTCGGGGTCGACGGGGGTGTGCAAGACCGTGTTCCGCCGGGCCGAGACGTACGTCGGGGACGGCGCGGACGCGGACGGGGGGAGTGGGGGGAGCGGCTTCGTGCACGTGGAGGTCGGCCTCATGCCCGGACGCTCCGAGGCGTTGAAGGCGCGGCTGTCCGAGCACATCCTGAGCCTGCTCGTGGCCCGCCTCCCGGCGGGCGGGGCGACCTGCTCGGTCGAGGTGCGGGACCTGGCCGGCTCCTACCGCCTGTTCCCCACCGCGCGCTCGCCCCGGCGCAGGGGCGAGCCGGTGAGCGCCCGCCCGTGAACGCCGGGTACGCGGCCGCCGCGCCGGCCGACACGGTGCGACTGGTGCGACTGGTGCGGCCGGGGAGCGCGGTCCGGTGAGGCCGGTGCTCGGGATGCGCGGGCGGTGCGGCCGGGGTTCGGGATGCGCGGGCGGCGTCGCTGCGCAAGCGTGGGCCGTGGGCGGCCGGCACGCTGCGCGGCGCGGCGCGGGGCTCCGGCCGTCGACCGGTGACTCGGCGCCTCGCCGCCGAGCTGGGGGTCTTTTCCGTTCCGGCGTTCACCTTTCCGGAGCTTTCCATGGTTGTGAAGCACATCTTGTACCGGCCGTCCGACACGGCGGAACCGACGGCGCGCGGCGCGGACGCCGGCTGGTCGTCGGCGTCCGACTGGGGTCTCCTCCTCGTCCGGCTGACGTTCGGGCTGCTGATGGCGGGGCACGGCGCGCAGAAGCTGTTCGGTCTGTTCGGGGGTGGCGGGCTGACCGAGACCGCCAGGGGGTTCGAGGCCCTGGGCTACCGTCCGGGCCGGGTCTTCGCCGTGATCGGCGGACTCTCGGAGTCGCTGGGCGGGCTGGGCCTGGCGATCGGATTCCTCACGCCGCTGGCCGCCGCGGCGCTGATCGGCGTGATGATCAACGCCATGGCGACGGTGACCGGCGCGCACGGTCTGTGGGAGGCGAACGGGGGCGTGGAGTACAGCGTCTGCATCGCCGTGCTCGCGCTGGCGGTCGCCCTGATCGGTCCCGGCCGGTTCGCCGTCGACCGGTTCTTCCGCTGGGGTCGGGGAGGCTGGCCCGAAGGCGCCGTCGCCCTCGGTCTCGCGGGGGTGGGCTCCGCCATCACGCTCAGCCTCTGAGACGGGCCGGCCCCGCCGTACGACGGTCGCGGCCACGCCGTCGGGCGTGGCTGGACGCGCTCCACGGGGCCGCGTCCGGCAGGATCGGACCCGACGCCCGCCCGGTGTCCCGAACCGGCCGGGCGTGCCGTGCGGCGCTGCCCGGCACCGCCCGGCACCGCCCGGCACCGCCCGGCACCGCCCGGCACCGCCCGGCACCGCCCGGCGCCGAGCGGTCGCCGGACGTGCCGCAGGGCCGCTCCCGGTGCCCAGCGGTCGCCGGGTATCCGCAGGACTCCGCCTGGCGCCGAATGGTCGTGGGGCACCCGCGGGGCCCCGGCCGTGCCCGGGCGGTCCGCCGCCGACCGAGAAGCCCCGAGAAGCTTCAAGAAGCCCCGAGAACCGGAGGAACCGAGATGTCCAAGCCGCCGCTGCCGCCCGAGGCCGTGGAACTGCTGCGCCGCCCCAACCCCTGCGTGATGGCCACCCTGCGCTCCGACGGCGCGCCGGTCTCCACGCCCACCTGGTACCTGTGGCAGGACGGCCGGGTCCTGATCAGCCTGGACGAGGGCCGGGTCCGCCTGCGCCATCTGCGCCGTGACCCGCGCGTGAGCCTCACCGTCCTGGCCGGGGACGACTGGTACACCCACGTCACCCTCATCGGCCGCGTCGCCGGACTGACCGAGGACGAGGGCCTCGCGGACATCGACCGGATCGCCGCCCACTACACCGGCGGCCCCTACCCGGACCGCGTCCGCGCCCGGGTCAGCGCCTGGATCGAGGTCGAGCGCTGGCACGGCTGGGGCGCGCTGAAGGACAGCGACCAGGCCTCGACCTGAGGACACCGCCGACCCGCCCCCGCCGGGGGCCGGCCGCGCGCCGTACGCGCGTCAGCCGGGAGCCGGCCGGAAGCGGCGCCGGTACTCCGTCGGCGTCGTGCCGAGCCGGCGGCGGAACGCCCGCACGAGGGTGTCCGTGGTGCCGAAACCGCAGGCGGACGCTATGCGTTCGAGGGTGTCGTCGGTGGACTCCAGCTGGTTGCGCGCCCGTTCCACCCGGGCGGACTCGACGTAGGCCCCCGGGGTCATGCCGAGTTCGGTCTTGAAGATCCGGGTCAGCTGCCGCTCGCCGACATGCGCGTACGCGGCGAGTTCCGCGACGCCGAGCCGTTCGCCGAGGTGGTCCGCCACGTGGTGGCGCAGGTCCTCGACGCGCCGGGTGGTGGAGACGGGTTCCAGCGGCACGCTGAACTGGCTCTGTCCGCTGGGCCGTTTCAGGTACATCACCAGCTGGCGGGCGATCCGCAGCGCGACCTGCTCGCCGAAGTCGTCGGCGACCAGGGCCAGCGAGAGGTCGAGGCAGGCGCTGATGCCCGCGCCGGTCCAGACCTCGCCCTCGCGGATGAAGATCGGGTCGGCGTCGACCTCGATCGCCGGGTGCTCCGCGGCCAGTTGCCGAGCGGTCGACCAGTGGGTGGTGGCCCGCTTGCCGTCGAGCAGTCCGGCGGCGGCGAGGATGTGCGCCCCCACGCAGACGGACGCCACCCGCCGGGCCCGGCCGGCGAGGTCGCGCACCCGGTCGACCACGGCCGGGTCGGCGAGGGCGCGGACACGGCGCCGCCCGTCGATCTCGACCGAGCCGGGCACCAGCAGGGTGTCGATGCCGCGCACGCCCACGTCGTCGAAGGTGGCGTCGGGCAGGACGCGCACCCCCGAAGCGGTGGTGACGGGGTCCGACGTCTCGGCCACCAGGGCGACTTCGTAGGCCATGGCGCCGTCGGTCTCGCGCCGCAGCAGGGAGAACACCTCCGGCGGCCCGGTGACGTCGAGCAGGTCGACGCCGTCGAAGAGGACGATGACGACGAGCCGTCCGTCGCTGTTCATGACGCTCCGTCAGGTGAGGGGGTGGGCGAGGCGGACGAGGGGGCGAGCCGAGGCGATGTCCGGATCTGCAGGATAGACGTCATTGCCGACACTCCCGCACCGCCCGTAGTTTTCCGGAGGGGCCCGCCGCGGAGGCGGGCGACGCCCACCCGGCACACCCGTCCACACCCACGTGCGTACCCGGACACCCGCGCACGTCGTGCGCGGACGCCTACGCACACGTATCCCAAGGGGGACACACTCATGGCCACGACCACCCTGCGCGAGCTCAACGGCTTCGACGAGGCGCCCGCCGTGCTCGCCGACTCGACCCTGATCCTGGTCGACTACCAGAACACCTACGTCGGCGGGGTGATGGAGCTGACCGGCTGGCAGGCCGCCCTCGACTCCGCGGCGGCCCTGCTGGGCCGGGCGCGGGAGGCCGGCGCGAAGGTCATCCACGTCGTCAACGACGGCGGCCCCGGCACCCCGTACGACGTCGAGGCCGAGATCGGCCGCATCCATCCGAGCGTCGCACCGGCCGAGGGCGAGACGGTCGTCGTCAAGAAGGTCCCGAACGCCTTCGTCGGCACCGGCCTGGCCGAGCACGTCGACGCGGCCGGCAACGAGGACGTGATCGTCGTCGGCTTCATGACGCACATGTGCGTGCTGTTCACGGTGGAGGGCGCGTTCCTGCGCGGCAACCGCCCCACGGTGGTCGCCGACGCCTGCGCGACGCGGCCGCTGCGGTCCGTGGACGCGGACCTGACCGCCGAGCAGATCCACCACGGCGCGCTCGCCACGATCGCCGACCTCTACGGCGTCGTCGTCGCCTCGGAGAAGTCCCTGTCCTGAGGCCGCCGGCCCGCGGCCGCCACGGTGCGGGAGCGGGGGAGCGTACGGTCGTACATCCGCGAGTGTACGATCGTACGCATGCCGACCGACCCGACCGACCACTTCGCCGACGACCCCCGGACCAACCTGGAGCGCATGCTCGCGGGCGACCTCTACACCGCCGACGACCCCGAGATCGCCCGCCGGCAGCAGCGGGCGGTGCGGCTGGCCGCCCGCTACCAGGCCGCCTACGCCGAGGACGCCGACGGCGCCCGCCCGGTCCTGGAGCAGCTGCTGGGCGCGCTGGGGGAGGAGGCGCACGTGCGCCCGCCGCTGTACGTGGACTACGGGAGCAACATCACCATCGGTGCGCGCACCTTCGTCAACTACCACCTCACCGCGCTCGACGTCGCCGCCATCGTGATCGGCGAGGACTGCCAGATCGGCCCGAACGTGCAGCTGCTCACCCCCACCCACCCGCTGGAGCCGGGGCCCCGCCGCGACAAGCTCGAAGCCGCGCGCCCCATCACCATCGGGAACAACGTGTGGCTCGGCGGCGGCGCCATCGTGCTGCCGGGTGTGACCATCGGGGACAACGCGGTGATCGGCGCCGGCGCGGTGGTCACCAAGGACGTCCCCGCCGACGTCGTCGCCGTGGGCAACCCGGCCCGCCCGGTCCGCGACCTCTGAGGCGGCGCGTACCCCGCCATGGCCACCGGACACACCGATCCGCGCCGCCGCGACCGGATCATCGACGCCGCCCTCGACCTGATCGCCGAGGAGGGACTGGCGGCCGTCTCGCACCGCAAGGTCGCCGCCCGCGCCGGAGTGCCGCTGGGCTCGATGACGTATCACTTCGACGGCATCGACCAGATGCTCCGGGAAGCCTTCGGGCGGTTCACCGGCCATGTCGTCGCGGTCTTCGACGCCCACCTCGGCGCCGCCACGGGCCCCGAGGAGGCCAGAGCGGCCGTGGCCGACCTCGTCCACGCGCTGTCCGGGGGAGCCCGGCGCGACCTGGTGCTCACCCAGGAGCTGTACACCCTCGCCGCACGGCGGCCCGCCTACCGGGAACTCACCGAGGAATGGATGCGGCGCAGCCGCGCCCATCTGGAGCGGCACTTCGACCCGGACACGGCCCGCCAGCTCGACGCCCTGATCGAGGGCCTGACCCTGCACCGCGCCCTGGCCGGCGACCCGCACGACCGCGCGCTGACCCTGGAGGCGGTCACCCGCATCACCACGGACGGCGGCCGCGACTGACCGGCACGCCCCTCGGGGCGGACCGCGCCGCGTCACACGGCGCAGCGGGCCTCGGTGCGATCGGGCCCACCCCGCCGCCGGACGTCGGGCCGCGAGGGGCTACCGTCCCGGAGGGGACCTGTCCCGACTCGTCCCGCGGTGGGCCGAAGGAGAACGATGCGTGTGATCGCCTTGGCGGCGACCGATCTGCCGGCCGGGAGCCCGGCGCGGCCGACCGTGGCCCGGCTGCTGTCCTCCTGGCAGCTCGACGTGCCGGCGCTCGTGCTGGTGCTCGTCCTGGGCGGGCTGTACGGCTGGGGCGTGCTGCGGGTGCGCCGCCGGGGCGGGGCCTGGCCGCCGGCCCGGCTCGCCGCCTTCACGGTGCTCGGCCTCGGCGCGCTGGTGGTGGCGACGATGTCGGCGCTGGCCGTCTACGACCACGTGCTGTTCTGGCCGGCCGCGGTGCAGAACGTCCTGCTCGACCTCGTCGCGCCGCTCGGCCTGGCGCTCGGCGACCCGCTGCGGCTCGCCGTCGAGGCGCTGCCGGCCGGCGCCGCGGCCCGGATGCGGCGGGCGGTCTCCGGCAAGGCGGTGCGCGCGCTGACCTTCCCCCTGGTCAGTACCGCCCTGGTGCTCACCACCGAACTGGTGGTCTACTTCACGCCGTACTTCGCCACCGCGCTGCGCGTCGGCTGGCTGCACGAGCTGATGTACCTGCACCTGCTGGCGGCCGGCTGCCTGTTCGTCGTACCGGTGCTCACGCATGAGGAGGCGCTGCCCTCCTGGTGCACGCATCCGGTGCGGGCCGCCCTGGTGTTCCTGGACGGCATCGTCGACGCGGTGCCCGGCGTCGTGGTGATGACGCACGGCACGCTCATCGCGGGCGCCTGGTATCTGCACCACGCCCCCGCATGGTCGCCGGACGTGCGCCACGACCAGCAGATCGGCGGCGGCGCCATGCTCAGCATCGCCGAACTCGTCGCCCTGCCGTTCCTGCTGGCGATCCTGGTGCAGTGGGCGCGGGCCGAGCGGGTCCAGAACGCGGCCCTGGACCGCCGCCTGGACGCGGAACTCGCCCGCGTCGCCCCGCCCGCCGCCGAGCCCGCGGACCCCGCGGGGCCGTCAGGGGGTCCTGCGCCCGCCGACCGCGTACGGCCCTGGTGGGAGACCGAGCAGAACGACGTGGCCAGCCGGATCCGCCGCCACCACGACACCCCCTGACGGGGCGGGGCCGCGCGCCCGGCCGCGCCCTCCCGCGGCACCGCCCCCGTCCCGGCCCCGGCCGGCGCCCGGGCGATACGGTGCTCGCCGTCGCCGACCAGGGTCAGCCGCGCCCGCGCGACCTGCTGGGTGCTCGCCACGCACGGCCCCCGGTGACGGAGGTCGTCGGTCACGTGGACCTCGCTGCCCTGCACGCCACGTCGGCCCCGCACGGCTGAGCCATGCCACGCCCCCCGCCATCACCCGACCAGGCCAACCCACCCCGCCCGGGCGAAGGCGGGTCCGCACCCGGGGAGCCGCTTCCGGGCGCGGGCGCGGGCGCGAGCGAGGGCGCGCGGCAGCGCGGTGCGCGTCGGCCGCGGTTCCTTCCGCCCGGCGTCCGCGCCGGGACGAGCCGAGCGTCGCCTGCCGCTGCGGGCGACGGCGCCCTGGCCGGCGCGCAGGCCAGGGCGCGCAGGCCAGGGCGCGCCGGACGCTGCGGGCGGTGGCGCGCGTGACCGTCCTGGGGCCGGGGGTCGAGGCGCCGGTGGGGCAACCGGCCAGGACGTGGGGCCGGGCGGCGCGTCGTAGGCGGGGCGGGGTACGGGCTGTCGTCCGCCCGTACGGCGTGAGTCGGGGCGGTGTCCGCGGTCGCGGTGCGCCTCGCGCCCGGGCGGCGGCGTGACGGCCCGCCCCACCGCGCGCGGCGATACGCACCCTTGCACACTGCAAGGGCGGGTACCCGGGGCGCGGCGGCGGCCCGGCCCGTCGCCTCCGTGCGGCCGGCTCCCACCGGACCGTACGGCTCACGCCCGGCACGGTCCTGGAAGGCGGTCGCCCCTGATGAGTCGCACACGTTCCGTCGACGCCCCCGCGGTGGACGTGGCCGCCCTGGAGGCGGAGCTGCGCGCGAGTGTGGACGCCGAGGTCCGGTTCGACGCCGGGAGCCGGGGCGCCTACGTCACGGACGGCTCCAACTACCGTCAGGTGCCGCTCGGCGTGGTGGTCCCGCGCAGCGTGGAGGCGGGCGCGCAGGCCATCGAGGTGTGCGCCCGGTTCGGCGCCCCGGTCCTCTCCCGCGGCGGCGGCACCAGCCTGGCCGGCCAGTCCACGAACACCGCCGTGGTGATCGACTGGACCAAGTACTGCGACGCCCTGGTCGCCGTGGACCCCGACGCCCGCACCTGCGTGGTCGAACCCGGCATCGTCCTGGACCAGCTGAACAGGCGGCTGGCGGGCCACCGGCTCCAGTTCGGGCCGAAGCCGTCCACCCACAGCCACTGCGCGCTCGGCGGGATGATCGGCAACAACTCCTGCGGCGCCTCCGCGCAGGCCTACGGCAAGACCGTCGACAACGTACGGCGGCTGGAGATCCTCACCTACGACGGGCTGCGCATGTGGGTGGGCCCCACCTCCGAGGCGGAGCGGGCGAGGATCGCCGCCGAGGGCGGCCGCAGGGCCGAGATCTACGCCGGCCTGGAACGCATCGCCACCGAGTACCTCGCCGACATCCGCCGCGGCTACCCGAAGATCCCGCGCCGGGTCTCCGGCTACAACCTCGACTCCCTGCTCCCCGAGAACGGCTTCGACGTCGCCCGCGCCCTGGTCGGCAGCGAAGGCACCCTGGTGACCGTGCTGCGCGCCGAACTCGACCTGGTGCCGGTGCCGAAGCACCAGTCCATCCTGGTGCTCGGCTACCCCGACATCTGCGCCGCCGGCGACGACGTGTCCCGTCTGCTGGAGCACTGCAACCCCACCCAACTGGAGGCGCTGGACGGCCGGATGGCGCAGCTGATGCGTGAGGAGGGCGCCTACCTGGAGTCCCTCGCCGTGCTGCCCGAGGGCGACAGCTGGCTGATGGTGCAGTACAGCGGCGACAGCCAGGAGGACGTGGACGCGCAGGCGCACGCCCTGCTGCACGCGATCGGCCGCGAGGAGAAGGACCCCGACGTGGCCTTCTCCGACGACCCCGAACGCGAGCAGCGGATGCTCAAGGCCCGCGAGGCGGGACTCGGCGTCACCGCGCGCCCGCCGGACGACCGCGAGACCTGGGAGGGCTGGGAGGACTCCGCCGTCCCGCCCGAACACCTCGGCGACTACCTGCGCGACCTGAAGAAGCTGTTCGAGGAGTTCGACTACGACCACCCGTCCCTGTACGGGCACTTCGGGCAGGGCTGTATCCACACCCGCATCCCCTTCGAACTGAGGACGGCCGAGGGCGTCGAGCGCTTCCGGCGTTTCATGGAGCGCGCCGCCGACCTCGTCACCTCCTACGGCGGTTCGCTCTCCGGCGAGCACGGCGACGGCCAGTCCCGCGGCGAGCTGCTGGTACGGATGTTCGGGCCGCGGCTGGTGACCGCGTTCGGCGAGCTGAAGCGGCTGTTCGACCCGGACGGCCGGATGAACCCCGGCAAGGTCGTCGACCCCAACCCGCTCGACGGTCAGCTCCGCCTCGGCGCCGACTGGCACCCGACGCCGCTCACGACGCGGTTCGGGTATCCGCAGGACGACCACTCCTTCACCCGCGCGGTGATGCGCTGCGTCGGCATCGGCAACTGCCGCAGCCACGAGGGCGGCGTGATGTGCCCCTCCTACCGCGCCACCAAGGAGGAGGAGCACTCCACCCGCGGCCGGGCCCGGCTGCTGTTCGAGATGCTCGACGGGCACGCGGACTCCACGATCACCGACGGCTGGCGCTCCACCGAGGTCAAGGACGCCCTCGATCTCTGCCTGGCCTGCAAGGGCTGCAAGTCGGACTGCCCGGTCGACGTCGACATGGCCACCTACAAGGCCGAGTTCCTCTCCCACCACTACGAGGGCCGGCTGCGCCCCGCCGCCCACTACGCGCTGGGCTGGCTGCCGCTGTGGGCGCGGCTGTCCCGCCTCGCCCCCGCGCTGGTCAACACCCTGCTCAGGGCGCCGGTGCTGGGCGGCGTCGGCAAGCGGCTGGCGGGCGTGGCGGCCGAGCGTGAGGCGCCCGTCTTCGCCGAGGAGTCCTTCCTCCAGTGGTGGCGGGCGCGCGGCGGGGAGTCGGCCGTGCCAGACCCGGCCGACCCGCGCACCGTGCTGCTGTGGCCCGACACGTTCAGCACCTACTTCCACCCGTCCATCGCGAAGGCGGCCGTACGGGTCCTGGAGGACGCCGGCTTCCGGGTCGCCGTCCCCACCGAGCCGGTGTGCTGCGGGCTGACCTGGATCTCCACCGGGCAGCTCGACACCGCGAAGAAGGTGCTGCGGCGCACCCTCGGCGTGCTGCGGCCCTATATGGAGGCGGGCACCCCGGTCATCGGCCTGGAACCCTCCTGCACGGCCGTGTTCCGCTCCGACGCCGGCGAGCTGCTCTCCGGGGACCTGGACGTGCGGCGGCTGGCCGGGCAGGTGCGCACCTTCGCCGAACAGCTGGTGCACCACGCGCCCGACGGCTGGCGGCCGCCCGCGGTCACCCGGCGGGCGACCGTGCAGACCCACTGCCACCAGCACGCGATCATGAAGTTCGACGCGGACCGCGAACTCATGCGCCGCGCCCATCTGGACGCCGAGGTGCTGGACGAGGGCTGCTGCGGCCTGGCCGGCAACTTCGGCTTCGAACGCGGCCACCACGAGGTGTCCATGGCCGTCGCCGAGCAGGGCGTCCTGCCCGCGGTACGGGGCGCCGCCCCCGACGCGCTCGTGCTCGCCGACGGCTTCAGCTGCCGTACCCAGATCGAACAGGGCGGCACCGGCCGCCGGGCCCTGCACCTGGCCGAGGTGCTTGCCCTCGGCCTCGACGGGAACCTGCCCAGCGAGCAGCCCGAACGCCTGGCCGAGCGGCCCGCCGGCCCCGCCCGCCCCGCCCGCTCGGCGGCCACCGCGGGCGCCGCGGCGCTCACCGCGGCGGCCGCGACC
>NZ_BAABKC010000080.1:0-12792 GCF_039543625.1 Streptomyces similanensis | reverse complement strand
GGGCAACAGTCATGCCGGGCCCGGAGGCCAGCGGCCCCATTGCGGAACCGCGGAAAACATAACGGGGGGCTCAGTCGCTTTGGGCGACCGGCTCGGGGTCGGCGTCGAGCGCATCGAGCACTGCGTCGCCGTTCGCCCTCGCCCACTCGGTCAGCATGTGGATCGGATCGATCAGCGTCGCCCCGAGCGGGGTGAGCTCGTAGTCGACGCGGGGTGGTACCTCGGCGTAGGCGTGGCGGCGGATGAGTCCGTGCGCCTCGAGCCGTCGGAGCGTCTGGGTGAGCATCTTGCGGGAGATGCCGCCGATCAGCCCGATCAGCTCGCCATGCCGCACCGGGCCCTTGCTGAGGCCGTAGAGCACGACCACCGTCCACTTGTCGGCGATCAGCTCGACCGCCAGACGCGCCGGGCAGTCGGAGAGAAAGAGATCACCGGGACCGAAACCGCTCATGGCGCCAAAAGTACCTGCGTCAAAGGGCACCTGCTGGTTCCTATCGGAAACGTAGCCTCGGTTCTCTCCCCTTCCAAAGCCAGGAGAGTCATGCGAGCCATCACCCAGCACACGCTCGGCGGTCCCGAGGTGCTCACCATCGTGGACGTGCCCGAGCCCCAGCCCCTGCCGGGCGAAGTCGTTGTCCGCGTCAAGGCGATCGGGCTGAACCCGCTGGACGCGCGCCTGCGCGCCGGCGAGTTCCCGCTGATCGGCCAGCCGCCGTTCATCCTCGGCTGGGACATCAGCGGCGTGATCGAGGAGGCGCCGCAGACGTGGCGGTTCAGGCCCGGCGACGAGGTGTTCGGGATGCCGCTGTTCCCGCGGGCGGCGAGCGCGTACGCCGAGGTCGTGTCGGCGCCGGCGTTCCACCTGGCACGCAAGCCGGCGTCGCTCACGCACGTCGAGGCGTCGGCGCTGCCGGTCGTCGGACTGACAGCGTGGCAGGGCCTCGTCGACCTCGGCGGCGTGAGCGAGGGTGACCGCGTCCTGGTCCACGGCGGTGGTGGCGGGGTCGGCCACGTCGCGATTCAGATCGCGAAAGCGTTCGGCGCGCACGTGATCGCGACCGCCAGCGGGAGCAAGAGGACGTTCGTCGAGGGGTTTGGCGCCGACGAGGTGATCGACTACACGGCGGTCGACTTCACTGAGGCGGTCCGCGATGTCGACATCGTGCTCGACACGATCGGCGGCGACACCGTCGAACGGTCGCTCGACGTGCTGCGCCCAGGGGGTCACCTGGTGACGGCGGTCGCCGAAGAGGATTCGGTGCTCATCGCCAAGTTCGAGGCGGCCGGCATGCGCTTCAGCGGCATCGCGGTCGACCCCGATCCCGTCGGCCTGCGAGGTCTCGTCGATCTCGTCCAACAGGGCAGGCTCCGGGTCCACGTGCAGGAGACGTTCCCGTTCGAGGGCGTCGCCGACGCGCACCGGCTTCTCGATGGCGGTCACCTCCAGGGCAAGCTCGTCCTCACCGTCTGATCCCATACTGGGGCCTCGCGTGAGCGAGGCCCCCCTTTTCAGCGAGCGGAAGGTCCTTCAGTCTGCGCTGATACCGGTCGTGGACTCGGTCCGAGAAGCAGCCGCAGTCCGGACATGCAGCCCCGGCCGCACGGCCTATCGCGACCACCTCGACCGTGCCGAACGCGGCCGTCACCGTCTCTACATCCACATCGTCAATCCCGTCGAAAACCAGCGACTCCCAGAACGGTGCATCGGTCTGCA
Organism: Streptomyces similanensis; assembly: GCF_039543625.1. Taxonomy (NCBI): domain Bacteria; kingdom Bacillati; phylum Actinomycetota; class Actinomycetes; order Kitasatosporales; family Streptomycetaceae; genus Streptomyces; species Streptomyces similanensis. The sequence goes on along the minus strand of NZ_BAABKC010000080.1, from coordinate 11,078 downwards.
TGACCAGCACCATCACCGTTCGCAGCCGACCACAGCAGCGGTCGGCAGATACCTGAGAGGGCGTCACTTCCGGCTGTCGGACGGCAAGGCGTACGCCGTCTCACACGAGCCAGCCTCCTCGCAATCGAACATCGCGGTAACACTCCGCGATCGCTCCCCAAGTTCTGTGCCAGAACCCGGGAGTCGTCGATAAAGCCAACGTGAAGCAGGCGAAGCTCTGGGAGGACTTCGACTGGGTGGTCTGGAAACGGGAGGCCCAAGACCGGCAGCAGCTCGCCGGGGAGGAACCACGGCGCGGCGTGCATTTGGCGTCTTTGCGGAACCGTAACAGAGATGGTCCCACAGGGCACTCGGAGGTCGACGGCAGCGGCCGAAACGGCGCGACGGCCCTGCTCTGCTCGCCCGTCAGTGCCCACTTCTCGAATCTTCCGTCAGCCTGCGGAAGGGGTCCGGTCCCGCGCCTCCCCATGGCGCGCCTGGATACGCTCGATGACGCGCTGCTGTCCTAGCTTTCTAGCCTGCCGGAGCTTGGTTTCGGCGGCGAGCAGGGGAATCCACAACAGCCAGCCCCACAGGCTGAAGCGCACGACCCCGCCCCACACCAGCGCCTTGTTCAGGGTGAACGACGCGAGGAACGTCACAACGTACGCGCCGACGCGGTGGGCGAGGAGCAGACGTAGGGGCGCGTTGTGAGGCCCCTGCAACAGCTCGACCGCCGCAGCCAGTTCGGCGGCGTGGAGGTCTTCCCCGGTGTCCGGGCGGACGCCGTCGCGAGCGGCTCGCCGCAACGCGTCGGTGACGAGCACGCTCTGCTCGGCGAGGACCTCCTGCTCGACCTGTCCCCGGACAGCGCCGGCCGTCACGTCGTCCCAGTAACCCCGTCCGGCCCAGCCGACAGCGTCATCGACGCGTCGGCCCTCGGGTGACCCGGGTGGAGCCAGCTCCTCGATCCTCTGTTGCAAGGTCACGGCGCGCTTCGCCCGGTGCGGGTGGTCGAAGGAGTCCGAGCGCAGGCAGAGCTCCCAGTACGACACCAGGAGCCCGAGATCATCCGCCGCAAGGGCGAGGCCCTGACGGTAGGCGGCTTCGGCTTCGCAGTCGTGGTCGTCCTCGTCCTCCGCGGCGTGCGCCTGGCCGAGCCAGCGCAGGAGAACCGGGTCCGGCCCGCACTCTTCGATCCCTGCCCGAGCCGCTTTCCTCACCGAGGCGTAGCCGCCCACCGCGAAAAGCTCCGAGCACTGCTCCGCATACTGCTGCTGTTCCACTTCCCCACCCCGGTCGTCCGAGCAAGCACTGTCCGCTGCGCCCGTTGCCGCTGTCAATCACTTCTTGATCACGGCTTCGGCACCCGACGGGCGTGCCAGTCACCACCGCCCTGCTTGTTCGAGCCGCGCCGGGGCACAGGGTTGGGCGGGAAGTGTCTTCGTGAGTCCATCACGCGGAGCGTATGACATGCCGAACTGGACGCGTCCGGGTGCTCGTTGGGTGTCCTCGACGGGCTGGGTGGTGCTGTGCCTGAACCTGGCCCTGCTCGTGTGGCGGGTGGCGGAGGGCCACCCGGGCAAAGCCGTCTTCCCGGCGGTCATCGTGGCCGTCTTCTGCGGCCTGCTGATCGCCAACCGGGCCCATCGACGCCGGCGGACGGAGCGGCCATGACCGGGCCGGACGTCCTCCCGCGCGCGGCGAGCGCGTGGGTCCAGCCTCAAGCCGCCCGGGATGCGAGCCTCGACTCAGTTCCGACAAGGGGGAGCAGATGGTCGTCGTGTTGCTGTGCGTGCTCATCGTGATGGGACTCGTCCAGTTGTTCAGGCCGCAGTTGCTGTGGAAGGTCAACCGCCCGCTGCAGCGCCCGGGGGCGCCGACGTGAAAGCCACCGACCCCTACGGGCGGCGCTGGGTGATCCAGCGCAAACACCGCCGCAACGGCCTGGCCGGCTCCGCAGTGGGCACACCCGACCTCCAGGTCCTCAACGGCACCGTCCGCCAGGTCCACGGCGCCGACATCGCGGTCATCATCACCAACGGACGCGTCACCGCACCCGCCGTCACCTTTGCCCGACAGCAGCGCCTCCACGTCGTCGACCGGCACACCCTCGCAGCGTGGGCGTCCGGCTCACGCCCGCTGTGGGAGCTGCTGCACGCCGTCCCGCCGCCCCGCAAGCCGACCGCCCTCTCCTGAAACGAGTACGCGACGACATCGGTTCGCCGCCAGATATCCGCAGACGAGATACCGCATTCCATATCCCGACAGGTGCATTTCAGTTCCTGGTCGGCTGGCTCGTTTCCACGACTCGACAATTCGGTTGACGGTGCTCGGTCGGTGATGAAACGGTCGATGAGGCGCGACACGCCAACTCCCCATTGACCATGGGGAAAGAACAGGGGAATTACATGCATTTCAACATGCCCGCCCGGGCCGCGCTGTCTGCGGCTATAGCCTTATCGGCCCTGCTGGCTCCCGCCGCCGGCGTGGCGTCGGCAGCGTCCTCCACGCTGTCCGCATTCCGGGAGGCCGTTGCAGCAGCGGGGGACAGCTTCGATGCTCGATGCAGGAGCCACAACCGCAACTACATCCTCAAGAAGTACCACTGGGGCCCCAAGTTCTACACTCTCCGCTGTGCTACAAGTACCTGGGGCTGGAAGCACATTAAGCTGCGGCACGGCTGGAACAGCACCATGGACCGGAAGATCGGTGCTGCCATCTGGTCCGGGGACCCGAACGGCCGCGGTGGATATTCCACCTACCTCAGGAAGTGCCCGCGGGTGGAAAAATTCCGCACCATCATCGGTACCCCGGGCGGCAAGAACGACCTCCTGACGGCGTACAACGTCGATCAGCCGGCCTTCTCCGGCGCCGCTGCCTGCTGATCGCCCAGCCCGGACCCGCGCTCCGGCGAGGAAAGGACGGCCTGTCCCCGTGGAAGAACCGACACCGGCCGAGCAAACTCTGAGTCGCTCGCACATCACCGCCGACGGGCTCCGCTTCGACGTCGACAAGGTGTCGGTCGAACTCCACCCCGACCGGACCGCGACACTGACGTACCGGCTGAGGGTAAGCCGTCACGGCCACCCTGCCGAGCGCTGGGAAGTCGCCCTGCCCTGGAACGACAAGTCCTGGCTGGACGTACTCACCTCCCCCGCCCCGGCATCTGACCGACTGCAGCAGCTCGCGCACCTCGTCCACGCCCATCTTGAGGAGTTGGTGGGACACGAAAGGGCATAACCGCCAGTCAGCGAAGATGGGACAGCGGCTGCCCTGAGTGAAGGGTCAACCCGACGGCCTCAGTGAAGCCGGCTCAGGAACTCGCGCCCACCGAATACCCCGCCTTCAGCGGGGCCATCAGGCGTCCTGAACCTACAAGGAGGCCACCAACCTGTTCGCCGACGCGGAGGCGGCCGAGGGCTACAGCGACCTGGCCCCGCGTCAGCGCAAGGCCCGCCGCGTCGCCCACATGCTGCTCATCGCCCACCGCGCCGGCACTCGGGCCGAGGACATCAACCCGGAGGCCGTCCCGCTCACCCAGAATGACCAGGGTCGACGTCTCCCAGACGATCGCCGGAGAGATCCGCAAGGAGGCCCTGGAACTCCTGTCCGGCGGCGACCCGCCCCTGACCAACCCCCGCACAACCACCGGAGGGGCGGCACCCCACCCCAGGGGCGCCGCCCCTCCGGCCATTCCCGTCGCACACAGCCGTCACGGCGTGACGCCTTCCGAACGCGAACGACGCCGCCGCCACGCCCGCGTACGACAGCGCGGCGAGCAGTACAGCGCATCGGAGCGCTTCCTCTTCCCGAACGGCGTGTCACTGCCTGTACCAGGTCCCGCCGCACTCCGGGCAACGAAAACGCGGCCAGGGATGTGGCCGGCCCTCCAGCACCGCCCTCAGCGCCTCACCGCCGGCATCGATCGCCGCACAACGAGCGCGCTCACTGCGGGCGGTCACGGCCGATGGCGCCGAGTCCGTGCCAGGCACCGACCCGGACCGCTGTGGCTTCACCATCGCCTTCCAGACCGCCCGCGACCAGGTCATCCAGGCAGCTGGCATCGGCACAGCGAATTACGGCGCGGCCGGCCGCATCGGACAGAAATTACTCGCCGGCCTGCTCCCGGCCCGGCGGCAGCGAGTGAGCACCCGCAAGGTCACATCACCAATATCCCGTTACAGCGGACTTCACAACGACGGACGGCCCGACGCCACCCTTGCCGTCATCAGCCTCGACATCTCCGTCCATGAACCTCCGGACACGCAGCTGGCCCTCCCCACCCGCTCCCGTGACGACCCGTACGTCCTTCCCGCCCGGCGCCGCAGGCACCGGGTCCTTGCACTCCTCCAGGAGAACCCCGCTCGCCTCTGGCGCCCTCGCGAGATCGCCGCACACTTCGCAGACATCACCCTGCACACCAGGTACAGCCAGCTCTCCCGATGGGCCGACGACGGACTCATCCACAAGATCGGTCACGGCCTCTACGCGGCAACCGCATGAGCAGCAACGCCCCATGCCTAACCTGCGGAAACGCTAACTACCCGGCCTTGGGTCAAGGCCCGCACTCGACCTGCCCCACGCCCTGTCCTGGCACCCGCGCCCGTGGAGGCTGGCCCCTCCACGGCGGCCGCCGCCCCGGCCCCAGTGCCGGCCTTGCCCGCCGTGCCGGTGGAGCGTCGAACGTCGCCGGAGGGCTACCGCCGCGCGATCGAGGCGCACCGTCAGACCGCCCGGCCGTCCCTGGTGGACCCGGCCATCGCAGAGGTGGTGCAGCGGCAGACCGCCGCGATGCGGGGAACTGTCACTCCAGACCTTCCCCGAGGCCGACGCCGTCCCGGATGATGTGCTGGCCCCGGTCGGTCAGCACTCTCGGTCCCCGCGCTCCCCGTGTCCTGAGTATGCGTACTCAGGGCGGCCGGGCTGGTTCACGGATGGGAGCGGCACCACGGGCGCCTAATATCTGTCGGGCATCAGAACCGACAAGGGGGGCACGTGTGGCGTGGGAGGAATGGGAGGAACTCAAGGCGGCGGCCGCCGAGCGGCATGGAACACGCATGCAGCTCAATCAGATCCCGGGCGACGCGGGTGGTTCCACCGGGGGGAACGGTACCGGGCGGATTCGGCACACGCACGGTCCCTGGACGCGGGCCGCAGCCGTGGCCGACGATCTGGACACCAGCACGGCGAAGTCCAAAGCGGACTTGGCCCTCTCTCATGGCGGTGTGGCCGGCTCGCTTGGAGGCCTGGCCAGTCTGACGGCGCTCAAGGCCGTTCTCGCCTCGTGGGAGAAGCGACTGGGTGCAGTTCGGGATGAGTGCGGCGCTCTGGAGCCCGAACTGCGGCAGGTGGTCGTGGACATGGGTGAAGCGGACCAGGCGGTGGGCGCGAAGGCCGACTCCGTGCATGTATCCGGTTCAGGGAAGGGCTGATCGTGGCGTCGATGCTGACCTGGCAGCAGCTCAGGGACCTCAAGCTGGAGACGCTCAGCCACGCGGGCGACGGGTGGGGCGCCGCCTCCCGGCACGCGGACTCCGGTCGTGAACGGATCGAGGGCGAGATAAGCGGCCCGCTCCGCAAAACCCAGGAGAGTGAAGCCGCGCAGGCCGCGGTCAAGCGCCTCAGGCGGCTGGGCGACAACTACCATTACATCCAAGCCGAGTGCGGTCTCATTCGTGGCACGCTTGACGGTCTGGCAGCCGAGCTGACCACCCAGCGCAGGGCCTTGACCGAAGCGCTGGACGACGCCGCGGCGCTCGGTCACACGGTCGACGTTAACGGGGCTGTCACCTACCCGGCCGGCGGCAAGAACGAGCAGACCGGTCAGGAATATCCAGGCGGCACGGTCTACGGCGAGGACGGAACCTTCACACCCGGGAGCGCGGCTCCGTCCTCGGGAACGAACCGGTTGTACCAGCCTGGCCTGGGCGATGTCGGCGGGAAGGTAGAAGTCCCGAACCCGCACTACGCAAAAGCGCGGGAGATAGCCAACAGCATCTCCCTCGCTGTGCTGCGTGCCCGGAGCGCCGATGACCGGTACTCCGCAGCCCTGGCCAAGTTGAAGGCCGCTGCGGGTCTGACCGTGGACGCCAAGACGTGGGCGGACGTCGCGTCCGACACCGACTCGGTCAGCTCCTCGGCACTGCCCTACCTCGCGGACAGGGTGCCGCTGGACAAGACACCGGCGGAGCGCAAAGACTGGTGGGACCACCTGTCGGCAGACGAGCGCGACGAATACCTGTCGGCTTTCCCCGGACTGATCGGCGGCCTCGACGGCATCCCGGCTACGACCCGCGACGACGCCAACCGAGAGAACCTGAAGCTGCTCATCGCGCAGCTCGGAGGACGGCACGACGATGTGTCCAAGGCCCAGCTCGAGGGCATGAAGGGGATTCAGGCCAAGCTCGACGCGGGCAGCAACCCACCCATGTTTCTTCTGGGCATCGGGGACGAGGGGAACGGGCGGGCAATCGTCAGCTACGGAAACCCCGACACCGCCAAGAACGTTTCTACGTACGTCCCCGGTCTCGGCACCGCACTGGACGCGGATTTCGCGGACGACACGGTCCGCAGGGCCTTCCAGACCGTCAAGGGCGCGCGGAAATACGACCAGTCGACTGCCTCCATAGTCTGGCTGGGTTATGACGCGCCAGGGCTTGCAGAAGTGGCGTCAAGCGGCAATGCGGAAAAGGGGGCACCGGATTACCGCAACTTTATGGAAGGCGTAGAGGCGACCAATGAGCACAAGGACCCGCATATCACCGCAATCGGTCATTCCTACGGCTCCCTCCTGGTCGGCACGGCGGCACGTCAGCACGGCGGCATACCCGGCGCCGACGACATCGTCCTGCTGGGCAGTCCAGGAACAGGGGCTCAGCGGGCCGACGAGTTGAACGTCGGCAAGGGCCACGTGTTCTCCGCTTCGGCCGGGAACGATCCGGTTACCTGGCTACCCGGCGCGCACGGTCTCCTGGGCCCGGCTGTGGACACCTATATGGACGACCAGCGCTGGTTCGGCCGAGATCCGGCCAGCAAGGAGTTCGGTGCTGTCCGCATAGAATCCGGGGACGGGCCGCTGCCGCTCTATCTCTCGGGCGAGGGACCAACGCCGGCCCACTCCGGGTATTTCGATCCCGACAGAAACCCCTCCGCGGCGAACAACATCGCCAAGATCGTCGCCGGCAGGTCAGACAACGTCACCACGGAAGTCCCCCGATGAAAAAGCTCGCGGCTCACCTGGCCACTATCACCCTGGGCATCGCGGCCGTAACCGGCTGCGGTGGAAGCGATGGGGGTGTGAAGGGAAACTCGAAGATGGACATGCAGGAGGCAGCCGAGAAGGCCGACGCTCTGGTGTACCGGACCTTCGGCGCTGTCCGGCCCCCGCTCGAATGGACGCACGACGCCTCGGACCACGGCGGTTGCGGCGGCTCGGACGAGTACGGGGACGTGACGCGCCGCGCGGTCGTCATGACGAAGGTGTCCGCGGAGCGGCGCGGAGCACTTCTCGGCGTCATCGAGCGGTACTGGAAGAAGACAGGCCTGAAAATCACCAAGGTCGTGTCCGACAAGGAGTTCCCCGAGGTGTACGCCGAAACCGAGGACGGTCTGCTGCGTACGGGCCTCGTCGTCGGCGGGCAAGGACAGTTCTTCCTCGACGTGCAGACCGCCTGTGTCCGTACGTCCGAGGTCAAGGCACCGGGGACGCAGGCACGCGGACACAGCTACTACGGCAAGGACGTGCCCCGTCCCAACGTGACCGACCCCTTCTGGTCCTCCCGCGAACCGGTCACCCCATGAGCACGCCGCGCTGGCGGGGAGACCTGCGGACCACGTGCCCCTGCGGCTGAGGGCACCGAGCGCCCTGCTGGAGCGGGCCCGTGCCGTCTCCCTGCGGCAACCAGGACAGCACCCGCGCGACTACCAGGGCAGCATGCTCACCGACGCGGTGACAACGTCCATCGTCCGCGCCGAGCCCTTCGAGGACGACTTCCTCACCGGCCTGCTGCCTCTGCTGCGCCACGGCGCCGCCCTCGTCCTGTGGAGGCTGGCAGCGGCCGCGACCAGCACCCGCCCGGAGAAGGCTGGGCTGCTGGAGGCGACCGCCGTCCGCGCAGCGCACCGCCTGACCCACGCCCCCCCTTTGACCCAGGCGACCAGCACCTGTTGCGCTGGGCTCGGGGCGAATCCCGACGGGGGCGTGGTGGAAAACGGGGTCTTCGATCTTGAGCGGTGCGCAGCGTCTGGGCCACTGACGTGCAGTCACGGTGAGTGACGGGCTTGCCGACCTGGTTCTGTTCTCAAGACCGGACAGCGATCAGTCAGTACTGCGCGGCCCTTGTGAAACTGTGAGGGGCGCGGATCGCCGGCTGGTGGGCAGGGCTCTGAACGCCCGCCGGTATGCCTGGGGCGTCGTGCCGAGGTGTCGGGCGAAGTGGTGGCGGAGGTTGTCGACGGTGCCGAAGCCTGTGCGGTGGGCGATCGCGGTTACTGGGTCGTCTGTGGTCTCCAGGTGGTGCTGCGCGAGCAGGACTCGCTGTCCGGTCAGCCATTGCAGTGGTGTGGTCCCGGTTTCCTGCCGGAAGCGTCGGGCGAAGGTCCGTGGGGAGAGGTGGGCACGGTAGGCCATTGCGTCTACGGTCAGGTCCTGGTCGAGGTTGGCTTCCACCCAGGCCAGGACAGGGGCGAGGGACCCGGTCCCCTCCCGGGGGAGGGGGCGTTGGCGGTACTGGTGCTGGCCGCCGTCACGGTGTGGGGGTGTGACCATGCGGCGGGCGATTGCGTTGGCAACGGCGCTGCCGTGCTCCTTGCGGATGAGGTGGAGGCAGGTGTCGACGCCGGCGGCGGTGCCGGCGCCGGTGATGACCGGGTCCTCATCGACGTAGAGCACGTCCGACTCGACCCGGGCACGCGGGTGGCGGCGGGCGAGTTCGTCGGTGTAGCGCCAGTGTGTGGTACAGCGTCGCTCGTCGAGCAGCCCGGCCTCGCCCAGGAGGAAGGCTCCGGTGCAGATGCTCAGGACCTGAGTGCCACGCTTCACAGCAGCCCGCAGTTCCTGGGTCAGGTTGTCCGGCTGGCGCACATTGAGGTCGTAGGCCGGGACGCAGATGAGGTCCGCCGAGGCCAGCCGCTCCAGGCCGTGCTGGGCCCGCACCTCGAAGCCGTGGCGGGTCGGCACGCTGTCGCCGGTGGCCGAGACAAGAGCGAAGTCGTACACGGGCAGCGCGTCGTCGCTGCGGTCGATCCCGAAGACCTCACAGAACACGCCCAGCTCGAATGCGTGGGCACCCTGGAGGGCTAGGACGGCGACGCCGTGAAGCACAGGTTCCTGATCCCTTCTTACCGCAGTGGCAGGAATTTCAGCTTACCTGTCGTATCTGCCACTCTCACGTGATAGCACCGGCCTGGAAGGCTCGCAGGCGTTCATCCATCCCGCGAACAGCTAGGCACAGCGCATGACCACGCAGATCCCCGCTACCAACGCCGCCCTCTCGTCACAGGCTGCCCAAGTCCTGCGTGGGCTCGCGCTCGACGAGGAGCTGAAGTGGCGTGTCCCAGATGACCCGATCCTGGGCCCTCTGGCCCGCAAAGTTGCGCAACGGTACGTGGCCGGTGAAACCCTGCCCGACGCCCTGGACCGGGCGCAGCAGGTCCTGGCCGTCGGCCACCGCGTGAACGTCGAGTACATGGGCGAGAGCTGCCGCGACCCGCGGCGAGCCACGGAAGAGACCGACACGTTCCTCTCTGCGGCCCGGCTACTTCCACCCGGGTGCTCGATCTCCCTCGACTTGTCCCACATCGGCCTGGCCGTCGATGCAGAGCTTGCCCTTGCCAACGCCTCCCGCATCGCCCAGGCCACCGCCGACACCGGGCGGGAGATGGTGATCTCGGCTGAAGGCTCCGACCGTACCGACGAGGTGCTTGCCCTGCACCGCAAGCTGTGTGAGCGGTTCGATCATGTGGGCATCACTGTCCAGGCACGCCTGTATCGAACCGCAGACGACCTGCCGGAGCTGCTTTCCCGTCCCGGCCGCATCCGCCTGGTCAAGGGCGCCTTCCTCGAACCTGAGGCCATCGCCCACCGGCGCGAGGCCCCGACCCTGACCGCCGCCTATCTTGCGTACGCACAACAGTTGGCCGACTCGGGCCATCTGTGCTCCTTCGCCACCCACGACTGGGAACTGATCAACCGCGTTGACCAGCACCTCGGAGGGAAGGGTCACGATTCCGATCCTTGGGAGTTCGAGACCCTCCTCGGCCTCGGGCCCGACCGCCTCCAGGCCATGGCCGAGCGCGGCCACCCCACCCGGGAGTACATCGTCTTCGGCACGGAATGGTGGCTCTACGTCTGCAACCGCATCGCCGAAGACCCCCAGCGCCTGCTCCAAGCCCTGGTCGACGCGGCCGCATGACCAGATCACCCGATCCGGGCCCACGTCAACACGCCTCAGCACACTGCCCTGCGAAGCGCCAGCGGCCCGGAAGCCAGAGCCCATCCACCGCAACGACAGATCCGGCCGCTGCTGCCCCACTGTCGAACGCGTGATCATTTCTGTTCTCTACGCAGAGATTAAGCAGGAGCCACGGGCTTGCCCAACGAAGCGACGTTGCTGCTCGGCCTCGACGGGGTGTCCGTCGTGCGGGTCGAGCGGCTTGAGGACGGCACCCGCCGGGTGCATCTGGCCACGGCGGAGGAAGCGGCTCGCGCCTGCCCGGAGTGCGGGGCCTTCGCCTGGAAGGTGAAGGGCACAGCCCGGACCCGTCCTCGAGACCACACCGCTGACCTGGCGCAAGAACATCACCCACGTCGCCATTGAGGTTCCCCCGTTGTGCGGGAGTGGGTGACTAGCCGGTCAGGGCGGGTTGACGTGGTTTCAGGTTCACTGGTTCGGTCGCTGCCTGGCTGGCGTAGTGCTTCTCCTCGAACTCGATGGGGCTGAGGTAGCCGAGCCGTTTCTGGATGCGGCGGGGGTTGTAGAAGCCGTCGATGTACTCGAAGAGCGCGAGGTTCGCCTCGGCCCTGGTGACGAAGACGCGGCCGCGGATGCACTCGGTCTTGACCAGCATCCACAGGTTCTCCGCCAGGGCATTGTCAT
>NZ_BAABKC010000079.1:0-121945 GCF_039543625.1 Streptomyces similanensis | reverse complement strand
GGCACCGTCGCCGCACCACGCGCCCCCGCGGCGCGTCGTCGCGTTGCGGCGTCCGGCGTCGGCGGCGGCGTCGGCGGCCCCCTGCTCACGTACCACCCCGGCCGGGTCGGCCGGGCCCGGTGGGACCGGCCTAGCGGACCAGGCCCCAGCGGAAGCCGAGCGCCACCGCGTGCGCGCGGTCGGAGGCGCCGAGCTTCTTGAACAGCCGGCGGGCGTGCGTCTTGACGGTGTCCTCGGAGAGGAACAGCTCACGGCCGATCTCCGCGTTGGAGCGGCCGTGGCTCATGCCCTCCAGCACCTGGATCTCCCGCGCGGTCAGCGTCGGCGCGGCGCCCATCTCGGCGGACCGCAGCCGGCGCGGGGCGAGCCGCCAGGTGGGGTCGGCGAGGGCCTGGGTCACCGTGGCGCGCAGCTCGGCGCGGGAGGCGTCCTTGTGCAGATAGCCGCGGGCGCCGGCGGCGACGGCGAGCGCCACGCCGTCGAGGTCCTCGGCGACCGTGAGCATGATGATGCGCGCCCCGGGGTCGGCGGAGAGCAGCCGCCGGACCGTCTCGACGCCGCCCAGTCCGGGCATGCGCACGTCCATCAGAATGAGGTCCGAGCGGTCGGCGCCCCAGCGGCGGAGGACTTCCTCGCCGTTGGCCGCCGTCGTCACGCGCTCGACGCCGGGCACGGTCGCGACCGCGCGGCGGAGCGCCTCTCGGGCAAGCGGGGAGTCGTCGCAGACGAGGACGGATGTCATGGCCGCCCTCCGCAGCTGATGCGCGTCACCTTGAGCCTCCAGGCTGGTACGAAATCGTCACCTGTGCGGTCGACCGTCTCGGACGCCTGCCCGAGCACTTGTGTTTTCAACCGCCTCCGCACTCTCAACGACGGTCACTCGAAAGAGTTACGGGGCTGTACGCCGTTTTCGGCACTCTACGTGAGGGAGCGGACACAGGGCAGACACAACGTCATCCCCTCAACTTTTCATCACAAGGTATGCCCCATTCAGCCCCTTTTCTTCCCGTTTCCAGGTGTCTAGGGCTAGATTCGCAATGAGTCATATTTTCATCTCCTTAGATCGGAGATGTACGGTCGTCGGCACCGTATCCGCACCGAACGGTTACAAGGGGTCACGCAATGGCAGATTTCTCCCGCCTTCCAGGACCGAATGCGGACCTGTGGGACTGGCAGCTGCTGGCTGCCTGCCGCGGGGTGGACAGCTCGCTCTTCTTCCATCCGGAGGGTGAGCGCGGCGCGGCCCGAAGCGCCCGCGAGAACTCGGCCAAGGAGGTCTGCATGAGGTGCCCGGTCCGGGCGGAGTGCGCGGCGCACGCCTTGGCGGTGCGCGAACCGTACGGAGTGTGGGGCGGCCTCACCGAGGACGAGCGCGAGGAGCTGATGGGGCGGGCGAGGAACCGCCTGGTGACGGCCTCGTCGCCGGGCGGCGACACCGCTTCGAACACCTGAAGGAACGTTTCTTCTCCGATCACGGCCACCAAGGGCACGCGCAGGCGTGCCCCAGTTGTGCCGCGGCGGTCCCGGCGGCGGTCCGTACGGCGGCCCCGCCCGACCACGCCCCGCCCTCAGCGCGCCCCGGCCCGCACCAGTTCGTCCAGCGTCGCGGCCACCGCCGGGACCTGGGACAGGTCGGGGAGGGTGAGGGCGACGATCTCGCGGCGCACCGCGGGTTCCAGGGGCACGGCGCGCACGCCCCGGGGCCGTACGGACTCGATCGCGAGCTCGGGCAGGACGGCGACGCCGAGGCCGGCGCCCACCAGTCCGGCCACCGCCGGGTAGTCGTCGGTGGCGAAGTCGATGCGGGGCGTGAAGCCCGCGCCGGCGCACACCTCCACCAGCTGGCCGCGGCAGCGCGGGCAGCCGGCGATCCACGGCTCGGCCGCGAGTTCCGCGATGTCGACCGGGCCGGAGCCGGCCCGGGCCAGCCGGTGCCGTTCGGGCACGAGCGCGACGAGCCGGTCGGTCAGCAGCGGGCGCACCACCAGGTCCGCCCACTCCTCCGCGGCTCCCGTGTCCCGGCCCATGGCGTCGGTGCCCGCCGCGCCCTCGTAGCGGAAGGCGAGGGCCACGTCGCAGTCGCCCTCGCGCAGCAGTTCGACGGAGCGGGGCGGTTCGGCCTCCTCCAGGGAGACCCGGGTGCCGGGGTGCGCGGCGCGCAGCGCGGCGAGCGCGGTGGGCACGAGGGTGGAGCTGCCGCTGGGGAAGGAGACCAGCCGGACCCGTCCGGCGCGCAGGCCCGCGATGGCGGCGACCTCCTCCTCGGCGGCGGTGAGCCCGGCGAGGATGCCGTTGGCGTGCCGGACGAGCGCCTGGCCGGCCTGGGTGAGCCGCATCTCGCGGCCGGCGCGCACCAGCAGCGGGGTGCCGACGGAGCTCTCCAGGGCCTTCATCTGCTGGCTGACGGCGGGCTGGGTGCAGCCCAGATCGCGGGCCGCCGCCGAGAAGGAGCCGCTGGTGGCCACGGCGCGCAGCACGCGGAGATGTCGAGCCTCGATCACCCTTCGAGCATAAGCCTCCCTTGGTCGGGTCACTTGATATCGCTTCGACACTTTGGCCCCCGTTCGCCTACCGTGCGGGCATGATGCAGCTTCTCTCCGTCAATCTCGGCCGGGCCCGGACGGTGCCGTACACCGACCATCCGCAGGGGGTGACCGGGATCGACAAGCGGCCGGCGGACGGGCCGGTGCGGGTGTCGGCGCCGGGGCCCAAGGGGGTCGGCGCGAGCGGGCTGGCCGGGGACGCGGTGTGCGACACGCGCCACCACGGCGGCGACGACCAGGCCGTGTACGCGATGGCGCGCGAGGACCTGGACTTCTGGGAGCGCGAGCTGGGCCGGACGCTGCCGAACGGGTCGTTCGGCGAGAACCTCACCACGGCGGGCCTGGACGTCAGCGGGGCGCGGATCGGCGAGCGCTGGCGGATCGGCCCGTCGGTGGTGCTGGAGGTCACCAGCGGGCGCATCCCGTGCCGCACCTTCCAGGGCCATCTGGGTGAGAAGGGGTGGGTGAAGCGGTTCACGCTGAACGGTGCGCCGGGCGCGTATCTGCGGGTGCTGGAGCCGGGTGAGGTGCGCGCGGGCGACCCGGTCGAGATCGTGCACCGGCCGGACCACGACGTGACGGTGGCGATGGAGTTCCGGGCCGGCACGACGGAGCGCTCGCTGCTGCCGCGGCTGCTGGCGGCGGGGCCGGCGCTGCACCCGGAGTCGCTGGCGGCGGCGCGCAAGTACGCGGAGGCGTACGCGGGCTGACGCGCCGTGCGCGTCGGCGTGCGCACCCGTCCTCCACCGATCGGGAGAGCCTGTGCGCAGATCGGGACGGGGCGGTCCGGGCCACTAACCTTTCGCCATGACAACGGCTCTGATTACGGGATCGACCGCGGGCATCGGCGCCGCCTTCGCGCGGCGGCTGGCGGCGGACGGGCACGACCTCGTCCTGGTGGCGCGCGACACCAAGCGGCTGACCGAGCAGGCGACCGAGCTGCACGACAAGCACGGCATCGAGGCGGAGGTACTGACCGCCGACCTGGCGACGGACGCGGGCGTCGAGGCGGTCGCGGCCCGGCTGGGCGACCGCAGGAACCCGGTGGACCTGCTGGTCAACAACGCGGGGTTCGGCAACAAGGGCCGCTATCTGGACGTCCCGATGGACGACGAGCTGCGGATGCTCAAGGTGCACATCGAGGCGGTGCTGCGGCTGACGTCGGCGGCGACCGCGGCGATGCGCGAGCGCGGCCGGGGCGGGGTGGTGAACGTCGCCTCGGTGGCGGCGTTCGTGCCGCGCGGCACCTACGGCGCGTCGAAGGCGTGGGTCGTGCAGTTCACCCAGGGCGCGGCGCGCGACCTGGCCGGCAGCGGCGTGCGTCTGATGGCGCTGTGTCCGGGCTTCGTGCGCACCGAGTTCCACGAGCGGGCCGGGATGGGCACGGACAACATCCCGAACTGGATGTGGCTGGACGCGGACAAGCTGGTCGCCGCGGCCCTCGCCGATCTGGCCCGCGGCCGTACGCTGTCGATCCCGGACCCCCGCTACAAGGCGCTGATGGGTCTGGTGAAGCTGACGCCGCGGGGCCTGCTGGGCGGGGTCACCTCGCGCACGGGCCGCAAGTACGGCCCGCGGTGACCGAGCAGGGCGCGTAGGAGGGGCGGCGCTCCGGCCGTAGGGCGCGTCGCACGCACCGGTGCCCGGCCCCCTGGGAAAGGGGGCCGGGCACCGGTGGTTCACTCAAGCCGCTGTCCGGCCCGGCGGGTCGCCTCAGTGGGCGTGGCCGTGGCCGTGGCCCGCGGCGGCCGGCTCTTCCTCTTCCTTCTTCTCGACGACCAGGGTCTCGGTCGTCAGGAGGAGGGAGGCGATGGAGGCGGCGTTCTCCAGGGCGGAGCGGGTGACCTTGACCGGGTCGATGACGCCGGCCTTGACCAGGTCGCCGTACTCGCCGGTGGCGGCGTTGTAGCCGCTGCCCTTCTCCAGCTCGGCCACCTTGGAGACGATGACGTAGCCCTCGAGGCCGGCGTTCTCGGCGATCCAGCGCAGCGGCTCGACGGCGGCGCGGCGGACGACCGAGACACCGGTGGCCTCGTCGCCGGTCTTGTCGAGGTTGCCCTCCAGGACCTTGACGGCGTGGACCAGCGCGGAGCCGCCACCGGAGACGATGCCCTCCTCGACCGCGGCGCGGGTCGCGGAGATGGCGTCCTCCAGACGGTGCTTCTTCTCCTTCAGCTCCACCTCGGTGGCGGCGCCGACCTTGATCACGCACACGCCGCCGGCCAGCTTCGCGAGGCGCTCCTGGAGCTTCTCGCGGTCCCAGTCGGAGTCGGTGTTGTCGATCTCGGCCTTGATCTGCGCGACGCGGCCGTGGACGTCCGACTTGTCGCCGGCGCCGTCGACGATCGTGGTGTCGTCCTTGGTGACGGTGACGCGGCGGGCGGAGCCGAGCACGTCGAGACCGGCCTGGTCGAGCTTGAGGCCGACCTCCTCGGAGATGACCGTGGCGCCGGTGAGGACCGCCATGTCCTGGAGCATCGCCTTGCGGCGGTCGCCGAAGCCGGGGGCCTTGACGGCGGTGGCGTTGAAGGTGCCGCGGATCTTGTTGACGACCAGGGTCGACAGGGCCTCGCCCTCGACGTCCTCGGCGATGATCAGCAGCGGCTTCGAGGCGTTCGCCTGGATGATCTTCTCCAGCAGCGGAAGCAGGTCCGAGATGGAGGAGATCTTGCCCTGGTGGATCAGGATGTACGGGTCGTCGAGGACGGCCTCCATACGCTCCTGGTCGGTGACGAAGTACGGGGACAGGTAGCCCTTGTCGAAGGCCATGCCCTCGGTGAAGTCCAGCTCCAGACCGAAGGTGTTGGACTCCTCGACGGTGATGACGCCGTCCTTGCCGACCTTGTCCATCGCCTCGGCGATCAGCTCGCCGACCTGCTGGTCCTGGGCGGACAGCGCGGCCACGGCGGCGATGTCGGACTTCTCGTCGATCGGGCGGGCCGAGGCGAGCAGGTCGTCGGAGACGGCCTTGACCGCGGCGTCGATGCCCTTCTTCAGCAGCGCCGGGGAGGCGCCGGCGGCGACGTTCTTCAGGCCCTCGCGCACCAGCGCCTGGGCGAGCACGGTGGCGGTGGTGGTGCCGTCGCCCGCGATGTCGTTGGTCTTGGTCGCCACCTCCTTCACCAGCTGCGCGCCGAGGTTCTCGTACGGGTCCTCGATCTCCACCTCGCGGGCGATGGTGACGCCGTCGTTGGTGATGGTCGGGGCGCCGAACTTCTTGTCGATGACGACGTTGCGGCCCTTCGGACCGATCGTCACCTTCACCGTGTCGGCAAGCTTGTTGACGCCGCGCTCGAGGGCGCGACGGGCGTCCTCGTCGAACTTCAGGATCTTCGCCATGGCAGCGGGAGCCCTCTCGGAAATCTGGGGTGAAAAGGGCCGCGCCCCGGGCGCCCGGCTTCTTATCGGTCGCGGGGGCCAGGGGCGCAGCTCACAGCATGAACGCTGAGGTGACTTACTTCTCGATGATCGCGAGCACGTCGCGGGCCGAGAGAACGAGGTACTCCTCGTTGTTGTACTTCACCTCGGTGCCGCCGTACTTGCTGTAGAGCACGACGTCGCCGACCTGGACGTCGAGCGGAAGACGGTTGCCGTCCTCGAAGCGGCCCGGGCCCACGGCCAGGACGACGCCCTCCTGGGGCTTCTCCTTGGCGGTGTCCGGAATGACCAGGCCCGAAGCCGTGGTCTGCTCGGCGTCGAGCGGCTGGACCACGATGCGGTCCTCGAGCGGCTTGATGGCAACCTTGGAGCTGGCGGTCGTCACGATCCGACCTCCCCCTTCGGAGATCTCACGGGGTTAACTGTCTGAGGTGGCGACCAGGTCGATCCGTCGTCGCGGGTGCCGGACCTGCCCGTCGCTTTGTTGGCACTCTCCCGGGGGGAGTGCCAGACCTGAGACTATGACCGTCGTTAGCACTCGGTCAAGCGGAGTGCCAATTGCCTCGTGGCGCGTCGGAATCCGGGCACGGTTTGTCGTACGTGTGTGCGAGGTTGCCGGGGCTCGGGGCGGCCGGGGCGGTCGGCGGAGGACGCCCGTCCGTACTCACAGGGAAGCGAGCCGTCCGCCCCCTTCCCGTGTCGGCAGTTTTGTATGACCGTAGGGCCATGCGGTCATGTTCCACTGCTTCGGGCGCGGTCACCGGCGGGCTTCTGTTCCTGCTCGTGCTGGTGGCGGACGTGACGGGCGGGCTGCTGGTGGTCATCGTGCTCGCCGTGCGCGGGCTGGGGCAGGTGGAGGCTCCGGGCGGCGGGCCCGCCGGGGTGCCGCCGGGCGATCTGGCCCCGGCGCTGCTCTACGGCGGCTTCGCGCTGGCGGCCGGCACGGCCGGGGTGCTGCTGGTGCGCGGCGGGGCCCGGTTCACCGGCGCGGTGCAGCTGGTGCTCGCCGTGGCCGTCGCGAGCGCCGCGCTCGGCGCGTGGCGCGACACGCACGACCGCGACCGCTTCCCCGCCACTCCCCCGTCCTCCCGGCTGGTGGACGCCTCAGAGGTAGTCCTGCAACCGCCCCACCGTCAGACCCTCGCGCTCGATCGCGCGCAGCAGCCGGGTCGTGCGCTCGCGCAGGCCGGGCCCGTTCAGGTCGTCGTCGTCCGAGGTGACCACGAGGATGTCGCCGGGGCGTAGCGCGGCCCGGCCGTGGGCGAAGCGCAGGCCGGTCCCGGTGAGCGCGGCGCGCCACAGGACGACGGCCGAGACCCCGCAGTGGGCGGCGGCGCGCAGGGTCGTGGTGTCGTACGCGCCGTAGGGCGGGCGCAGCAGGCGGGGGCGGACGCCGAAGCGGGCGTGCAGTTTGTCGCGCTGGCCGCAGATCTCGGCGCGCTGCCCGGCGTAGGGCAGGCCGCGCAGCGCGGGGTGGTCCAGGGTGTGGTTCTGGAGGTCCGCGCCGACCGAGAGCAGGCGCGCGAAGTGCCCGTAGCCCGGTCCCAGGACGCTGTCGGTGAGGAACATGCTGACCGGCAGGCGCAGTTCGCGGACCATGTCGACGAACTCGGGGTCGCGTTCGGCCTCGTCGTCGTAGGTGAGGAAGACGACCCGGTCCGTCGTGTCGACGTGGTCCACGACCGCGGGGAGTTCGGGCGGCCCGGTGGCGAGGTTCAGGGGGCGGGCCGGCGGGCGCGGCGGGGCGGGCAGCGGGGCGTCCAGGCCCCAGCGGCGGTAGGGCCGCTGGGCGGCCGGGCTCGCCGGACGCACCCGCTGCGCCGCCTTGCGGCCCAGTCGCTCGATCGGGTCGACGGACTGCGCGCAGCCGGCCGCGAGCAGCGCCAGCACGGCCGGCAGCAGGACCGCGAGGATGCGCCGCGGTCTCACAGGTAGTCCTCCAGCCGGGCCACCGCGAAGCCCTGGGCGGTCACGTAGTCGAGGAACCGGCGCATGTCGTCGGCCATGGTGCCGTTCCACTCGGCACGGCCCCGGAAGTGGGTGAGGACGATGTCACCGCGGCGCATCCGCTGGTCGTCCTCGCGGAACTCCCAGTGGTCGACGTAGACCTCCTCGTTCCAGATCGGCGCGTACTTGATGCCGCAGGACTTGGCGGCGACCAGGGAGTCCTGGTTGTAGTTGCCGTAGGGGAAGCGCATGACGGTGGGGCGCCGGCCGAACTGCCTGGCCATGATGTCCTGCATGTCGCAGATCTCGTGGTGCTGGTCCTCGGAGGACAGGCCCGGCAGGTACGGGTGGTGCAGGGTGTGGTTGTTGAGGGTGACCCCGCTGTCGCGCATCTTGCGGAAGTAGCCGTAGTCGTCCTTGATCAGGTAGTCGCTGAGGAACGCCGTGTACGGGATCCTCAGTTCGCTCATCATGCGCAGGAACTCGGGGTCCTTGTCGGCGCCGTCGTCGATGGTGAGGAAGACGATCTTGTCCTTGGTGGGGACGGTGGTGAAGACCGGGGGCAGGTCCCAGTCCTCCTGGTGGGCCACCTCGAAGCCCGCGCGGGCGGTGATCCTCGGCTTCACGGCGGGCGGCGCCGGCGGCGTGAGCGGCACCTGGCGCAGGCCCCAGCGCTTGGCGGCGGCTGCCCTGGCCGCGGCGGAGGCGCGCAGCCGGGTGGCGTAGGAGTCGAGGGCGCGGGCGGGGGGCGCCTGGAGGCGCTGCTGGCCCTGGGCGGGCCGGACCGGCTCGGCCGGGCGCGAGCAGCCCGCGGCGAGGGCGGCGACGGCGAGGGCGGCGAGCGCGGCGCGGGCACCGACCCGTCGATACGTGGTCTTTTTATCAGTTTGTACTACTAGTCTCATGGCGCCGGATCCTCCCAGGCCGCTGCCGTGAACCCGGGCTGACACCGCGAGGCGCGCCGCGCCTTCCCCCGGCCGGCCCAACGGGCGGGCGGTCCGGCCGGTCCGGGGTCGGCCGCCGCCCCTGACAGGCCCTCGCGCCCGCCCCCTCCCGGCCGGGTCCGGCGCCGCCCGCCGTCCGCGCCGCTCCCCCGCTGCCGGACAATGACCCGGTGAACGACCCACAGGCCGACGCCCCGCTCCACGCCTTCGCCGCGCTCCGCACCGACCGGGGCCGTGCCCTCCTGGACGAGGTGCGCGACACCGACCCCGCCGACGAACTCGCCGTCGCCACCCGGCTGCGCCGCGAGCACCCCGCCGACCTGGTGTCGGCGGCGCTCGGCCAGGCCCGGCTGCGGCAGCGGGCCGCGGCGAAGTTCGGGGCGGCGGACGCGCGGCGGATGTTCTTCACGCCCCACGGCGTCGAGCAGTCCACCCGGGCGAGCGTCGCCGCCCACCGGGCGGCGCGGCTGACGGAGTCGGGCGTGACCTCGCTCGCCGACCTGTGCTGCGGCATCGGCGGCGACGCGATCGCGCTGGCCCGCGCCGGGATCAGGGTCCTCGCCGTGGACCGCGACCCGCTCACGGCCGCCGTGGCGCGGGCGAACGCCGAGGCGCTCGGGCTCGCCGGCCTGATCGAGGTGCGCGAGGCGGACGTGACGGAGGTGGACACCGCGCCGTACGACGCGGTCTTCGTCGATCCGGCGCGCCGGGGCGGCCGCGGCCGGATCTTCGACCCGGAGGCGTACTCGCCGCCGCTGTCCTGGGCCGTCGCCGCCGCCCTGCGCGCGCCGCGCGCCGCGCTGAAGGTCGCCCCCGGCATCCCGCACGAGGCCGTGCCGCCCGGGGCCGAGGCCGAGTGGATCTCCGACGGCGGGGACGTGAAGGAGGCGGTGCTGTGGTTCGGCGCCGAGCCGGGCCTGATCCGGGCGACACTGCTGCCCGGCCCGCACAGCCTGCGCGGCCGCGGCCTGCCCGACCCGCCGGTGCGGCCCGTGGGGCGCTACCTGTACGAGCCCGACGGCGCCGTCATCCGCGCCCACCTGGTCGCCGAGGTCGCCGAGGAACTCGACGGCGGCCTGATCGACGAGACGATCGCCTACGTCACCGCCGACGAGCTGCGGCCCACCGCGTACGCCACCGCCTACGAGATCACCGACCGGCTCCCGTTCCACGTGAAGAGGCTCAAGGCGCTGCTGCGCGAGCGGGAGGTGGGGGTGCTGACGGTGAAGAAGCGGGGTTCGGCGGTCGAGCCGGAGGAACTGCGCCGCAAGGTGCTGCCCAAGCCGCACGGCCGCGCCGCCGTGACCGTCTTCCTCACCCGGGTCGCCGGCGCCCCGACCATGCTCCTGGGCCACCCGGCCGGGTGACCCGCGGCGGCCCGCCCCACCCGTACGCACCCCAGGCCCCTACCCGTACGCGCCCCACGCCCCGCCCCCACGCCCCGCCCCCACTCGGACGCGCCCCGCGTGCGCCTCGCGTCCGCCGCTTCCAGACTGGGCGTGTCGAGCGGAGGCGAGGAGAGTCATGCTGCGGGGCTTCAAGAACTTCCTGATGCGCGGCGATGTCATCGTCGTGGCCGTCGGCCTGATCGTGGCCCTGGCGTTCAGCACGCTGATCAAGGCGTTCACCGACTCCGTGATCAACCCGATCATCGCCCGCGCGCAGGGCGGCTCCTCGCCCGGTCTCGGCTGGCAGCTGGGCAAGCCGGGCAACACCGCGACCTATCTGAACCTCGGCGCGTTCATCTCGGCGCTGATCTACTTCATCGTGTTCATGGCGGTCGTGTACTTCCTGATCGTCGTGCCGTACAAGCACGTCCAGGCGCGCCGGGGCGTGACGGTCTTCGAGGACGACGGTCCCCTCAAGACCTGCCCGGCCTGCCTCTCCAAGGACCTGCCCGAGGCCGCCGCCAAGTGCCGCTACTGCGGCACCGTCCAGCCCGCCGCCGCGGTCTGACCCGGCCCCGCCCTCGAAAGTTTCGAAGGCGCTGCGAGCGGCGGACGCGTCCGTCCGTTCAGTCCGGCGGGGCCGCCGTGCTGCTGCGCACCACCAGGCTCGTCGCCAGCTCCACCCGGGTGGCCGCCGGTGACTCGTCCTCGCGGCCCAGGTCCAGCACCAGCCGGGTCGCCGCCTCGGCCATCTCGGTCAGCGGCTGGCGCACGGTCGTCAGCGGCGGCCCCACCCAGCGGGCCACCGGCAGGTCGTCGAAGCCGACCACGCTCAGGTCCTCCGGTACGCGCAGCCCCAGTTCGCGCGCCGCCTCATAGAGGCCGAGCGCCTGGAGGTCGTTGCCGGCGAAGACGGCGGTGGGGCGGTCCGCGCGGCGCAGCAGCTTCAGGCCCAGCCGGTAGCCGGCCTCGTGGTGGAAGTCGCCGGCCACGATCAGCGACGGGTCCACTGGCAGCCCGGCCGTCTCCAGGGCCGCCCGGTAGCCGTCGACGCGGGCGCGGCTGCACATCATCCGCGACGGCCCGCTGATCGCGCCGATGCGGGTGTGGCCCCGTTCGACCAGGTGCCGGGTGGCGGCCAGGCCGCCCTGCCAGTTGGTCGCGCCGATCGAGGGCACGTCGGCGCCCGGGTCGCCGGCCGGGTCCATCACCACGAACGGGATGGACCGGCTGGTCAGCAGCGCCCGCTGGGACTCGTCGAGACCGGACAGCACCAGGACCACGCCGTGCGGGCGGCGGGCGGCGACCTGGTCGGCCCAGCTGCGGCCGGGGACGAGCCGGCCGGCGCTCTCGGAGAGCACCACGCTCAGGCCCGCGTCCCGCGCCACGTTCTCCACGCCCCGGATGACCTCCATCGCCCAAGCGCTCTCCAGCTCGTGGAAGACGACGTCGATCAGCGGCGATCGGGTCGCCTCGGCGCGGCGGCGCCGGTAGCCGTGGGCGCGCAGCAGCTCCTCGACCCGGCTGCGGGTTCCCGGAGCGACGTCGGCGCGCCCGTTGAGCACCTTCGAAACAGTCGGAGCCGACACCCCCGCCTCGCGGGCGATCTCAGCCAGGGTGGCGGTCCGCGTCGCCGCGGGCTTCGTCGGTTTCATGGGCGCGATCGTATCTCTGCGCGACCCCTTGACGAACCCCCGCGCCCGTCCTACGTTCCCGGAACATTCGATATGGCATCCGAAACATTCGATCCCCCCACGGCTCATTTCGCTTCCCGGGCGACGAGTCCGCCCGGGCCCACCCACCTGAGAGGTGCCGTCACATGGAGTCCTACAGCAGGCGCCGGTTCCTCGGCGCCGGCGCCGCCCTCGTCTCGGCCGCCGGGCTCGCCGCCTGCGGATCGGGCAGCGGTTCCGGCGGCCCGGGCGGCGGCGCCCTCACGGCGATGGTGTACGGCGACGACGCGGTGAAGATCCAGGTCACGTCGGTCGACCGGTTCAACGCCTCGGCCGCGGCGAAGAAGACCGGGGCCGAGGTCAGGCTCCAGAAGATCCCCGGCTCGGAGTACCCGGCCAAGCTGCGCACCGCGATGGGATCGCCCAACGCGCCCGACGTGTTCTTCAACTGGGGCGGCGGCTCGATCAAGGCGTACCGGGACGCGCACCAGCTGGTCGACCTCACCGACACCATCGCCTCCGACCCGGTCCTCAAGGGCGGCTTCCTGCCCTCGGTGCTCGCCGCGGGCGCGCTCGGCGGCCGGAACTACGGCATCCCGATGCGCGGCATGCAGCCGGTGGTCCTCTTCTACAACAAGACCCTCTTCGCCGAGCAGGGCCTCAGGCCGCCCGCCACCTGGGACCAGCTGCTCGACAACAACGCCAGGCTGAAGAAGGCCGGCATCACCCCGTTCGCGCTCGGCGGCTCCGACATCTGGCCCGAACTGATGTGGCTGGAGTACCTGGTCGACCGCATCGGCGGCCCCGAGGTCTTCGACCGGATCAAGAACGGCGACTCCGCGGGCTGGGGCGACCCGGCCGTGCTGAAGGCGGCCGAGACGGTCCGCCGGCTCATTGACGACGGCGCCTTCGGCAAGGGCTACAGCTCGGTGGCGTACACCAACGGCGGCGCGCCCGCGCTGTTCGCCAAGGGCAGGGCGGCGATGCACCTGATGGGCTCGTGGGAGTACTCCACGCAGCTCGGCAAGTTCCCGGACTTCGCCCGGAAGGACCTGGGCTGGTGCGCCTTCCCGGCCTACGACGGCGGCGCGGGCGACATCCGCAACGTGGTGGGCAATCCCACCAACTACTGGTCGGTGAACGCCCGTACGTCCCACAAGGACGCGGCGGTCGCCTTCCTGCGCGACTGCGCCTCCCCGGCGTACACCAAGGACCTGATCGCCAACGGCGACGTCCCGGCCACCGCCGGCGCGGCCACCCTGCTGGACGCCTCCCCCAACCCGGCCTTCGCCCGGTTCCAGTACCGGATGGTCCAGCAGGCCCCGGCGTTCACGCTGAGCTGGGACCAGGCGGTCGACCCGAGCGTCCAGACGCCGATGCTGACCGAGATCAACAAGCTGTTCGTGGGCAAGTCGTCGCCGGAGCGGTTCGTCTCGGCCCTCAAGGGGCTGAAGTGAGCCCGACGGTCACCGGCCGGACGACGGACGGCGACCGAACCGGCGTACAGCCCCAGGACGGCGGCCGGGCGACGGGCCGCGACCGGGCCGGCGTACGGACCGAGGGCGGCGGCCGGGCAGGGGCGCGGGCCGGGCGGCCGCACACCGCCTGGGCGCTGCCCGCCGTGCTGTTCTTCGCCTTCTTCGCCGTCGCCCCGATGGTGCTGGCCTTCTGCCTCTCCTTCACCGAGTGGAACGGCCTCGGCGACCCCCGCCCGGCCGGACTCGCCAACTGGCGCAAGCTCCTGGACGACCCGCGCCTGACCCAGTCCCTGACGGTGACCGTGCTGCTGACCGCCGTCAGCTGGGCCTTCCAGAGTGTCGTCGCGCTGCTGCTCGGCGTCTGGGCGGCCGGCCGCCAGCGCAACCGGGCGATCCTCTCGGCGGTCTTCTTCGTGCCGTTCCTGCTCTCCTCGACGGCGATCTCGCTGCTCTTCTACGCCCTGCTCGACCCGAACTTCGGCATCGTGCGCGGCGACACGCTCGGCACCACCTCCGGCGCCTTCCTGGCGATCGTCTTCGTCGGCGGCTGGCAGTTCATCCCGTTCCACACCCTGATCTACCAGGGCGGCGCCCGGCAGATCCCCGACGTCCTGTACCAGGCCGCCGCGATGGACGGGGCCGGCCGCTGGCGCCGGTTCCGCTCCATCACCCTGCCCCAGCTGCGCAACACGGCGACCACGTCCAGCGTGCTGATGATCGTCGGCTCGCTGACGTACTTCGAGACCGTCCTGATCCTCACCCAGGGCGGCCCCGGCACCGACACCGCGATCCTGCCGTACCTGATGTACGAGGCGGGCTTCAAGAACTACGACTTCGGCTACGCGAGCGCCGTCGCCTCGTTCCTCGTCGTGGCCGCCACCGCGCTCTCGCTCCTGCTGGTCCGGCTGACCGGCTTCGGCGCGATGCGCAGCACCAGGGAAGGGATGTGACCCGGTGTCACACGTCACGCCGCTCCGGCCGCGCCCGGTGAAGGACGCCGGCCCCGCTCCGGCCGCCGGCCCCGCGCGCCGCCGCCGGCACTGGACCCGGCGCCCCGACCCCCTGGCCGGCCTCGGCTCGGTGCTGTGGCTGGCCGTGGTCCTCGTCCCCCTCTACGCGATGATCACCACCTCGCTCACCCGCCAGGACGAGGCGCTCGGCGGCAACGCCCTCAAGCCGCCCGCCCACCCCACGCTGGACAACTACGCCACCGTCCTGCACAACGGCTTCGGCCACTTCCTGCTCAACACGGTGATCGTGGCGGCGGCGGTCGTGGGCATCGTCCTCGTCCTGTGCGTCCCGCTGTCCTACGTCGCCGTCCGCACCCGCGGCTTCTGGTCGGGCGCGGCCTTCCGGCTGTTCCTGCTGGGCGTGGCGATCCCCGCCCAGGCGGTGGTGATCCCGCTGTACCTGATGATCGCCAAGCTGCACCTCTACGACAGCCTGCTCGCCGTCGTCCTGCCCACCGCCGCCTTCGCGATGCCGGTGTCGGTGCTGATCCTCACCGGCACCCTGCGCGACGTCTCCGAGGAGCTGTACGAGGCGATGGCGCTGGACGGCGCCTCGCCCGCCCGCATGCTGTTCCAGCTGGCCGTCCCGATGGCCAAGGGCGGCATCGGCACGGTCGTCGTCTACGCCGCCCTCCAGGCGTGGAACGGCTTCCTCTTCCCGCTGATCTTCACCCAGTCCGACGGACCGCGCGTGCTGACCCTCGGCCTGTTCACCTACGTCAGCCAGTTCGGGGTGGACATCCCGGCCCTGCTCGCCTCGGTCGTCCTCTCCGGCATCCCGGTCTTCGCCGTCTACCTGGTGGCACGGCGCGCCCTCGTCGGCGGCCTGATGGGGGTGGGCGGCAAGTGAACCCGTCCCGCACCGACCCCCGCGACAGGAGTTCCATGACCCCCGCCGGTTCCATGCCCCCCGCCCCCTGGCAGGACCCCGACCGGCCCGCCGTCGCCCGCGTCGCCGACCTGCTGTCCCGGATGACCCTGGAGGAGAAGACCGCCCAGCTGTACGGGGTGTGGGTGGGCGCGTCGACGGACGGCGACGGCGTCGCCCCGCACCAGCAGCACATGAACACCGACCACGACTGGGACGAGCTGATCACCCGCGGCCTCGGCCAGCTCACCCGCTCCTTCGGCACCGCACCCGTCGATCCCGCGCTCGGCGCGCAGGCCCTGGCCCGCGCCCAGCGCCGGATCGCCGCGGCCGGCCGGTTCGGCATCCCGGCCGTCGCCCACGAGGAGTGCCTGGCCGGGTTCACCGCCTGGGGCGCGACCGCCTACCCGGTGCCGCTGGCCTGGGGCGCGTCCTTCGACCCGGCGCTGGTGGAGGCGATGGCCGCCCGCATCGGCCGCGACCTGCGCGCGGTGGGCGTGCACCAGGGCCTGGCGCCCGTCCTGGACGTGGTCCGCGATCCGCGCTGGGGCCGCGTCGAGGAGACCATCGGCGAGGACCCCTACCTGGTCGGCACCGTCGCCGCCGCCTACGTACGGGGCCTTCAGTCGGCCGGGATCGTCGCCACCCTCAAGCACTTCGCCGGGTACGCCTCCTCCGCCGGCGCCCGCAACCTGGCCCCGGTGCGGGCGGGCGCGCGCGAGTTCGCCGACGTCACGCTGGCGCCGTTCGAGATGGCGCTGCGCGAGGGCGGCGCGCGCTCGGTGATGGCCGCCTACAACGAGGTCGACGGCGTCCCGGCCGCCGCCGACCCGCAGCTGCTCACCGCACTCCTGCGCGAGCGGTGGGGGTTCACCGGCACGGTGGTCGCCGACTACTTCGGCGTCGACTTCCTCCACAGCCTGCACCGGGTCGCGGACGACCCCGCCGGGGCGGGCCGGCTGGCCCTCGCCGCCGGAGTCGACGTGGAGCTGCCGACCGTCAAGTGCTACGGCGACGACCTGGTGGCCGCCGTGCGCGCCGGGACGGTCCCGGAGTCCCTGGTGGACCGCGCGGCCCGCCGGGTGCTGCTCCAGAAGTGCGAACTCGGCCTGCTGGACGCCGACTGGGCGCCCGAACCGCCCGCCCACGGCTTCGACCTCGACCCGCCGGAGAACCGGGCCGTGGCCCGCCGGCTGGCCGAGGAGTCGGTGGTGCTGCTGACCGACCCGGACGGCGTCCTGCCGCTGGCCCCCGACCTCCGGATCGCGGTCGTCGGCCCCCGCGCCGCCGACCCGCTCGCCCTGCTCGGCTGCTACTCCTTCCCCGCCCACGTCGGCGCCCAGCACCCCGAAGCGCCCCTGGGCATCGAGATCCCCACCGTCCTGGACGCGCTGCGCGCCGAACTCCCGGACGCCAAGGTGACGTTCGCCGAGGGCTGCCGGGTGAGCGGGACGGACGTCTCCGGGTTCGCCGAGGCGGTGGCGCGCGCCGCCGAGGCCGATGTGGTGGTGGCGGTGCTCGGCGACCGCTCGGGCCTGTTCGGCCGGGGCACCTCGGGCGAGGGCTGCGACGTGGCGGACCTGACCCTGCCCGGCGTGCAGGGCGACCTGCTGGAGGCGCTGGCGGCGACCGGCGTCCCGGTGGTCCTGGTGCTGCTCACCGGCCGCCCCTACGCGCTCGGCCGCTGGGAGGGCCGCCTGGGCGCGGCGGTGCAGGCGTTCTTCCCGGGCGAGGAGGGCGGCCCGGCGGTGGCCGGGGTGCTCTCGGGCCGGGTGAACCCCTCCGGCCGGCTCCCGGTGAGCGTGCCGCGCGGCCCCGGCGGCCAGCCCTGGACCTATCTCCAGCCGCCGCTGGGCCTGGCCGGCGAGGTCAGCAGCCTGGACCCGACGCCGCTGTACCCGTTCGGGCACGGCCGCTCCTACACGCGGTTCGTCTGGGAGTCCTTCGCGGGCGACGAGGTCACCGCGATCGGCACGGACGGCTCCTACGCCCTCTCGCTCACCGTCCGCAACACCGGCGAGCGGGCGGGCGCGGAGGTCGTCCAGCTCTATCTGCACGACCCGGTGGCCTCGGTGACCCGCCCCGACATGCGCCTGATCGGCTACCAGCGGGTGGAGCTGGCGGCCGGCGAGTCGGCGCGGGTGACGTTCGGCTTCCACGCCGACCTGTCCTCGTTCACCGACCGCCCGGGCCGCCGGGTGGTCGAGCCGGGCGCGCTGGAACTGCGCCTGGCCGCCAGCGCGGCGGACGTCCGCCACACCGCCCGGCTGACCCTGACCGGCCCGCTGCGGGAGGTCGGGCACGACCGGCGGCTGCGCTGTACGACCGAGGTGTCGGCGGCCGGCTGAGCCGCCCCGTGATTCCGGGTCCCGGCCGGCCGTCCGCCGGGACCCGGACGCAAGTACGCGGGCTCGCGAGGCGGTGGTGCGGGGGGGCTCCGTACGACGAAAGAACCCGCCTCCGGAAGAACCGGAGGCGGGGTCTGATCGAGCGCCGGGCAGGCCTTGCACCTGCATTTCCCCGCAGGAAGCGGGGCGTCTTTCCTTGGACCACCAACGCACTGGCATTCGGGCTTCGTTGCTGTGTTGCCCGCTTGCTGTGTGATGATCATAGACCATGCGGAAGGCCCCGCGCCACTCAGCGCACGGGGTCCTCCGGCACCGCCTCGAACCGCCAGCGATGCACCGCCCGGGTCACCAAGTCGGCGGCCGGCTCCGGAAGTTCCGGCAGCTCGGCGTCGTAGGGCGCGTCCCACCAGGTGATGACGAGGACCCGGTCCTGCGGCGCGCGCAGCACCTCGCGTCGCGAGGGCCGTTCGGCGAGCCGCTGTCGCCGCACCCAGGCCAGCAACTCCTCGCCCCGGCCGGCGACCGCGCGGGCCTCCCACATCAACGCCACGCTCACGAGTACAGGTTCTCCTCGCCGACCGCGTGCACATGGTCGTGGCCGTGCGCGTGGGCGTGGGTCTGCGCGGTGCCCGGCACGTGCGGGTCGGTGACCGGCAGCGACGAGTCCGCCGACAGGTCCCAGTCGGAGGCCGCGCGGTTGCGCCTGACCATCTCCGCGCCCAGGGCGGCCACCATCGCGCCGTTGTCCGTGCACAGCTTGGGGCGCGGGACGCGCAGCCGGATGCCGGCCGCCTCGCAGCGCTCCTGGGCCAGCGCCCGCAGCCGGGAGTTGGCGGCCACGCCGCCGCCGATCATCAGGTGGTCCACGCCCGCGTCCTTGCAGGCCCGCACCGCTTTGCGGGTGAGCACGTCCACCACCGCCTCCTGGAAGGAGGCCGCCACGTCGCGCACCGGCACCTCCTCGCCGGCCGCCCGCTTCGCCTCGATCCAGCGGGCCACGGACGTCTTCAGGCCGGAGAAGGAGAAGTCGTAGGCGGCGTCGCGCGGGCCGGTCAGACCGCGCGGGAAGGCGATCGCCGCCGGGTCGCCCTCGCGGGCGTAGCGGTCGATGACCGGGCCGCCGGGGAAGCCCAGGTTCAGCACGCGGGCGATCTTGTCGAACGCCTCGCCGGCCGCGTCGTCGATCGTGGCGCCCAGGGGCCGCACGTCGGAGGTGATGTCGGTGGACAGCAGCAGCGAGGAGTGGCCGCCGGAGACCAGCAGCGCCATGGTCGGCTCGGGCAGCGGGCCGTGCTCCAGCTGGTCCACGCAGATGTGCGAGGCGAGGTGGTTGACGCCGTACAGCGGCTTGCCGAGCGCGTAGGCGAACGCCTTGGCCGCCGAGACGCCGACCAGCAGGGCGCCGGCCAGGCCGGGCCCCGCGGTGACCGCGATGCCGTCCAGGTCCCTGGCGCTGACCCCGGCCTCCTTGAGCGCGCGCTCGATGGTCGGCGCCATGGCCTCCAGGTGGGCGCGCGAGGCGACCTCGGGGACGACGCCGCCGAAGCGGGCGTGCTCGTCGACGCTGGAGGCGACCGCGTCGGCCAGCAGGGTGGTGCCGCGCACGACGCCGACGCCGGTCTCGTCGCAGGAGGTCTCGATGCCGAGGACGAGCGGCTCGTCGCGGAGGTCAGCCATGGATCTCGGTTCCTTGTACGGAGGTGGAGGGGTCGGTCAGGCGCATCACCAGGGCGTCCACGTTCCCCGGCTGGTAGTAGCCGCGCCGGAAGCCGATGGGGGCGAAGCCGAAGCGCTCGTAGAGGCGCTGGGCGCGGACGTTGTCCACCCGGCACTCCAGCATCACCTCGGCGCACTCGAAGGCGGTCGCGGCCCGCAGCAGCTCGGTCAGCAGCAGGGAGCCGAGGCCGGTGCCCCACTGGTCGCGGGCGACGGCGATGGTCTGGACGTCGCCCTGGTCGCCGGTGGCGACGAGACCGGCGTAGCCGACGATCCGGCCGTCCTGCTCGGCCACGACGTAGCGCCGGGTGGCCTCGGGGCCGCGGGAGTGCGCCAGCTCGGACCAGAACATCCCCCGCGACCAGGCGTCCTCGGGGAAGAGGCCCTTCTCCAGCTCCAGCACCGGGTCGATGTCCCACCAGCGCATCTCGCGCAGCGCGGGCGCCGGGGCCGCGGTGGTCGTCTCGCCGGTCACTTGGGGGTGACCACCTTGTAGTTCTTGGGCACCTGCGCGTCCGGCCGGCGCAGGTACAGCGGCCGGGGCGCGGGCAGTTCCTCGCCCGCGGCCAGCTTCTCGGCGGCGAGCGAGGCCAGCGCGGCGGCCGACACGTGCTCGGGCTCGTGCGCCTGCGGGAAGGTCTCCGGGTACAGCAGCGCGCCCGCGCCGACCGCGGGCAGGCCCCGGACCTGGCCGGCGATGTCGGCGGGCCGGTCGACGGCCGGGTCGGTGAGGCGGGTGCGGGAGTCGGCGTAGCGCGCCCAGTAGACCTCCTTGCGGCGGGCGTCGGTCGCCACGACGAAGGGGCCGGGCACGTCGGCGGCGTAGGCGAGGCCGTCGAGCGTGCACACGCCGTGCACGGGGACGCCGAGCGCGAGGCCGAAGGTGTCGGCGGTCATCAGCCCGACGCGCAGCCCGGTGTAGGGGCCGGGGCCGGTGCCGGCCACGATGCCCGTAACGGCGTCCAGCGTCAGGCCGGCCTCGGTGAGGACCCGGTCGACGGCCGGCAGCAGCAGCTCTCCGTGCCGGCGCGCGTCCACCTGACTGGCTGAGGCGATGACGGCCGTACCGTCGTGCAGGGCGACGGTGACGGCGGGGGTGGCGGTATCCAGAGCGAGCAAGAGCACGCAAACAGCCTACGGCTCCCGCGAGCCCCGCACGGCCGTCCGGGCCCCGCGCATTCCGGCTGCTACGGTCGCAAGCCGCACACCGACTGGCAGACCTATCCGAAGGCGGACGAACCGTGGCAAGGAGCAGCGCGGGTTGGGTGGCCGGGCTCACCGCGGCGGCGCTCGCCACGGTCGGCTTCCTCGCCTACCAGGCGCAGTCGTCCGTCCCGGAGGAACTGGTCGGCCGGCCCGGTCCGAGCGCGACGCCGGCGGCGAGCGCCGCCAAGGCGCCCCGCGACCGCCGGCACCCCACGGCGCTGCCCGCGCACTCCGGCGCCGGTGAGCGGGTGGTGTACTCGGTGGACGACGACCGGGTGTGGCTGGTGAGCGCGGGCGGCACGGTGGAGAACACCTTCAAGGTCACCCCGGGCAGCGTGGACCCGGCGCCGGGGACCTACGCGGTCACCTCACGGTCGAAGGCGGTCACCGGGACCGACGGCGTCCCCGTGGAGCACGTGGTGCGCTTCGCCGACGTGCAGGGCGTGGTCGTCGGGTTCAGCGCGGCGGTCGACCAGTCCACGCCCGACGAGGACACCGACGGCGCGGACCCCGGGGTGAAGACGGGCGGCGTGCGGGAGTCGCGGGCGGACGGCGAGGCGATGTGGATGTTCGCGACGATCGGCCAGAAGGTCGTCGTCATCCGATGACCGGACGGCCGTCGGCATCCGAGAGGGCGACGGGGCCACCGCGAGAGGGCGACAGGGCCACGCCATCCGAACGGGCTACGCCGCTTCGCGGTGCGTCTGCGCCGTACGGGCGGTGCGGGCGTCCCCACGGGCGGTGCGGGCGTCGCGGTGGGCGCCCGGGCGCGGCGTACGGGAGCGGGGGTCCGGGCCGGCGTCCGCGGGTTCCGGGGCCCGGGGCGGCCGGGAGACGGCCGCGGCGGCGGCGCAGGAGGCCAGCAGGTCGCTCATGCGCACACCGGAGGCCGGGTACGGCCGGGACGGGTTCTCCGGCGGCGGTTCGGCAGCCGACATGGACGCCTCCTGGAGGACGGGGGCGGGCGTGGTTAGGTAACCCTAACCACGAGCTGGATACCATGTGACCACGCCCGACAGGCCCCGCGCAAGGACCCGCCGGGCCCTCAGGCGCCCAGCACGGTCAGGTCCACCGCCGCCCACCGGCCGCCGATCCCGGTCACCGTCAGGTGCCGCACCTCGTCGGCGGTGTCGCCGACCGCCCGGTGGATGCGGACCTGGAGCCGTTCGTCGGTCAGCTCCTCGACCTTGCCCTCGCCCCACTCCACGACGACCACCGAGTCCGGCAGCGAGACGTCGAGGTCCAGGTCCTCCATCTCGTCGAGGCCGCCGCCGAGCCGGTAGGCGTCGACGTGGACGAGCGGCGGGCCGTCACCGAGCGAGGGGTGCACCCGGGCGATCACGAAGGTCGGCGAGGTGACCGCGCCGCGCACCCCGAGCCCCTCGCCGAGCCCGCGGGTCAGCGTGGTCTTGCCCGCGCCCAGCTCCCCGCTGAGCATCACCAGGTCGCCGGCGCGCAGCAGCTTGGCGAGCCGGTGGCCCAGTTCGCGCATCTGCTCGGGCGCGTTGACGGTGAGCTCGACGGAGTGGGGGTCAGCCGGGTTGTGCGGTGCCGCTGGTGCTTCCATAAGTGCCCACGGTAGTGCCTGCCGGGACCGCGCCCACCCGGGTGAGCAGGTCGGCGAGACGGTCCGTGACCACCTCCGGGTGCTCCAGCATCACCAGGTGGCCGGCGTCCGGGACCAGGACGAGTTCCGCCTCGGGCAGCAGGCCGGCGATGGCCTCGCTGTGCTCGCTCGGCGTGACCAGGTCCTGCACCCCGGCCAGGACCAGCACCGGCTGACCCGCGAAGAGGGCGAGCGCCGCGGTCTTGTCGTGGTCGGTGAAGGCCGGGTAGAACTCGGCGACCACGTCGATCGGCGTGGACTCGATCATCCGTTCGGCGAACCGGGCGACGGCCGGGTCTATGTCCCGGCCGGCGAACGAGTAGCGCTTGATGACCCCGGCGAACAGGTCGGCGGTGGCCCGCCGGCCCCGCTCCACCAGTTCGGCGCGCTGCCCGAGCGCCTTCAGCACGCCGGGCAGCACCCGGCGCACCGCGTTGACGCCGGCCACCGGCAGCCCGAAGTTGACCTCGCCGAGCCGGCCGGAGGAGGTGCCGACGAAGGCGGTGGCCACCACCCGCTCCCGGATCAGCTCCGGGTACTGGGCGGCCAGGGCCATCACGGTCATGCCGCCCATGGAGTGCCCGACCAGCACGATCGGCCCCTCGGGCGCGGCCGCGTCCAGCACCGCCTTCAGATCGCGGCCGAGCTGGTCGATGGTCAGCGGCTCGTCGTCCTTGAGCTGCGCCACGCCCCGCCCGGACCGGCCGTGGCTGCGCTGGTCCCAGTACACGGTCCGCACCACGCCGCGCAGCGCCGCGCGCTGGAAGTGCCAGGAGTCCTGGCCGAGGCAGTAGCCGTGGCTGAAGACCACGGTGACCGGGGCCGGGGCCCTGCGGCCGAAGAGCCTGCGGCGGCGCGGACCGAGGGCCGCTGCGCCGGTCGCGTCGTCCGTGGCGTCGGCGTCGGCGGCCTCGTCCACCTCGTAGTACAGCTCGGTGCCGTCGTCGGCGTACGCGGTGCCCGGGGCGCCGCGCAGGGTGCCGTACGGGCCCGCCGCGTCCAGGGCGAGCCGGGCCTTCTTGCGCATGCCCCGGCCCACGGTCATCCGCTCGACGGCCACGGTGGCCGCCGCGCCCGCGGCCACCACGCCGATCGCCGCCCCCGCGATACCGGTCGCCCGGCGCCAGCCGCCCGCCCCTGCGGCGGAGGCCACGGCCGCCGCCGCACTGCTCTCGCTCACGTACCGCTCCTCGTCGTGCCGTCGCTGTGACGTCCTGGTGTTCAAGGCCGCGGCGGCGTCCGGGACCCGGCCGCGCCGCACGGACCACCGCGCTACGCCGTACGGCGCTCCCGGCCTTCTTCCCCGTCTCCCCCGGTCTCCCCCTGTTCCGGGCGTTCCGCGTCGGCCGGGTCCTCCTCGTCCACGAAGACGCGGGGGACGCGGGCGCCGATGCGGGTGACGATCTCGTACGCGATGGTGCCCGCCGCCTGCGCCCAGTCCTCGGCGGTGGGCTCGCCCTCGTCGCCCGGCCCGAACAGCACGGCGCGCGAGCCCGCCTCGGGTTCGTCGCCGCCGAGGTCCACCACGAACTGGTCCATCGCGATCCGGCCCGCGACGGTGCGCCACTTGC
This sequence comes from Streptomyces similanensis, assembly GCF_039543625.1. Classification (NCBI taxonomy): domain Bacteria; kingdom Bacillati; phylum Actinomycetota; class Actinomycetes; order Kitasatosporales; family Streptomycetaceae; genus Streptomyces; species Streptomyces similanensis. Next base: position 98,269 of record NZ_BAABKC010000079.1, on the reverse strand, counting down.
CGCCGACCAGGACGGGCCCGGTGCCGGAGGCATGGCGCGGCACGCCGTCGGCGTAGCCGACCGGGACCAGGCCGAGGGTGGTCTCGCCCGGGGTGACGTAGTGGTGGCCGTAGCTGACGCCGTGGCCGCCGGGCACGTGCTTGACCAGGGCGAGCGAGGCGGACAGCGTCATCACGGGCCGCAGCCCGAAGTCGGCCGGGACGCCCAGCTCGGGGGCGGGCGAGATGCCGTAGAGGGCGATGCCGGTGCGCACCAGGTCGAAGTGGCTGTCGGGCACGGTGAGCGCGGCGGGCGAGTTGGCGATGTGCCGCACCTCGGGCCGCACGCCGTGCTCCTCGGCGTGCGCGAGCATCTCGCGGAACCGGTCGAGCTGCGCGGCGATGGAGGGGTGGCCCGGTTCGTCGGCGCAGGCGAAGTGCGACCACAGGCCGGTGATCCGGATCAGCCCGTCGGCCTGGGCGCGCAGCGCCTCGGCGACGAGTTCCGGCCAGTCGGCGGGCTGGCAGCCGTTGCGGCCGAGGCCGGTGTCGGCCTTCAGCTGCACCCGCGCGGGCCGCCCGGCGGCGCGCGCGGCCTCGCGCACCTCCGCCAGCGCCCACAGTCCGCTCACGGACACGTCCACGTCGGCCTCGATCGCCTCGCGCCACGGCCCGCCCGGCGTCCACAGCCAGCACAGGACGCGCACCTGCTCGGGCGCGAGCCCGGCGGCGCGCAGCGCCAGCGCCTCCTCGGGCGTGGCGGTGCCGAGCCAGGTGGCGCCGGCGGCGACGGCCGCGCGGGCGCACCGGACGGCGCCGTGTCCGTACGCGTCGGACTTGACGACGGCCATCAGGGCCGCGCCCGGCGTCCGTTCGCGCAGGGCCCGCACGTTGGCCCGCAGAGCGGCCAGATCGATCTCGGCGCGGGCGCGCAGCGGGGCCGTCCGCGGGTGTGCTGTCTCGTTCATCGCGCCCCCAGTGTCTCAGAGGGCGCGGGGGGCGTTATGGCGCGGCGGGCGTGTGGGGGGTGGTGCGGCACCACAACTCAGCGCTTCCTGGATGACTGTGCCGTGGACGGTTTTCACGTCCGGGCCCTTGAAGGGGGGATCGCGTCGGCCCCTCTCCCGTCGACCGTGCCCGTCCCGGCTCCAAGCACCATCTGATCGTCGACCGCCATGGCACCCCGCTCGTCGTCACGCACACCGGTGGCAACCGCCATGACGTCATCCAGTTCCTGCCACTGCTGGACGCCATCCCAGCGATTAGAGGTCTGCGAGGCCGTCCCCGCAGCAGCCCCCGGCGTCTGTATGCCGATCGGGGCGCGGGCGATGAGTTTGCTCTGACAGCGAGCGGTGTCCTGAATGACGACGGCACAAAGCGGCCTAGGTTTTTCCGTTGGCCAGGTGGTTCCGCATGACCATCTCCCAACGTTGGGAGGTGCTACCCCCGATGACTCTCCGCTGTCGGGGACTTTCTGCATTTCCGGGGCACCTTCGAAAGAAAGGCGGGTATTCGAGCCAGCTGACCCTGGTAGGTGGCCGTCTGGCCAGTGGTCCCAAGGGATTCACCGCTCCTTAGTTTCTCAGGCGACCACGGGCTCCGCGCGGCTCCACAGTTCCTCCGCGTGCTCGGCGAATCGGTCGAACATGCCGCCGTCACTCTGCCGACGCAAGTGCAGAAGCGGGGAATCGTGGCCGACCAGACGCGCGAGGTGTGGCGTTACAAGCGCCTCGCTGTCGAATCGGAAGACCGACAGGCTCACATGGTTGATGGCGTCCAACGGGGCCGAGAACCGCGCTTCCACTCCGTTCAGCGGGCCGAGGCGGTGAAGGTGTTCTAGCGTGATGTTGATGCGCGTTGAGACGGATAGTGCTACGTCTTCGATCTCCTCGCGCTGCCTGGTCACTTCACCGTTAGGGTCGCCGAGCAGGAACCGCACCCGACAACCCGATTCAGCCTTGCGCCGGATTGTTTCCGCGAACGCTGGAACCTGGGTCCAAAGAAAGTAGTTTGTGTACCCAGCGAGAAACAGGTCTTCGCCGGCAGACTCAACCAGTTCAGACCACACCGTCGACGGGCACGCAGAACGGTAGGGGTAGCTGTGCAGTAGCTCTCTGTCATTTCCAGTCTTGACGCGTTCCTGCAAAACTTTTGGCCAAAGCATGCCCTCGTCTACTCCCAGCGCTCGACAGGCGTCCGCTCGGTTCCTTGCGTGTGGTGTGAGTTCGGCGTCGCTCAACCATCGCTCCACTTGCTTAAGGGATACCCCTGCCCGGTATGCAAGCTGGCGCGGCGTTAGGTTGGCGTCATCCATGGCGGATCTAAGAGCAGCGTTCAAGTCAACCCACTAGCGCTGTCCTTTTGGGCCGTCTTCGACCCTAGCCGCTGACGTCCCAAGTGTCCTCGGTTCGGTCGGAGAAACGTCCCTATGGGTGGGCCACGATCGGCGCATGAAGGAGCCGAAGCGACGCCCAAGCGCGCCGGTCGAACTGCCAGCGAAAGCTGGCTCGTTGGGGATGCAGCGTGTTGAAGTGATCCATGGGGCAACGGAGTTGTCAGGCGCGCAGGACGAGTACGCCACGTACCCCCCGGATGACACCGAGTGCGCCACCTGCGGGCGCGCGTTCAAGCCCATGGAAGTGGCCCGGCGCTCGTCGGCAGCGCGGCAGTCCGGCCCGCCCGCTGTCACCTATCGCCATTTCGATGAGGACTGCGCGAGCGAGGTGCAGCCGTGACGGGCCGTCGAAAGCCCACGAACGGTCGCGTGAGCCTCTTACGCGACCCGGAGCTAGTCAGCCTCATAGAGGGGACTGACAGCCGCGCAGACGGCGACGAGGCCCCGTGGTGGGAGGCGTACGGCGGACAGCGCGACCCGGCGTCCGGGCTGATCGCGTTTCCCCCTGCCTCCCAACTCCCTCACTGCCCGTTCGAATGCGAGCTGTGCGACCGACACACGCGGCGCAGGGGGGCGTGATGGCCACCCGTAAGGATGTCGGCAAGCGGGTGACTGGTGGCTCACGAGTCGGCGTGCTCCAGGACGTTGACCGCAAGTGGCTGGACCCGGCGTCATCCCCTTTCGACCGGCGTACCTATCCGCTCGCGTTCGTCCGGCCGGATGCGGGCGGGGTCGAGTGGACGGCAGACCCCAAACAGCTCGTTCTCTCGTGACGTACGTACGCCGCTTTGGGCGGTCCGTGTTTGTCTTCACTGTCGCCCTGCTGGTAACGGCGATTCCCACGCTTGCCGCTACTGGCCACCTCTGAGACTTCCCGCCCGGTTGCAAAGGACGGACAGCGGCAACCGGGCGGGTTGGAAAAAGCACGCAACCTACAAGGAGGGTACAGACGTGAGTACCAGGACCAGCACGCTTCCCGTCGCTGAGATGGTGGCGGAGCGGGCACAGGAGATCCATTCGGCCATTCAGGCCGACAAGGAGTATCCCGCGTTCAAGGCGGCCAGCCTCAAGTACGACAGCGACTGGCAGTGCTTCACCGGCTCCGTCATCGTCGCGGAGTACGACCAGGAGAAGGACAAACACGGCCTGTTCGCGGAGGGGCTTAAGGCCCTGTGCCTCAAATCCGCTGTGTACGAGATGACCGGCGACGAGAGCGCGGCGGAAATTCCCATCGCCGTTCCCGTGGACGAGATGACGCACGCGATGATCGCGCAGCCGCAGCTACTCGCCCGCATCATGGCCCGCGTCGGCGTGGTGATCATCCACCAGACCGACCAGGAGCACACCGACTGGCGACCGGACGACTACACGCACAAGGCGTACCGCGCTGCGTGGGGCGAGCCGGACCGGCGTCTGTGGCTGGACGCGGACACCGTGGCCGCGCGGCTCAAGTGGCTGGACGAGAAGTACGCGGCTATGGGATTCCGCAAGCAGGGACAGGCGCATTCCTTCCGTTTCACGGCGGAAGATCTCGCCACCGTCGCCGCGTAGCTAGCTGAGTGCCTGCCGAAGAACCGTGAGCGGGTCCAGCGTGGGGAAGTCGCGCCGGATCAGTTCATGGGCCTGGGAGATCAGGTCATCGAGCAGGACGGGAGCGGCCCCGTACAGAACGTCATGAAGGTACGGGGCCACGTCGGAAGGGCCGGGCGGCAAATGCAACTCAACGGTCAGCGGGGCGTTCTCGCTCTTGTACGCGCCGACCGGTAGCCCGACCCTTTCCGGGTGGACGCATACCGGGGTGCCGTCTGGAGTGTACCGGAATCCGTCTGCCTTATTGAACGGACATTCCTTCGCCGGTCGTTGCCACACGTCGAATTCTCCGACGGGAAGTCGGCGGGAAGGGCAGACGCCGCAAGCAAGGTGGTGAACGTCATCGTTGATGAAAGGCTCAGCCATGAAGTGAGCCTAGCCCCGGCAGGGGGCCCATAGACGCCCTTTCCGGCCGCCCCCACCCTTGGCAGTTCGAGCGGCAGGAAGGGGCTTGCAGGACCCTCTACGGGGGCGCTGGGCGACTCCCGCAGAGGATGAGGGGGCGAAGCCCGGTGCGCACCGTGTGAGCCCCCGCCCGGCCCCGCCTGTGACGCTTCCCCCCGTGGCGCGCGGGCGGGGCCTTCCTGGAGTTGCGTTGGTTCACGCCCACCAGATCCCGAAGAACACGATCCCGTAGTTGAGGAGCCCTTCGAGGACGTGCCCGTCCGTAAGGGCGTGGTGGAGCGACACTGCGGCGATGCTGACGGCGACGACGAAGACGAGGTCGAAGAACAGTTCGAGGGTGGAGGCGGTGCGGCCTTCCTCGGCGGGGTCGCGCGGCCGCATCGGGACGAGCCGGAATCGGGATTCGATGGTCATGACGGGGACGCCTCCGTGTCCTGGTCACGAGAGGTACGCGACCAGCGATTGGGGTGCCCGGTCCCGGACGTTTGCCGTAGAGGGCGGCGACGACGGGGATGACTTGACCGTTCGCACCGGCAGACCGGACTGGTGATGGCGGGCAGAACAGGCCGTGCGGTCCGTGGCGTCACCCGCCACGGACCGCTGCACGCATCCGGGGCTTCACTCCCCGGGGACCACCTCTAGGGTGTTGCGGCGTACGGGCTCGGTCGACATCGTCACCGAGTACTCGCTGTCGTTGTACTTCTCCAGGTAGGAGGCGTCGACGGCCTGGTTGGTCTCCTCGTCGTCGGAGTCGACGGGCACGAAGCGCACCGGCTTGTCGACCCCGCCGGCCGAGATCCGGCCCCGGCCGGTCTTCAGGGCCGGCCCGTATCGCGTCTGCGGTCATGCTGCCCCGCGTGATCGGTGCGGGGCAGCGACGACTGCCCGGGTCAGAGCTTGTCGGCGAAGAAGGGGCCGAGCTTGCTGACGGCCTCGGCGACCTCCTTCTCGCCGTCGTAGAGCTCCATGTGGTTCGATCCCTCGACGACGTGGAAGGACTTGTCCTTGCTCGCGGCGCGCGCGAACAGGTCATCGCTCATCCACTTCGATCCGGCCTCGCTGCCCGCGACGACCAGCAGCGGCTGCGTGAGGAACGCCTCGGCCTTGTGGAAGGCGTCGTAGGTGATGATCTGGCTCAGGCTGCGCGCGGTCATGAAGCCCGGCGCGTTGGGGTGCTCGCAACGCGGCGTGTGGTAGTACTCCCACGCCTGGCGCAGCTCCTCGTTCGGCGCGTCTTCCTCGCGCATCGGCGCGAGCGGGAAGGGGTTGTCCTTGCCCTGGACATCGGTGGTGCGGGCTTCGGCGCCCATCGCGAGCAGGGGGGCGGCGTCGGCGTCGGCGACGTCGTTCGTCCAGCCGTTGCGGAACATCTGGCCGATGTTGACGAGGCTCACGGTGCCCACGGCCTTGATGCGGGGGTCGTTGATCGCGGCGTTCGCGGTGTAGCCGGCCCCGGCGCAGATGCCCATCGCGCCGATGCGGCCGCTGTCCACGTAGTCGAGCGTGGTCAGGTGGTCGACCACGGCACTGACGTCCTCGGTGCGGATGTGCGGGTTCTCCAGCTGTCGCGGCTCACCGGTGCTCGCGCCCTGGAACGAGGCGTCGTAGGCGACGGTCACGAAGCCGTGCTCGGCGAGCTTGCCCGCGTACAGGCCCGCTGCCTGCTCCTTCACGCCGCCGCCCGGGTGGGAGACGACGATCGCCGGGTAGGTCTTCGACGCGTCGAAGCCTTCCGGGAGGTTGATCACCGCGGCGAGGGTGGTGCCGTAGCCGTTGAGGGTCTTGATGCTGATGTTCTCGCTCATGACTTTCCTCGGGTTGATGTCCGAATGGGTGTTTCTGGGTGGGTCGGGCTCACAGGTGGGTGCCGAAGAATTCCGTCGCGGCTTCGACGGCCTGGCGCGTCGGGTCCGGCCGGTCGTAGAGGTCGTAGTGCGAGGTGTCCTGCACGACGAGGAGCCGCTTGTCCTTCGAGGCGGCGCGGCCGTAGATCTCCTGGCCGTCGCGGTAGGCGCCGAACCCGCCGGGCTTGTCGCCGATCACGACCAGCAGCGGCTGGGTGAGCAGCTGCTCGGCGCCGAAGAACGCGTCCCAGCCGATCGCCGCCGCGCGACGCGACAGCATCACGCTCGTGGCCCCGCCCGCGCTCTGTCCCCGGTCGGTCTTGTAGTAGTCCGTGGCCTCCAGCACGTCGATGTCTGTCAGTCCCGCCTCCCGTCCGGCCTCGACCGAGGCGGGCAGGAGATCGTCGACCCGCGGATCCGCGCCGCGGGCCTCGGCGGTGCGCTGCGCCGCCATCTGCTCCAGAGCGCCGATCGGGTCGTAGCCGCCGAATGACTCGCGACTGAGGCGCCCGAAGTTCACGCCGGTGACGCTGGTGACGGCCTTGATCCGGCGATCGGTCATGGTCGCGTTGATGACGTAGCCGCCACCCCCGCAGACCCCGATCCCGCCGATGCGGTCCGCATCGACGTACGGCAAGGTCACGAGGTGGTCGACCGCGACGCGGACGTCCTCCACACGCTGTGCGGGATCCTCGATCAGGCGCGGTTGCCCGCCGCTCTCACCCTGGTGGCTGGCGTCGAAGACCAGCACCACGTAGCCGGCTTCCGCCAGCGCCTTCGCGTACACGTTGCCGGCGGTCTGTTCCTTGCAGCTGCCGATCGGGTGAACGCTCACGATCGCCGGATAGGAGCCGTTCTCGTCGAAATCAGCAGGGAGGTGCAGGATTCCCGCCAGATCCCAGGCCATCCCCGGAGAACGGAAGCTCACACGCTCGGTCCGTTCAGTCATGATTCCTCCTGGATATCCCGCTCATCGTCGCCCCGGCCGCGGGCCGGCGCCCGTCGGCTCTTACGACATTCACTGTGGTTGCCCCCGATCGAGGGTGGAAGGCTGCGACAGAACCCCCCTCAGAGGGGGGTCCGGCAGAACCTGGCCCCTGGCCCCGATCGCCCATAGCGTGAGGTCATGGCACCGAAGGACGAGCGCGTACGGGACTTCCTGGCCACCCGCCGCGCGAAGATCACCCCCGACTTGGCCGGCATCCCGAAGGGCGGCGGAGCGCGCCGCGTCCCCGGCCTGCGCCGGGAGGAGGTCGCGATGCTCTCCGGCGTCTCGGTCGACTACTACACCCGGATCGAGAAAGGCGACCTGACAGGGGTCTCCGACGAAGTCCTCGACGCCCTTGCCCGTGCCCTGCAGCTGACCGAGGACGAGAGCGCCTACCTCTACGACCTCGCGCGCACCGCGCGCCGCCCCTCGCGGGCGAGGAGACAGCCGAAGGCCGCGGCGGTCGTGCCCCAGCAGGTACAGCTGCTCATCGACGCGATGAGCGCCACCCCCGTCATCGCCCTGAGCAAGAGGCTCGACGTCCTCGCGTCGAACGCTCTGGGCCGGGCCCTGTTCGACATGGCCTTCACCAGCCCCACTCGGCGCTCATCAGCCTCCCCGCCGAACCTGGCCTCCGTCGTCTTCCTCGACCCCGCCGCGGCCAAGTTCTACGACGATCTCGACGACGCGGCAGCCGCGTGCGTGCGCATCCTCCGTGCCCAGGCCGGCGCGACACCGCACGACAAGCAGCTGATACAGCTCGTCGGCGAGCTGTCCACGCGAAGCGACGACTTCAGATCCCGCTGGGCCGCTCACGATGTCGGCGTCCACCGCGCGGGCAGGAAGACCCTCCACCACCACCAGGTCGGAGAGCTCATCCTGGGCTTCGAGGAACTGACCCTCGACTCCTCTCCCTCCATCACCCTGTCCGCGTACATCGCCGAGCCCGCCTCGCCCACCGCCGAGCGCCTGCAACTGCTGGCCACCTGGACAGCGACGACCGCGGCGGCGCACCCGTGAAGCAGGCTGAGCTGCCCGCCGACGCGGGTCGTCTCGATGCCGCCGGTCTCACGCGGCACGGTCTCCAGCATGCCCGAGACCGTGAACCGTTCCTCGGCGCGGAACAGCTCAGTCAGCAGGACGGCGTCCAGGCGTGGCCAGACGCCGGCCCCGGTCCAACCCCGCAGCCGGCTCCAGGCCGTCACGCCGAAACAGCCCACCGTCTCCGCCGGGACGTCCCGTCAGGCGACACCGGCCAGTGCTGTTCGGTCAGGAACAAGCGACTGCCTCAGATACCGGCGGCACCGCTCGGGCAGCGGGCCTCCCGCTGCCACAGACCGACAAGCCGATAAGATCACGCACCGCGGACACCCTGGCGACCAATTCAGCCGTCGCCGGCAGATCATGCTGCGAGCGAGGCCGAGGAAGGCTTCGTGGATGTCATCGACGGGCCGCCGTTTCCCGACAGACTGGGCCTGCCCGTCGTACGCCTTGAAGTCGGCGGCCTCAGTCGTGTACGTCGCGCCAGGCCGACGGGATCGTCTCGGCGATGTCGTGGGCGGCGATCGGGGCGCCGTGGGCGGCGAGGCGGCCGGCCAGGCCGTGCAGGTAGGCGGCGACGCCGCCCGCGTCGCGCGGGGCCAGGCCGGCGGCGAGCAGGGAGCCGGCGAGGCCGGACAGGACGTCGCCGCTGCCGGCCGTGGCGAGCCAGGGCGTGCCGGTCGCGTTGACCCGCACCGGGCCGCCGCCGGGGTCGGCGACGAGGGTGGTCGAGCCCTTCAGCAGGACCGTCGCGCCATAGCGCGCGGCCAGTTCCCGTGCGGCGGACAGCCGGGCCGCCTCCACCTCCTCGCGGGCCACGCCGAGCAGGGCGGCGGCCTCACCGGCGTGCGGGGTCATCAGCGTCGGCGCGCTGCGGGCGCGTACGGCGTCGCGGGCGGCCAGCCGCAGGCCGTCCGCGTCGAGCAGCACGGGTACGTCCGTCGCCAGCACCTCGGCGACGGTACCGGCGTCGTCCCCGGCGCCCGGCCCCACCACCCAGGCCTGCACCCGGCCCGCCTCGTGCGGCCCCCGGTCGGACACCAGCGTCTCGGGGAACCGGGCGAGGACCGCCTCCCCGGCCGGGCCGACGTACCGTACGGCCCCCGCGCCGCCGCGCAGCGCGCCGGAGACGGCGAGCACGGCCGCGCCGGGGTAGCGGGCCGAGCCGGCCGCGATGCCGACGACGCCCCGGCGGTACTTGTCGCTCTCGGCGGCCGGCGCCGGCAGCAGCGCGGCCACGTCCGCGTGCTGCAACGCCTCCAGCTCGGGCTCGGCGGGCAGTTCGGGGCGCAGGCCGATGTCGACCAGGCGGACCGTGCCGGCGTGCTCGCGGGCCGGGTCGATCAGCAGGGCCGGCTTGTGGGCGCCGAAGGTGACGGTGAGGTCGGCGCGGACGGCGTCGCCGCGCACCTCCCCGCTGTCCGCCTCGACCCCGCTGGGCAGGTCCACGGCGACGACGGCGGCGCCGGAGCGCGCGGCGCGCTCGGCCAGCGGCGCGGCGCCGGCGCGCAGGCCGCCCGTGCCGCCGATCCCGACGATGCCGTCCACGACCAGGTCGGCCCGGTCGACGGCCTCTCCTGCGGCATCCGGGTGAACGACGACGCCGCCGGCCCGGCGCAGCGCGGCGAGGCCGCCGCAGTGGACGCGGTCGCCGGCGAGCGGGACCGCCGTGACGCCCGCGCCGCGCCGGGCGAGGCGGGCCCCGGCGTACAGGGCGTCGCCGCCGTTGTCCCCGCTGCCCACCAGCAGCACCACCCGGCGGCCGTAGACGCGCCCGAGCAGATCCGCGCAGGCGGCGGCGAGCCCGGCGGCGGCGCGCTGCATGAGGGCGCCGTCGGGGAGCCGCGCCATCAGCGCGCGCTCTGCTGTCCTGATCGTTTCAACGCTGTACGCGGTACGCATGCGGTCGAGTCTGCCCCGCATCCGCCGGATGCCGCGCGGGAACCCGGCAGGCCCCGCACCATTTATGGAAGGGGAGATTCCACTTCCAGGTGCGGACCCGCCCCGCCGGGGAACCCGGCAGCCGCGGAGGGCGGCGACGACGGGAGGAAACCGGGGAAGCGGGACGGGACGAGAGAAGGGACCCGCACGGACATGAAGGACGAACCGGTCGGGACGGACGAGGTGCGCCCGGCCGAGGCGTCGGGCGCCGTCGGCGCGGGCCCCGGCGGGCAAGACGGCCGCTGGCTCCAGGCACTGGAGCTGCTGCTGACCGAGCAGCGCTTCCGCATCGGCCAGTACGTGGCCGCGCACGCCGTCCCCGTCTGCCCGGTGGAGTCCGCGGAGGAGGAGCGGCGCCGCAGATCGCGCGCCCCCGCCGCGCCCCTGAAGATCCCCGAGCCCCCGGTCTGGCAGTTGCTGGACGCCCTGCCGCTCGCCGCGATGGTGATCCTCCCGGCCCTGGACGAGGCGGGGGGAATCGCCGACTTCTGCTACGTGGGCCACAACGTCACCGCGCGGCGGTACGCGGAGAGCCACTTCCCGCCCGGCGCCCTGCCGCCGCACACCGGGACCGTCCCGCTGTTCGAACGCTTCCCCAACCTGGCCGACACCCCCGTGCCCCGGATGCTCGCCGAGGCGCACCGCACCCGGCGGCCGCAGGGCCCCGAGTCCGCCGAGTGGTCGCTGTCCGGCCCGGACGGACGGGCGGTGCGGCTGAGCAGCGAGGTGCGCGTCGCGCCCTTCGGCGACCTGCTGCTGGTCACCTGGGAACGCGGGGAGAAGGCCCGCGCCCGGATGGCCGAGGCCGCGCAGAACCTGGCCCGGGTGTGCTGGGCCGAGTGGAACCTGGGCGACGGCACCGTGGAGGCCACCGGCCTGGACAAGGTCCTCGGGCTCGCCGCCTCGCAGCCCCTGCCGGACCTGCTCGAACTGGGCCGCATGCTGACCCCGGACAGCCGCGAACCGCTCTACCAGGCGGTGCACGACGTGGTGCTGCGCGAGCGGCGGGTCGTGGACCTGGAACTGCGCCTGGCCACCCCGCACCCGCGCGTCCTGCGGTTCATCGCCGAACCCGTGCGGCCCCAGCTCGGCCCGGTGTGGACGCTGCGCGCCGTGTGCCGGGACGTCACCTCCGACGTGCACAGCCGCACGCTGGCCGAACAGGCGATGCAGGAGGCGCGGGCGCAGCGGGAGCGGGCGGACGCGGTCGCCGACGTGGCCGAACGCCTGCGAGACGCCATCGTGCCCCGGTTCCCGGCCGAACTGGGCGGCCACGACGTGGAGGCGGCCGCCGTCTACCGCCCCGAGGGCCGCACCGCACGGGTGGGCGGCGACTGGTACAAGACCCGGATCCTGCCGACCGGCCAGGTGCTGATCGCGCTGGGCGACGCCCGCGGCCACGGTCTCGACGCGATCACCCTGATGGCGAAGCTGCGTTACGCGCTGGCCGGGCTGGCGTTCACCGGCGAGGCCGTGGAGGAGCTGACGGGCTGGCTGAACCTGGTCGCCTGCGACGACGGCGCGGAGTCCACGGCCACGGCGGTGGTCGCCCGCTACCACCCGGGCCGCGCGCTGCTGCGCTGGACCTGCGCGGGCCATCCGCTGCCGATCCTGATCCGCGACCGGACGGCCCGCCTGCTCGATCCGCCGCCGGGCGGGCCGGGCATGCCGCTGGGCGTCCTGCCGGACGAGACGTACACGGCGGCGGAGACCGCGCTGCGCCCCGGCGACGTGGTGCTGCTGTACTCGGACGGGCTGATCGAGCGCCGCGGCTCGGACCTGGACCGCGACGCGTCCCGCCTGGTGCGGGCCGCGCAGGACGGCGCCCGCGACGGCATCCCGCCGGGCGACGAGGCGCTGGACGCCTACGCCCGCCGTCTGGTCGACCGGCTCACCGACCACCGGATGCAGGACGACGCCACGGTGCTGGCGTTCCGCCTGGTGGGCGGCGAGCCGGCGGGCGGCTGACCCGGGCGGGGCCGCAGGGAGGCGCCGGGGGGCTCCGGCGGGTCAGCCCTCGGCGATGACGACGGCGGAGGCGACGCCCGCGTCGTGACTGAGCGAGAGGTGCCACGACCGCACCCCGAGTTCCGCGGCCCGCGCGGCGACGGACCCCTTCACCCGCAGCCGGGGCCGCCCGTTGTCCTCGACGTACACCTCGGCGTCGGTCCACAGCAGTCCGGGCGGCGCGCCGAGGGCCTTGGCGACGGCCTCCTTGGCGGCGAACCGCGCCGCCAGCGAGGCCATGCCCCGCCGCTCCCCGCTGGGCAGCAGCAGTTCCCGCTCCACGAACAGCCGACGGACCAGATTGGGCGTCCGCTCCAGCGACGCGGCGAACCGATCGATCTCGGCCACATCGATCCCGACCCCGATGATGCTCATGCCGAGCACCTTACGGCCCGTCACCCGCCCGCCGCCGGGCCGACCCGAGCCGACCCGCCCCTCTGCCCGGACTACTCGACCGTCACGGACTTGGCCAGGTTGCGGGGCTGGTCCACCTCGTTGCCGCGTGCCGTGGCCAGCTCGCAGGCGAACACCTGCAACGGCACCGTGGCCACCAGCGGCTGGAGCAGCGTGGGCGTCACCGGGATCCGGATCAGGTGGTCCGCGTACGCCTCCACCGCCTCGTCCCCCTCCTCCGCGATCACGATGGTCCGGGCGCCCCGGGCCCGGATCTCCTGGATGTTGGAGACGATCTTGTCGTGCAGCAGCGACCGCCCGCGCGGCGACGGCACCACCACCACGACCGGCAGGTCCTCCTCGATCAGCGCGATCGGCCCGTGCTTCAGCTCGCCCGCCGCGAACCCCTCGGCGTGCATGTAGGCGAGTTCCTTCAGCTTCAGCGCGCCCTCCAGCGCGACCGGATAGCCCACGTGCCGCCCCAGGAACAGCACCGTGTCCTTGCCGGCCAGCGACCGCGCCAGCGCGCGCACCGGCTCCATGGTCTCCAGCACCCGCTCCACCGCCCCGCCGATCCGCGACAGGTCGCGGATGACGGCCCGGATCTCGTCGCCCCACTTGGTGCCCCGCACCTGCCCCAGGTACAGCGCGACCAGATAGCAGGCCACCAGCTGGGTCAAAAACGCCTTGGTGGAGGCGACCGCCACCTCAGGACCGGCGTGCGTGTACAGCACCGCGTCCGACTCCCGGGGGATCGTCGAGCCGTTGGTGTTGCAGATGGCCAGCACCTTGGCGCCCTGCTCGCGGGCGTGCCGCAGCGCCATCAGCGTGTCCATGGTCTCGCCGGACTGGGAGATGGCGATGACCAGCGTCTGCGCGTCCAGGATCGGGTCCCGGTAGCGGAACTCGCTGGCGAGTTCGACCTCGCACGGGATGCGGGTCCAGTGCTCGATGGCGTACTTGGCGATCAGCCCCGAGTGGAAGGCCGTGCCGCAGGCGACGATGACGACCTTGTCCATCTCGCGCAACTCGGCCGCGGAGATGCGGACCTCGTCCAGCGTCAGGTTCCCGGCCGCGTCGATCCGGCCCAGCAGCGTGTCGGCGACCGCCTTGGGCTGCTCGGCGATCTCCTTCAGCATGAAGTAGTCGTAGCCGCCCTTCTCGGCGGCCTCCGCGTCCCAGTCGACGTTGTAGGGGCGGACCTCGGCCGGCTGCCCGTCGAACCCGGTGACCGTCACCCCGTCCCGGCGCAGCTCCACCACCTGGTCCTGGCCCAGTTCGATCGCGGAGCGGGTGTGGGCGATGAACGCGGCGACGTCCGAGGCGAGGAAGGCCTCGCCCTCGCCGACCCCCACCACCAGCGGGGAGTTGCGGCGCGCGCCCACGACCACGTCGGGCTCGTCGGCGTGCACCGCGACCAGCGTGAACGCGCCCTCCAGCCGGCGGCAGACCAGCCGCATCGCCTCGGCCAGATCGGCGCAGCCGGAGAACTCCTCGGCGAGCAGGTGGGCGACGACCTCGGTGTCGGTGTCGGAGGACAGCTCGTGCCCACGCTCGGCCAGCTCGGCGCGGAGCAGGGCGAAGTTCTCGATGATGCCGTTGTGGACGACGGCGACCCGGCCGGCGTTGTCCAGGTGCGGGTGGGCGTTGGCGTCGGTGGGGCCGCCGTGGGTGGCCCACCGGGTGTGCCCGATGCCGGTGGAGCCGGTCGGCAGCGGCCGGTCGACCAGTTCCTTCTCCAGGTTGACCAGCTTGCCGGCCCGTTTGGCCGCCGCCAGCCCGCCGTCGGCGAGGACGGCGACGCCGGCCGAGTCGTAGCCCCGGTATTCCAGCCGCTTCAGTCCGGCCATCACGACTTCGAGTGCCGACTGCGACCCCACGTATCCCACGATTCCGCACATGGCACCGCAGCCTACGGCCCGTCAGGCCGCGAAACCGGCCGCCGTGTGCCCGAAATCGGAAATTCCCACCGGGGTACGAACGCCCCGGCGGGAATTCCCGGCGACCGCCCCGGTCCGGACGGCCGCCGCGCGCCGAGCGACCGCGCTACGCCACGCGGCCGCCCCGCGCCGTCACTTCAGCTTGGCGAGCTGCGCGTCCACGATCTCGGTGGGGAAGGCCCAGTCCTTGCCGCTGGCGGCCGAGGCCATGTTCACGGCGGGGAAGTAGGCCAGGGTCGCGCCCTTGCGGACGACGACGCTCTTCGCCGGGAACTTGTCGCCCTCGGCGTCCACCGTCGAGGTCAGGGCCAGCGCCTCGTCGGCGCCCTGCGGGGCGGCGGTGACGGCGACCTTGGCGACCTTGGTCGTCTCGCCGTCCGCGGTGAAGGAGAAGCCGCCGGCGCAGTCCGCGGCCGCCTTCGTCAGATCCTTCATCGCCTGCTCGGCGCCGCCGTCCGCGTAGGAGGCCAGGGTGAGCACGACCTTCGCCCGGTCGAGGGCGGCGACCATGCTGTCCTCGGCGCTCGCGCCGGCCTCGGGCTTCTTCGCGTCGCCGGTCCAGGAGCGCTTCACGCTCGCCGCGGGCTTGCCGGCGTAGGAGCCGACCTGGAGCAGGCCGAGCGGCGCGCAGGCCGCCTTGTCCGTCTTGACCTTGTCCTGCGCGATGTCGTCCGTGGCGGGCAGCTTGGTGACGACCTTGCCGCTCTTGACGTCCGTCTGCGCCAGCGCGGCCTTCTCCAGCTCGGCGGCGGACAGCGGCTTCGTGGCGGCCGGCGCGGCGGAGGCGGACTTGTCCGCCTGGGCGGTCCTGCCGTCGGCGCCCTTGTCGCCCTCGTCGGAGGAACCGCCGCAGGCGGTGGCGAACAGGGCGAGGGCGGCGGCGGACGCGGCGAGCGCCGTCCGGCGCACCACGGGGGATCTCACGAGTGGAAGCTCTTTCTCTACCGGCCGCGGACGGCCTCCGCGGTGCTTTGCACGCACTTTACGTGCGGCCGCCCAAAAGATGATCATCATGTCACCACCCGGTACCCGACCGTGACACCCACGTGATCTTCACAGCCGACGCACAGTCCGTCCGCACGGCCCGCCCGCCCCGCGTGACGCACCCCACCTCCCGCCCCGTTCAAAGTCCGTTAACAATGGACTGTGATCTCACCGGTCCCCTCGACGCCCCGGAGCGCCCACCGGTCCAAGCCGGAGGCGACTCCCTACGTCGACCTCACCCGAGCCGAGTGGAGCGCGCTGCGCGACAAGACGCCGCTCCCGCTGACCGCCGAGGAGGTGGAACGGCTGCGCGGCCTGGGCGACGTCATCGACCTCGACGAGGTCCGCGACATCTACCTGCCGCTGTCCCGCCTGCTCAACCTCTACGTCGGCGCCACCGACGAACTGCGCGGCGCGCTGAACACCTTCCTCGGCGAACAGGGCTCCCAGTCGGGCACCCCGTTCGTGATAGGCGTCGCCGGGTCGGTCGCGGTGGGCAAGTCCACCGTCGCCCGGCTGCTCCAGGCGCTGCTGTCCCGCTGGCCCGAACACCCCCGGGTCGAACTGGTCACCACCGACGGGTTCCTGCTGCCCACCCGGGAACTGGAGACCCGCGGGCTGATGTCCCGCAAGGGCTTCCCGGAGTCGTACGACCGCCGGGCGCTGACCCGGTTCGTCGCCGACATCAAGGCCGGCAAGCGGGAGGTCACCGCCCCGGTCTACTCCCACCTGATCTACGACATCGTCCCCGGCGAGAAGCTCACCGTGCGCCGCCCGGACATCCTGATCGTGGAGGGGCTCAACGTCCTCCAGCCCGCCCTGCCCGGCACCGACGGCCGCACCCGGGTCGGCCTCGCCGACTACTTCGACTTCAGCGTGTACGTCGACGCGCGCACCGAGGACATCGAGCGCTGGTACCTGAACCGGTTCCGCAAGCTGCGCGACACCGCCTTCCAGGACCCGTCCTCCTACTTCCGCAAGTACACCCAGGTGTCCGAGGACGAGGCGCTCGACTACGCCCGCACCATGTGGCGGACCGTCAACAAGCCCAATCTGGTGGAGAACATCGCGCCCACCCGGGGCCGCGCCACGCTCGTGGTGCGCAAGGGCCCCGACCACAAGGTGCAGCGGCTCAGCCTGCGCAAGCTCTGACCGGACCGGCCGCGCGGGGGCGTCTACGCTGCCCCCCATGCTGCATCTGCGACTGATCACCCCCGCGGACCGGACCGACGACGTGGTCGCCGTGGTGCGCGAAACGGTCGGCACCGCCCATCTGGTGGTGCTGCCGGGCGCCGCCCGCGACCCGTCGGGGGACGTGGTCATGTGCGACATCGCCCGCGAGGCGGCCGACGAACTACTGGGCGAACTGCGGGCGTTGGGCATCGACCAGGCCGGTTCGATCGCCGTGGAGAGCATCGACCTGTCGCTGTCGAAGCGGGCCGAGGAGGCCGAGCGGGAGGCGCCGGGCGAGGCCGCGGACGCGGTGCTGTGGGAGGAGCTGACGGAGGCCACCCACGAGGAGTCGACGCTGTCGGTCACCTATCTGGCGTTCATCACACTGGCCACCATGATCGCCGCCTGCGGCGTGGTGCTCGACAACGCCGTGCTGATCGTCGGGGCGATGGCGGTGGGCCCGGAGTTCGGGCCGCTGGCCGGGATCAGCACGGCCCTGGTGCGCGGGGCGCCGCGGCTGGCCCTGCGCTCCCTGGTCGCCCTGCTGGCCGGCTTCGCGCTGGCGATGGCGGTGACCGTCGGCTTCAGCCTCGTCATGGACGCGCTCGGCCTGTTCAGCAAGGCCAAGCTGGAGGGAGCGCGGCCCAACACCAACTTCGTCTACGCCCCCGACGCGTTCTCCTTCGTGGTGGCGGTCCTCGCCGGCGCCGCCGGAACGCTCTCCCTGACCTCGGCCAAGTCGGGCGCCCTGGTCGGCGTCGCCATCTCCGTGACCACCGTCCCGGCCGCCGCCAACGCGGCCGTGGCGCTCGCCTACGGCGACACCGCGCAGACCCGGGGCTCCACCACGCAGCTGCTGCTGAACCTGTTCGGCATCGTCCTGGCCGGCGCCCTCACCCTGCTCGTCCAGAAACTCCTCTGGTCCAGACAGCGCGACCGCGCCCCGGCGGGCGTCCGCCGGGGCGCGTCGTGAGGGGCGGCCGGGACGGCCGGGGCCGGTCCGGCGGCGGCCGCTAGCCCAGCGCCGACTTCACCGCGTCGGCCAGCCGGCCGGCCACCGTGCGGGCCTGCTCGATGTCGGCGGCCTCGACCATGACACGGACCAGCGGCTCGGTGCCGGAGGGGCGCAGCAGCACCCGCCCGGTCTCCCCCAGCTCGCGCTCGGCCTCACTCACGGCGGCGGCCAGGTCGGCGGAGGTCTTCACCCGCGACTTGTCCACGTCCGGGACATTGACGAGGACCTGCGGCAGGCGCTCCATCACGGACGCCAGGTCCCGCAGCGTACGGCCGCTCTGGGCGATCCGGGCGGCCAGCAGCAGACCGGTCAGCGTGCCGTCGCCGGTGGTGGCGTGGTCGAGGATGATGACGTGCCCGGACTGCTCGCCGCCGAGGGCGTAGTCCTTCTCCTTCATCTCCTCCAGGACGTAGCGGTCGCCGACGGCGGTCTGCACGAGGTGGATGCCCTCGCGCTCCATGGCCAGCTTGAAGCCCAGGTTCGACATCACGGTCGCGACGACGGCGTCGGAGCGCAGCGCGGAACGCTCCCGCATCGCCAGCGCGAGCACGGCGAGGATCTGGTCGCCGTCGACCTCCTCGCCGGTGTGGTCCACGGCCAGACAGCGGTCGGCGTCGCCGTCGTGCGCGATGCCGAGGTGGGCGCCGTGCTCGACGACGGCGGCCTTCAGCTTGCCCAGGTGGGTGGAGCCGCAGCCGTCGTTGATGTTGAGGCCGTCCGGCTCGGCGCCGATGGTGACGATCTCCGCGCCGGCCCGCTGGAACGCCTCCGGGGAGACCCGCGCGGCGGCGCCGTGCGCCTCGTCCAGCACGATCCTCAGCCCGTCGAGACGGTTCGGCAGGGCGGCCAGGAGGTGGGCGACGTACTGGTCGAAGCCCTCGTCGTAGTCGCGTACGCGGCCGACGCCCGAGCCGGTGGGACGGTCCCAGGGAGCGCCGGTGCGGTGCTCCTCGTAGACCTTCTCGATCCGGTCCTCCAGGTCGTCGGCGAGCTTGTGGCCGCCGCGGGCGAAGAACTTGACGCCGTTGTCGGGCATCGCGTTGTGGCTGGCCGACAGCATCACACCGAGGTCGGCGCCGAGCGCGCCGGTCAGGTACGCCACCGCGGGCGTCGGCAGCACGCCGACGCGCAGCACGTCCACGCCCGCGCTCGCCAGGCCGGCGACCACGGCCGCCTCCAGGAACTCACCGGAGGCGCGCGGGTCGCGGCCGACGACCGCCTTCGGACGGTGCCCCTCGAAGGTGCCCGCCTCGGCCAGTACGTGCGCCGCGGCGACGGAGAGGCCGAGCGCCATCTCGGCGGTCAGGTCCGCGTTGGCGACACCGCGCACGCCGTCCGTGCCGAAGAGTCGTCCCACTTGTCCTCCTGAGAAAGCGTCAGTTCGTGAAGCCGTGCCGGTGTGTCCGGCATTCCGGCATCTCGGCGTCTCGGCGTCTCGGCGTCTCGGCGTCTCGGCATCCGATCACACCAGCGTTTGAGCACCTTGTGCCGTTATACGCCCAAGCCCTGTGATAAACGAACGCCCCGGTGGCACAGTGGCGTGCCGCCGGGGCGTTCGGAGTAGGCCTGTCCGCAGGCAGCCGCTGTTTAGCGCTTGCTGTACTGCGGAGCCTTGCGGGCCTTCTTCAGACCGGCCTTCTTGCGCTCGACCGCACGGTCGTCGCGCTTGAGGAAGCCGGCCTTCTTGAGCGCGCCGCGGTTGTTGTCGACGTCGGCCTCGTTCAGGGCGCGGGCGACACCGAGACGCAGGGCGCCGGCCTGACCGGAGACACCGCCACCGGAGATCCGGGCGATGACGTCGTAACGGCCTTCGAGCTCCAGCACCTTGAAGGGCTCGTTGACTTCCTGCTGGTGCACCTTGTTCGGGAAGTAGTCCTCGAGGGTGCGACCGTTGATCTTCCACTTGCCGGTGCCCGGGACGATCCGGACGCGGGCGATGGCGTTCTTCCGGCGGCCCAGGCCGGCGGCCGGCTGCGGCTCGCCGAAGCGGGAGGCCAGGGACTCCGAGGTGTACTCACCCTCGACGGGGACCTCGGACTCGGTGGTGTAGCTGTCGATGTCAAGCTCTTCGAGCGGCTGCTCGGCAGTGGTCTCGGCCACGATTCTCCTCAGATTCTCTTCAGGCTTAGGGGGTGGCCGGACTTACTGCGCGACCTGGGTGATCTCGAACGGCACCGGCTGCTGGGCGCCGTGCGGGTGCTGGTCACCCTTGTAGACCTTCAGCTTCGAGAGCATCTGACGGCCGAGGGAGTTCTTGGGCAGCATGCCCTTGACGGCCTTCTCGACGGCCTTCTCCGGGTTGTTCGCCAGGAGGTCGTCGTAGCGGACGGACCGCAGACCGCCCGGGTAGCCGGAGTGGCGGTACGCCATCTTCTGGGTCCGCTTGTTGCCGGAGAGGTGCACCTTGTCCGCGTTGATGATGATGACGAAGTCACCAGCGTCGACGTGCGGCGCGTAGATCGGCTTGTGCTTGCCCCGCAGAAGGGTGGCAGCGGTGGTCGCCAGACGGCCGAGGACGACGTCCTGGGCGTCGATGACGTGCCACTGGCGCGTGATGTCGCCGGGCTTGGGGCTGTACGTACGCACGGTTCGTAGCCTTCGCTTCTTCAGTGAATGGTCCTGACAAGGTCACCGAAGACGATCACGACAGCCGTGACCGCACAGCGGTGACGCAAACCGCGTGCTGGTCGCTGGTCATCGGCCCGGTGGACCGGTGTAAGGGCCGGGTCCGTGAGAAGAGCCAAGCCAATACACAACGAACATGCAGAGTACCTGCGCGGCCCTCCAGGGGTCAAAACGGGGTGGCCGGCGCGGTCCCCTGCGTGTTCCAGCCCCAGTGTACGGGGCACCGAGGCGCGAAGCCCCCACCCCATGCCCGCCGCATACCGGCCGCAATCGTGCGCAACGCCCCCGGCCCCCGTTTCCCGGGCCCGCACAGGGCGGGGCGCCCGCCCGACCGGCGTCTAAGATGCGCCCCATGAGTTTTGGGCAGGGGGGCTCGCAGTCCCAGTGGGATCCCTGGAAACCGCACTCGCAGCAGCCGTGGAACGGCGGGGGTGACGACGGGACTCCCGACTGGGCCGCGCTGGCCGAGGCGTCGGAGACCCGCAACAAGCGGCGCCGGCTGCTGTTCGTCGGCGGCGGCGTGCTGGCCACGGTCGCCGTCGGCGCGGCCGTCGCCGTGGCCGTGATGTCCGCCGACGGCGACGACGACGCCCACGGCGGCCCCGCCCAGCCGTCCGCCACCGCCACGCTGCCCAGCGGCTCGGCGGCCCCCTCCTTCGCGCCCACCACCGCGCCGCCCCCGCTGGACCCGAAGGACTTCATAGCCAGCGCCAAGAAGGACACCGCCCCGCTCAGCCCGGACACCCTCTTCCCCGGCGCCCGGCTGACCATGACCGGGAACGTGTACAAGAAGGGCCCCACGGCCGACACCAGGAACTGCGCCTCGGCCGCCCAGGGCACCCTCGCCAAGGTCCTCACCGCCAACGGCTGCACCCGGCTGATCCGCGCCACCTACACCAAGGACGGCGTCACGGCCACGGTCGGCGTCGCGGTCTTCGGCACCGAGGCGCAGGCCACCGCGGCCAAGGGCCAGGCCGACAAGAAGAGCATCGTCAGGCCGCTCACCGGCGGCGGCGTCAAGCCCTTCTGCGCCGGCGCGGTCTGCCGCTCCACCACCAACTCCTACGGCCGCTACGCCTACTTCACCATCAGCGGCTTCCCCGGCGACAAGAACGTGACCACCAAGGACACGAAGGTCTTCCGCACCGGCGACGACCTCGCCGCCTTCGCCTTCGGCCAGATCCGCCGCCGCGGCGAGGCCCAGGCCTCGGCAGCCGCGAACCAGTAACCCGCCCCGCGCCGCATCACCCCCGGCCGAGCACCGGTCGGCACACCCCGGCCAAGCGCACCCGCCACCCCCGCCGCACGTCCCGCCGCCCGGCGATCCGGCCGGACTGCCCCGCCGCAAGTGGCCCCGCAGCCGGAGCGCGGCCGGCGGCACCGGCCGGCGGGGCCGTGCGCCGCGACGAGATCCAGCGGCAGCCGCTCCCCGGCCCCGGCCCACGTGACCGGCCGGCCCCGGCCTACGCGTCCGCCGGGTCCGGAGGCGTCGTCGCGCCGTCCGCCCCGGGCGGGGGCTGCGCCGGACTGCCCAGGGCGCGGAACCACCAGCCGGCCGCCCGCCACCGCCGCGCGTCCAGCGCGCCCCGGCCGTCCACGATCCGCGGTCGCCGCACCAGGGCGGCCGCCCGCCACGGGTCCAGCTCCCGGAACTGCGGCCACTCGGTCAGGTGCAGCACCAGCTCCGCCCCGCGCAGCGCCTCCTCGGCCGACAGCGCGTAGCCGAGCAGCGGGAACGCCTTGCGCGCGTTGTCCATCGCCTCGGGGTCGTAGACCGTCACGTCCGCACCGTCCAGGTCCAGCCGCGCCGCCACGTTCAGCGCGGGCGAGTCGCGGATGTCGTCCGAGTCCGGCTTGAAGGCCGCGCCCAGCACCGCCACGCGCGCCCCGAGGACGCTCCCGCCGCACGCCTCGCGGGCCAGCGCGATCACCCGGTCCCGGCGGCGCATGTTGATCGCGTCGACCTCGCGCAGGAAGCCCAGGTCCACGCCCAGCTCGGCGGCGCGGTGCGCGAAGGCCCGGATGTCCTTGGGCAGACACCCGCCGCCGAACCCCACCCCGGCCCGCAGGAACGCCCGCCCGATCCGCTCGTCGTACCCCAGCGCCTCGGCCAGCCGCCGCACGTCGCCGCCGCTCGCCTCGCACACCTCGGCCATCGCGTTGATGAAGGAGATCTTGGTGGCGAGGAAGGAGTTCGCGGCCGTCTTGACCAGCTCGGCGGTGGCGAAGTCGGTGACGACCAGCGGCGTCCCGGCGGCCAGGACCGTGCCGTAGACCCGGCGCAGCAGCCGCTCGGCGCGCGCGGTGCGCACCCCGAGAACCAGCCGGTCCGGCGCGAGCGTGTCCGCGACGGCGAAGCCCTCCCGCAGGAACTCCGGGTTCCAGGCGATCTCCACCCGGTGCGCGTCGGCGAGCCGTGCCGCGGTGCCGACCGGCACCGTCGACTTGCCGACCAGCAGCGCGCCCTTGCGCGCGTGCCGGGCGATCGCCTCGAAGGCGCTCTCGACGTACGCGAGGTCGGCGCCCTCCGCGTCCCGGCGCTGCGGGGTGCCCACGCACACGAAGTGCACCTGTCCGAAGGCGCCGGCCTCCTCGTAGGAGGCGGTGAAGCGCAGCCGGCCGCTCGCCGTGTGCCGGGCGATCAGTTCGGCCAGCCGCGGCTCGTGGAACGGCGCCCGCCCGGCCCGCAGCGCCGCGAGCCGGCCGGCGTCGGTGTCCAGGCCGACCACCTCGTGTCCCAGCTCCGCCATGCAGGCGGCGTGCGTGGCGCCGAGATACCCGGTGCCGATGACGGTGAGCCGCATGGATCAGCCCCTCTCGCCGTACGTCCCCGCCGAGCCGTACGGCGCCGCGGGTGCACCGGCGAGTTCCCCGGCCCACCGCACCCGTACCGTCACCGGGTGTCAGCGGCGGCTCAGCAGCAGCCGGCGGACGGCAGGGACCGCTTGTTGCGGGCCTCGCGGCTGCGCGCGGCCAGCAGCTCGTCGGCCGGGTAGCCGACCTCCTCCAGGGTCAGCCCGTGCGGCCGCACCACGTGCACGGCCGAGTCCCGCACGCCCGCCGCCAGCACCTTCCCGGGCCAGTCGGGAGCGCGGTGGCCGTCGCCGACGAACAGCAGCGCGCCGATCAGCGAGCGCACCATGTTGTGGCAGAAGGCGTCCGCGCGCACGGTCGCCGTGACGATCCCGTCGGCGCCGCGCTCAAGGCTCAGCTCCTGGAGGGTGCGGATGGTGGTCGCGCCCTCGCGCTTCTTGCAGTACGCGGCGAAGTCGTGCTCGCCCAGCAGATGGCGGGCCGCCTCGTTCATGGCGGCCACGTCGAGCGGCCAGTCGTGCCACAGGACGTGCCCGCGCAGCAGCGGGTCGACGCCGCCGGGGTTGTCGGTGACGCGGTAGGCGTAGCGGCGCCAGACGGCCGAGAAACGGGCGTTGAAGCCGCTGGGGGCGGGCCGCAGGGCCCACACCCGCACATCGCGGGGCAGCCGCCCGGCGAGCCGCTTGAGCAGCTTCTCGTGGTGCTCGCGCCACACCTGCTCGGGCAGGTCCACGTGCGCCACCTGGCCCCGCGCGTGCACCCCCGCGTCGGTCCGCCCGGCGACGGTCAGCTCGTACGTCTCCTGGGACCGCGTGACCGTGCGCAGCGCGTCCTCGATCTCCCCCTGCACGGTCCGCCTGCCGCCGGCCTGCTTGGCCCAGCCGTGGAAGCCGGAACCGTCGTAGGACAGGTCGAGCCGGACACGGACCTGCCCGGGCTGTACTTCGTCACTCACACGGGAATCCTCTCAGGTGCACGAAAAGCGGGCCCGTCCCTGAAAAGGAACGGGCCCGCCAACGCCCTCAAGGGGCGCGGGGAACTGCGCGACCGGCCACGGCGGGGCCGCAGCCGCAGGCCGGCAGTCCCCGGCAGAACGCTTACGCGTCCTTCGACTCTTCGGCAGCGGCCTCCTCGGCCGGAGCCTCGGTGGTCTCCGCGGCCTTGGCCTCGTCGGACTCCTTGACCGCGCGCTTGGTGGCGGCCTCGGCCTCACCCACGGCGTTCTGCTGCACCGTCAGCGCCTCGACCAGCTCGATGACGGCCATGGGCGCGTTGTCGCCACGGCGGTTGCCGATCTTGGTGATGCGGGTGTAGCCACCGGGACGGTTCTCGTACCGCGGGCCGATCTCGGTGAAGAGCGTGTGGACGATGCCCTTGTCCGAGATGACCTGGAGCACCTGGCGGCGGTTGTGAAGGTCGCCCTTCTTCGCCTTGGTGACCAGACGCTCGGCGTACGGGCGCAGGCGGCGGGCCTTCGCCTCGGTGGTGGTGATGCGGCCGTGCTCGAAGAGCGCCTTCGCGAGGTTCGCGAGGAGCAGCTTCTCGTGCGCGGCGCTGCCGCCCAGACGGGCACCCTTGGTGGGCTTCGGCATGGTGTTTCTCCTAGGTGTCTGCCCCGGCCGTGTCAGGTACCGGAGTCAGTATCCGAGCAGGCGGTCGCCTGTCGGAGATCCGGGGCTGTTCAGCCCCGGAATCGGACCGTCGGTCCCGGGCTCAGTACTGCTCGGTCTCGACGAAGCCCGCGTCCGCGTCGTCGTCCGCGCCGAAGGCGTCGGCGGCGGCGGTCGGGTCGAACCCGGGGGGCGAGTCCTTCAGCGCGAGGCCCATACCGGCCAGCTTCGCCTTGACCTCGTCGATCGACTTCGCACCGAAGTTGCGGATGTCGAGCAGGTCGGCCTCGGAGCGGGCGACCAGCTCACCCACGGAGTGGATGCCCTCGCGCTTGAGGCAGTTGTACGACCGAACGGTGAGCTCCAGCTCCTCGATCGGCAGCGCCAGATCGGCGGCGAGCGCGGCGTCCGTCGGGGACGGACCCATGTCGATGCCCTCGGCGTCGATGTTCAGCTCGCGGGCGAGACCGAACAGCTCGACCAGCGTCTTGCCCGCGGAGGCCATGGCGTCACGCGGACGCATCGCCTGCTTGGTCTCGACGTCGACGATCAGCTTGTCGAAGTCGGTGCGCTGCTCGACTCGGGTGGCCTCGACCTTGTACGTGACCTTGAGCACCGGCGAGTAGATGGAGTCGACCGGGATACGGCCGATCTCCTGGCCCGCCTGCTTGTTCTGCACGGCGGAGACGTAGCCGCGACCGCGCTCGACGGTCAGCTCCATCTCCAGCTTGCCCTTGCCGTTGAGCGTGGCGAGGACGAGGTCGGGGTTGTGCACCTCGACACCGGCCGGGGGCGCGATGTCGGCGGCGGTGACCAGACCCGGGCCCTGCTTGCGCAGGTACATCACGACCGGCTCGTCGTGCTCCGAGGAGACGACCAGCTGCTTGATGTTGAGGATCAGGTCGGTGACGTCCTCCTTGACACCCGGCACGGTGGTGAACTCGTGCAGGACGCCGTCGATGCGGATGGACGTGACCGCCGCACCCGGGATCGAGGAGAGGAGCGTACGGCGCAGGGAGTTGCCGAGGGTGTAGCCGAAGCCCGGCTCCAGCGGCTCGATCACGAACCGGGAGCGGAACTCGTCGACGACCTCTTCGGTCAACGAGGGACGCTGAGCGATCAGCATGGAGTGAATCCTTCAGTCAGGGGCGCCCGCTATTTGACGCCCGACTTGTACTGCAAGGGTACGGGCGGCACGGCCCGAAGGAGCCGTACCGCCCGAGAAGCCTTGTGAAGCGAGGTCAGACGCGACGACGCTTCGGCGGGCGGCAGCCGTTGTGCGGGGTCGGGGTGACGTCCTGGATGGAGCCGACCTCGAGACCGGTGGCCTGAAGCGAACGGATCGCGGTCTCACGACCGGAACCCGGACCCTTCACGAACACGTCGACCTTGCGCATGCCGTGCTCCTGGGCGCGGCGGGCGGCCGACTCGGCGGCCATCTGCGCGGCGAACGGCGTGGACTTCCGGGAGCCCTTGAAGCCGACGTGGCCGGCGGAGGCCCAGGAGATCACGTTGCCGCTCGGGTCGGTGATCGAAACGATGGTGTTGTTGAACGTGCTCTTGATGTGCGCGTGGCCGTGAGCGACGTTCTTCTTTTCCTTGCGGCGCACCTTCTTGGCAGCGCCCTGACGTCCCTTGGGGGGCATGTCTTCTCCTACGGGAGGTGGTCGGTCCTACAGCGAAGACCGCTGGACGGCGAGTCCGCTGCGGACTACTTCTTGCCCGGCTTCTTCTTGCCGGCGATGGCGCGACGCGGGCCCTTGCGGGTACGGGCGTTCGTGCTGGTGCGCTGACCGCGGACGGGCAGACCGCGGCGGTGCCGCAGACCCTGGTAGCAGCCGATCTCGACCTTGCGGCGGATGTCGGCCTGGATCTCGCGACGGAGGTCACCCTCGGTCTTGATGTTGCTGTCCACGTACTCGCGGATCGCGACGAGCTGCTCCTCGGAGAGGTCGCGGACGCGGGTGTTGGGGTCGATGCCGGTGGCAGCCAGCGTCGCCTGGGACAGGGTCCGGCCGATGCCGAACACGTAGGTGAGGGCGACCTCCACGCGCTTTTCGCGCGGGATGTCGACACCGGAAACGCGTGCCATTCAATGGCTCCAGTTGATCTTCGGAGGTCTTCCACAGGACCGGTTCCCAGCCGCCGTACGAGGTACGAACTGGGTCCCCGGCCTCCGAACCGGGGGTGTCGAGCGGACAGTCACGCCGCTCGGGACCTGCGTATGAACATATTCAGCTCGCGTCGCGCGAAACTCTGCGATAGAGGTGCAGAGGGTGCGGTCGGTCGTGCGTCAGCCCTGGCGCTGCTTGTGGCGCGGGTTCTCGCAGATGACCATGACCCGGCCGTGACGGCGGATCACCCTGCACTTGTCGCAGATCTTCTTGACGCTCGGCTTGACCTTCATTGGGTGAGGTTCTCCGGGTCAGTTGCCGGCAGCCCCGTGTGGAACACGGAACCTGGGGCAAGATCTACTTGTACCGGTAGACGATCCGGCCACGCGTCAGGTCGTACGGAGACAGCTCCACCACGACCCGGTCGTCAGGGAGGATGCGGATGTAGTGCATACGCATCTTGCCGCTGATGTGTGCCAGGACCTGGTGGCCGTTCTGGAGCTCGACCTTGAACATGGCGTTCGGCAGAGACTCGACGACAGTGCCCTCGATCTCGATGGCACCTTGCTTCTTGGCCACGCTTCGCCCTTCGAATCGACTACCTTGATCGACTCTCCTGCTTCCCTTACGGGCGCATGCGGACATGCGGGTGCACGAGAGCCGACGAGTCAGTCTACGTCAGCGCACCCGGAAACACGAATCGGGGAAGCCTGCCCCACGCCGGAGATCGTTATGCCGGCGGATCGGGCGCGGCCGCGACGCCGGGCCCGGCGAACGCCGGCCGCGGGCGGGGCCGGGCGGTCGTCAGGCGAGCGGGTCCGGCGCGGCCGTGACGCCGTACTCGGCCAGCTTGGCGCGGCCGCCGTCGGGGGCGGTCAGGACCAGGGGGCCCTGCTCGGTCAGGGCGACGGAGTGCTCCCAGTGCGAGGACCAGGTGCCGTCGGTGGTGATGACCGTCCACTCGTCCTCCAGCACCCGCGTCTTCGGGGTGCCGAGGGAGACCATGGGCTCGATGGCCAGGCAGAAGCCGGGGACCAGCTTGGGACCCTTACCGCGCCGGCGCTCGACGTAGTTCAGCAGGTGCGGGTCCATGTGCATCTCGGTGCCGATGCCGTGGCCGCCGTAGTCCTCGATGATGCCGTAGCGGCCGCCGCCCGGCTTGGGCTGGCGGCGGATGTACGTCTCGATCGCGCGGGAGACGTCGACCAGGCGGTTGCCGAGCTTCATGGCCGCGATGCCGGCCCACATCGACTCCTCGGTCACCCGGGACAGCTCGATCAGCTCCGGGGCGTGGCCGGAGCCGACGAAGGCGGTGTACGCCGCGTCGCCGTGCCAGCCGTCCACGATGGCGCCGCAGTCGATGGAGATCACGTCGCCGTCCTTCAGGACGACGTCGTCGGAGGGGATGCCGTGCACCACGACCTCGTTCACCGAGGTGCAGATGGTCGCCGGGAAGCCGCCGTAGCCGAGGAAGTTCGGCTTGGCGCCGTGCTCGGCGAGCACCTTGCGGGCCACCTGGTCCAGGTCCTTGGTGGTCGCCCCGGGCACGGCCGCCTCCCGGGTGGCCGCGTGGATCGCGGCGACGACCAGGCCCGCCGCACGCATCGTGGCGATCTGCTCGGGGGTCTTGATCTGCACCATGGGGACGGGGGCCTTTCTGGACCGGAGACGGGCTCGGCTGCTACAGCGCTCGGCTACTACAACGATACGGGGGCGTCCGGCACGCCGTGGGCGCGTACGTCCCGCCCACAGCTCAGCCGCGGCCCCCGAGCGGGAACCGCGGCTGCGCCCGACGCACTGCGGGCTACTGGGTGGCGTCCTCGCGCTTGAGCGCCTCCAGCGCGCGCCGCGTGATCTCGTCCACCGGGCCGAGCGCCGGGATCGTCACGACCAGGCCCTGCGCCTTGTAGTAGTCGATGATCGGCTCGGTCTGCGAGTGGTAGACCTCCAGCCGCTTGCGCACGGTGTCCTCGTGGTCGTCGTCGCGCTGGTACAGCTCGCCGCCGCAGACGTCGCAGACGCCCTCCCGCTTCGGCTTGCTGTACGTCACGTGGAAGACGTGGCTGGAGTCGTTGCGGCAGATGCGCCGGCCGGCGATCCGCTTGACGACCTCGTCCTCGGAGACCTCCAGGTCGAGCACCGCGTCCAGCGTGATGCTCTCGCCGGTCAGCAGCTCGTCCAGCGCCTCGGCCTGCGAGACGTTGCGCGGGAAGCCGTCCAGCAGGAAGCCGCCCTCGGCGTCCGGCTGCTCCATGCGGTCCTTCGCCATGGCGATCGTGACCTCGTCGGGTACGAGCTCGCCGGCGTCCATGTAGGACTTCGCGAGCTTGCCCAGTTCCGTCTGCCCGCTGATGTTGGCGCGGAACAGGTCACCCGTGGAGATGTGCGGGATCGACAGCTTCTCGGCAAGGCGTACGGCCTGCGTTCCCTTACCGGCGCCCGGCGGCCCGACGAGGACGATTCGCATCAGCGGAGGAACCCTTCGTAATTGCGCTGCTGGAGCTGGCTCTCGATCTGCTTCACCGTCTCCAGGCCGACACCCACGATGATCAGGATGCTCGTGCCGCCGAACGGGAAGTTCTGGCTTGCCCCGAAGCCAACCAACGCCATCGTCGGTACGAGAGCGATCAGACCCAGGTACAGCGAACCCGGCCAGGTGATCCGGTTGAGCACGTACGAGAGGTACTCAGCGGTCGGTCGGCCAGCCCGGATGCCCGGGATGAAGCCACCATACTTCTTCATGTTGTCCGCGACTTCCTCGGGGTTGAAGGAGATCGCCACGTAGAAGAACGCGAAGAACACGATGAGCAAGAAGTACAAAGTGATGTAAAGCGGGTGATCGCCCTTGGTCAGGTTCTGGGTGACCCACGTCTTCCAGCCCGCGTTGCCACCGGCGAACTGCGCGACGAGCGCCGGAATGTAGAGCAGCGACGAGGCGAAAATGACGGGAATCACACCCGCCTGGTTCACCTTGAGCGGGATGTACGTGGACGTACCGCCGTAGGACCGGCGGCCGATCATCCGCTTGGCGTACTGCACCGGGATACGGCGCTGGGCCTGCTCGACGAAGACGACCAGGCCGACCATGACCAGGCCGACCAGGATGACGGTGCCGAACTCGATCCAGCCGTCGGCCAGCTTGCCGGACTTCTTGATGGCCCACAGCGCGGACGGGAAGGTGGCGGCGATCGAGATGAACATCAGGATCGACATGCCGTTGCCGATGCCGCGGTCGGTGACCAGCTCACCGAGCCACATGACCACGCAGGTGCCCGCGGTCATGCAGATCACCATCGTGATGGTGGTGAAGATCGCGCGGTCCGGGACGATGTTGCCGGCGACCGAGCAGCCGTTGAACAGGGCGCCGCTGCGGGCGGTGGCCACCAGGCCGGTGCCCTGCAGGATCGCGAGCGCCACCGTCAGGTACCGGGTGTACTGGGTGATCTTCGCGGTGCCGGCCTGGCCCTCCTTCTTGAGGGCCTCGAGGCGCGGGATCACCACGGTCAGCAGCTGCAGGATGATGCTCGCCGTGATGTACGGCATGATCCCCAGCGCGAAGACGGTGATCTGCAGAAGCGCGCCGCCGCTGAACATGTTGACGAGACCGAAGAGACCCTGGTTGCCGGAGGCCTCGGTCACACACGTCTGGACGGCCTTGTAGTTGACGCCCGGGATCGGGATGTGGGTACCGACGCGGTACACCACGATGATGCCGAGCGTGAAGAGCAGCTTCTTGCGCAGGTCGGGCGTCCTGAACGCCCGGGCGAAGCCGGTGAGCACGGTGCCTCCTGCGACCCCCGCGCAAGTGCGTCAGGGTGACGGGTCTTGAGGTTCGACGAAAAAGAACAGTGCAGGCCACCTTACCGGCGACCATGCCCCCCATGGAACGACCAACCGGGGATACCTCATTGTGAGGCATCCCCGGTCGGGTTCGTCTACGTCATCGAGACGCCTGAGGGAATCAGACGAGCTCGGTGACAGTGCCGCCGGCGGCGGTGATCTTCTCCTTGGCGGAGCCGGAGACGGCGTCGACCGTCACCTGCAGCGCCACGGAGACCTCGCCCTGGCCCAGGACCTTGACCAGGCTGTTCTTGCGAACGGCGCCCTTGGCCACCAGGTCCTCGACCGTGACCTCGCCGCCCTCGGGGTAGAGCGCGGTGAGCTTGTCGAGGTTCACGACCTGGTACTCGGTCTTGAACGGGTTCTTGAAGCCCTTCAGCTTCGGGAGACGCATGTGGAGGGGCATCTGGCCACCCTCGAAGCGCTCCGGAACCTGGTAACGGGCCTTCGTGCCCTTGGTACCACGACCGGCCGTCTTACCCTTCGACGCCTCACCACGACCCACACGGGTCTTGGCGGTCTTGGCGCCCGGGGCGGGACGGAGGTTGTGGATCTTGAGCGGGTTCTGCTCCGCCATGATCAGTCGACCTCCTCGACCGTCACGAGGTGGCGGACGGTGTGCACCATGCCGCGGAACTCGGGACGATCCTCCTTGACGACCACGTCACCCAGGCGCTTGAGGCCCAGGGAACGCAGGGTGTCGCGGTGGTTCTGCTTGCTGCCGATGTAGGACTTCGTCTGCGTGATCTTGAGCTGCGCCATGATTACGCACCAGCCCCGGCACGCGCACGAAGGAGAGCCGCGGGGGCGACGTCCTCGAGCGGCAGACCGCGGCGGGCCGCGACCTCCTCGGGACGCTGAAGGCCCTTGAGGGCCTCCACCGTGGCGTGCACGATGTTGATCGCGTTGTCGGAGCCCAGGGACTTCGACAGGATGTCGTGGATGCCGGCGCACTCGAGCACGGCGCGCACCGGACCACCGGCGATAACGCCGGTACCCGGGGACGCGGGCTTGAGCAGCACGACGCCGGCAGCCTTCTCACCCTGGATCGGGTGCGGGATGGTGCCCTGGATGCGGGGGACCTTGAAGAAGTGCTTCTTGGCCTCCTCAACACCCTTGGCGATGGCGGCCGGCACCTCCTTGGCCTTGCCGTATCCGACACCCACGGTGCCGTCACCGTCGCCCACCACGACCAGCGCGGTGAAGCTGAAGCGACGACCACCCTTCACAACCTTGGCGACGCGGTTGATCGCGACGACGCGCTCAACGTACGCGGTCTTCTCGGCGGCAGCTGCGCCGCCGTCACGGCCCTTCCGGTCCCGCCGCTCGCCGCCACCGGCACCGCCACCGCGGCGCTGGGGTCCAGCCATTGGAATTACCTCTCTCTGTTTCCGCTAGCTCGCAGCAACATCAGTCGCTGCCGCGACGGGCGACTCAGAACTTCAGACCGGCTTCGCGGGCGGCGTCAGCCAGAGCCGCGATCCGACCTGCGTACTGGTTGCCACCACGGTCGAACACGACGGCCTCGACACCGGCGGCCTTGGCGCGCTCGGCGACCAGGGCGCCGACCTGCTTGGCCTGCGAGGACTTGTCGCCCTCGCCGCCGCGGATCGACGTGTCCAGCGTGGACGCCGATGCCACGGTGTGGCCCTTGAGGTCGTCGATCACCTGCGCCACGATGTGGCGGTTCGAGCGGGTCACGACCAGACGGGGGCGCTCCGCCGTACCGGAGATCCGCTTGCGGATCCGGATGTGACGGCGCTTGATCGCGGCGCGCTTGTAGGCGTCGCCCTTGAGGATCTTCTGCCCGTATGCCATGGCTTACTTACCCGCCTTTCCGACCTTGCGGCGGATGACTTCGCCCTCGTACTTGACACCCTTGGCCTTGTACGGGTCGGGCTTGCGCAGCTTGCGGATGTTGGCCGCAACCTCGCCGACCTTCTGCTTGTCGATGCCCTCGACCGAGAAGCGGGTGGGGGCCTCCACCTTGAAGGTGATGCCCTCGGGCGCCTCGACGGTGATCGGGTGGCTGTAGCCCAGAGCGAACTCGAGGTTCGAACCCTTGGCCGTCACGCGGTAACCGACACCGCTGATCTCGAGCTTCTTCACGTAACCCTGGGTCACGCCGGTGATCATGTTCGCCACCAGCGTGCGGGACAGGCCGTGCAGGGCCTTGTTCTGACGCTCGTCGTTCGGGCGGGTGACGTTCAGAACGCCGTCCTCGTCCCGGACGATCTCGATCGGCGAGGCGACGGTGTGGGTCAGCTCGCCCTTGGGGCCCTTGACCTTGACCGTACGGCCGTCGATGGTGACGTCCACGCCGGCGGGAACCGTGATGGGGAGCTTGCCAATACGCGACATAGCTGTTTCCTCCGTTCCCTTCCGCTACCAGACGTAGGCGAGGACTTCCCCACCCACGCCCTTCTTGCCGGCCTGCTTGTCGGTCAGGAGACCGTGCGACGTGGAGATGATCGCCACGCCGAGGCCACCGAGCACCTTGGGCAGGTTGGTGGACTTCGCGTACACCCGGAGACCGGGCTTGGAGATCCGCTTGATGCCCGCGATGGAGCGCTCACGGTTCGGGCCGTACTTCAGCTCGAGGACGAGGTTCTTGCCGACCTCGGCGTCCTCGGTCTTCCAGCC
Organism: Streptomyces similanensis; assembly: GCF_039543625.1. NCBI lineage: Bacteria > Bacillati > Actinomycetota > Actinomycetes > Kitasatosporales > Streptomycetaceae > Streptomyces > Streptomyces similanensis. The sequence goes on along the minus strand of NZ_BAABKC010000079.1, from coordinate 64,929 downwards.
GGTGATGAAGCCCTCCTGCTGGAGGATCTCCGCGATGTGCGACTTGATCTTCGATGCCGGCATCGTCACGGAGTCGTGGTATGCCGAGTTCGCGTTCCGCAGACGCGTAAGCATGTCTGCGATCGGATCAGTCATGGTCATGAATTGGCCTTCGGCCTCTCTCGCCGGGGTTTCCTGGTGCGCCATCCCTCTCCCCGATCCGAGACGGGACGGGTGCGGCGCGGTGGACCTACGGCGTAGTAAGTCGTTTAGGGCGCGGCGGGCGCCCAACCCCACAAGCCTAAGGCATGGGGGATGGGTCGCCTGCCGACCCCGGTTGCTTACCGAGAGTCCTGCTTCAACCCAAGTGGGCTGTTACCAGGAGCTCTTGGTCACGCCCGGCAGCTCGCCACGGTGAGCCATCTCACGAAGGCACACGCGGCACAGGCCGAACTTGCGGTAGACGGAGTGCGGACGGCCGCAGCGCTGGCAGCGCGTGTAGCCACGCACACCGAACTTGGGCTTGCGAGCAGCCTTAGCGATCAGAGCCTTCTTCGCCATCTCGCTCACGCCTCCTTGAACGGGAAGCCGAGGTGACGAAGGAGCGCGCGGCCCTCAGCGTCGTTGGTCGCCGTGGTGACCACGGTGATGTCCATACCCCGGACGCGGTCGATCTTGTCCTGGTCGATCTCGTGGAACATGACCTGCTCCGTGAGACCGAAGGTGTAGTTGCCACGGCCGTCGAACTGCTTGGGGGACAGGCCGCGGAAGTCGCGGATGCGCGGCAGCGCGAGCGACAGGGTGCGGTCCAGGAACTCCCACATGCGGTCGCCACGGAGCGTGACGTGGGCACCGATCGGCTGACCCTCACGCAGCTTGAACTGCGCGATGGACTTCCGGGCCTTGGTGACCGCCGGCTTCTGGCCGGTGATCGTGGTGAGGTCGCGGATGGCGCCCTCGATCAGCTTGGAGTCGCGGGCGGCGTCGCCCACACCCATGTTGACCACGATCTTGACGAGACCGGGGATCTGCATGACGTTCTCGTACTTGAACTCGTCACGCAGCTTGCCGGCGATCTCGTCGCGGTACTTCTGCTTCAGACGCGGGGCAGTGGTGGTAGCCATCAGATGTCCTCACCCGTCCGCTTGGCAACGCGGATCTTGTTGCCGTCCTCGTCGAAGCGGTAACCGACGCGCGTGACGACCTTGTCGCCGTCCTTCTCCACGACCAGCTGGACGTTGGAGACGTGGATCGGGGCCTCGGTGGTCACGATGCCGCCGGCCTGGGAACCGCTGGCGGTCGGGCCGGCCTTGGTGTGCTTCTTGACCCGGTTGACACCCTCGACCAGGACGCGGTCCTCGCGGGGGTAGGCCGCGATGACCTTGCCCTGCTTGCCCTTGTCCTTACCGGTGATGACCTGAACCAGGTCGCCCTTCTTGATCTTCATGCTCACAGCACCTCCGGCGCGAGGGAGATGATCTTCATGAACTTCTTCTCGCGCAGCTCACGGCCCACGGGGCCGAAGATACGGGTGCCGCGAGGGTCGCCGTCGTTCTTCAGAATGACGGCGGCGTTCTCGTCGAAGCGGATGTACGAGCCGTCCGGACGGCGGCGCTCCTTGACGGTGCGAACGATGACCGCCTTGACGACGTCACCCTTCTTCACGTTGCCACCGGGGATCGCGTCCTTGACGGTGGCGACGATGACGTCACCGATACCCGCGTAGCGGCGACCGGAGCCACCGAGCACACGGATGCAAAGGATCTCCTTCGCACCAGTGTTGTCGGCGACACGCAGCCGCGACTCCTGCTGGATCACGTCTATCTCCTGTTTGTCTGCCGGTTCCCCGGGGGCCGCTCACCGAGCGGCCCCCGGAGCCTGGCGGAACTGTCCCGCGGGGGATGCCCCGCAGGAATCCTGCTTGAGCCATCCCCTTGCGGGAATTGCTTACTTGGCCTTCTCGAGGATCTCGACGACACGCCAGTGCTTGCTGGACGACAGCTTCCGGGTCTCCATCAGGAGGACGCGGTCACCGACGCCGGCGGCGTTCTGCTCGTCGTGCGCCTTGAGCTTGTTGGTACGGCGGATGACCTTGCCGTACAGCGCGTGCTTGACGCGGTCCTCGACGGCGACGACGACGGTCTTGTCCATCTTGTCGCTGACGACGTAACCCTCGCGCGTCTTGCGGGCGTTGCGCTCAGTGCTCTGCTCAGTCACGTTGTTCTCGCTCATGCGTTCTCCACCGTCTCGATGCCCAGCTCACGCTCGCGCATCAGGGTGTAGATCCGCGCGATGTCCTTGCGGACCGCCTTCAGACGGCCATGGTTCTCGAGCTGGCCCGTCGCCGCCTGGAAACGGAGGTTGAACAGCTCTTCCTTGGCCTCGCGGAGCTTGCCAAGAAGCTCCTCGTTGCCCAGCTCGCGCAGCTCGGACGCCTTGGTACCGGCCGACATCACGCTTCACCTGCCTCGCGCTTGACGATCCGGCACTTCATCGGCAGCTTGTGGGCCGCACGGGTCAGCGCCTCACGGGCGATCTTCTCGTTCGGGTAGGACAGCTCGAACATCACCCGACCCGGGTGAACGTTCGCGATCCACCACTCCGGAGAACCCTTACCGGAACCCATGCGGGTCTCGGCAGGCTTCTTCGTGAGCGGGCGGTCCGGGTAGATGTTGATCCAGACCTTGCCACCACGCTTGATGTGGCGGGTCATCGCGATACGGGCCGCCTCGATCTGGCGGTTGGTCACGTACGCCGGCGTGAGGGCCTGAATGCCGTACTCGCCGAACGCGACCGTCGTACCGCCCTTGGCCTGACCACGGCGCTTCGGGTGGTGCTGCTTGCGGTGCTTGACCCTACGGGGGATCAGCATGTCGGTCAGGCCTCCGTTCCGGTGCTCTCAGCCGGAGCGGCAGCGGCCGGAGCCTCGGCCTTGGGGGCCTCGGCGGCGGGGGCCGACTGCTGCTGCGGCTTGCGACCGCGCCGCTCGCCACCGCGGCCACCACGGGCCGGGCGGTCGGCACCGCCACGGGCCGGGCGGTTACCCGCACGGGCCGCAGCGTTCTCGGCGCGGACCTCGGCGATGTTCTTGACGTCGCCCTTGTAGATCCAGACCTTCACACCGATGCGGCCGAAGGTCGTCTTGGCCTCGAAGAAGCCGTAGTCCACGTTCGCGCGGAGCGTGTGCAGGGGCACACGGCCCTCGCGGTAGAACTCCGAGCGGGACATCTCGGCGCCGCCGAGGCGGCCGCCGCACTGGATCTTGATGCCCTTGGCGCCCGCCTTCATCGTGCCCTGCATGCTCTTGCGCATGGCACGACGGAAGGAGACACGGGAGGACAGCTGCTCGGCGACGGCCTGGGCCACCAGCTGAGCGTCCGTCTCCGGGCTCTTGACCTCGAGGATGTTCAGCTGCACCTGCTTGCCGGTGAGCTTCTCGAGGTCACCGCGGATGCGGTCGGCCTCGGCGCCACGGCGGCCGATGACGATGCCCGGACGAGCGGTGTGGATGTCCACCCGCACGCGGTCACGGGTGCGCTCGATCTCCACCTTGGAGATGCCGGCGCGCTCCATGCCGGACGTCATCATCCGACGGATGGCGACGTCTTCCTTGACGTAGTCCTTGTACAGCTTGTCGGCGTACCAACGCGACTTGAAGTCGGTGGTGATGCCGAGCCGGAACCCGTGCGGGTTTACCTTCTGGCCCATTACCGGGTTCCTTCCTTGCTGCTGACGACCACGGTGATGTGGCTGGTCCGCTTGCGGATCCGGTAGGCACGGCCCTGGGCGCGCGGACGGAACCGCTTCAGGGTCGGACCCTCGTCGACGTAGGCCTCGGAGATGAAGAGGCTGTCGGCGTCGGTGTGGTCGTAGTTGTGCGCGGCGTTGGCGATGGCGCTGTCCAGCACCTTGCCGACCGGCACGCTCGCGGCCTGCGGGGCGAAACGCAGGACCGCCTGAGCCTCCGTGGCGTCCATGCCACGGATGAGGTCCACCACGCGGCGGGCCTTCATGGGCGTGACGCGGATGTACCGCGCCTGGGCCCTGGCTTCCATGGTTGTCCCTTCAGTGTTTGTCATGATCATTCACACCCCGCTGACTAGCGGCGCTTCGACTTCCGGTCGTCCTTGACGTGACCCCGGAAGGTGCGCGTCGGCGAGAACTCGCCGAGCTTGTGGCCGACCATGGACTCGGTGACAAACACCGGGATGTGGGTCTTGCCGTTGTGCACCGCGATCGTGTGGCCCAGCATCGCCGGGACGATCATCGAGCGGCGGGACCAGGTCTTGATGACGTTCTTGGTGCCGGCTTCGTTCTGGACGTCCACCTTCTTGATGAGGTGGTCGTCGACGAAAGGCCCCTTCTTCAAGCTACGAGGCATCTCAACCCGTCCTTAGCGCTTCTTGTTCGTCTTGCGGCGGCGGACGATGTACTTGTTGCTCGCCTTCTTGGGAGCACGAGTACGACCTTCCTTCTGACCCCAGGGGCTGACCGGGTGGCGACCACCGGAGGTCTTGCCCTCACCACCACCGTGGGGGTGGTCAACCGGGTTCATCGCCACACCGCGAACGGTCGGGCGGACGCCAAGCCAGCGCTTGCGGCCGGCCTTGCCCCAGTTGATGTTGCTCTGCTCGGCGTTGCCGACCTCGCCGACCGTGGCGCGGCAGCGCTGGTCGACCAGGCGGATCTCACCGGACGGCATGCGGAGGTGGGCCATCGTGCCCTCCTTCGCGAGCAGCTGCACGGAGGCGCCGGCGGAGCGGGCGAACTTGGCACCGCCACCGGGACGGAGCTCGATCGCGTGGATCGTGGTACCGACCGGGATGTTGCGGATGGCCAGGTTGTTGCCCGGCTTGATGTCGGCCCCGGGACCGTTCTCCACGCGGTCGCCCTGCTGCAGGTTGCGCGGGGCGAGGATGTAGCGCTTCTCGCCGTCGGCGTAGTGCAGCAGCGCGATGCGCGCGGTGCGGTTGGGGTCGTACTCGATGTGCGCGACCTTCGCCGGCACGCCGTCCTTGTCGTGACGACGGAAGTCGATCACGCGGTAGGCGCGCTTGTGTCCGCCACCCTGGTGGCGAACGGTCACACGACCGGCGTTGTTACGGCCGCCCTTGCTGTGCAGGGGGCGGACCAGCGACTTCTCCGGCGTGGACCGCGTGACCTCGACGAAGTCGGCGACGCTGGAGCCACGACGGCCCGGAGTCGTCGGCTTGTACTTGCGGATACCCATTGTCTCTCAGTCCTCGGAAACTATTCCGAAATCTGGACGCTCCAGACCGCCGTCAGGCGGTCGGACCGCCGAAGATGTCGATACGGTCGCCCTCGGCGAGGGTCACGATCGCGCGCTTGGTGGCGGCGCGCTGGCCGAAGCCGCTCTTGGTGCGCTTGCGCTTGCCCTGGCGGTTGATCGTGTTGACCCCGGTGACCTTGACCTCGAAGACCGCCTGGACGGCCTGCTTGATCTGGGTCTTGTTGGCGTTCGGGTCGACGATGAACGTGTACTTGTTCTCGTCGAGGAGCGCGTAGCTCTTCTCCGAGACGACCGGCTTGAGCAGCACGTCACGGGGGTCCGTGTACGACTTGCTCAGCGGGGTCTCGACGGTGTTCTTGCCCTCGGCGGCGTGACGGCGCGCCTTGGCGACGCGCGCGGCCTTGGCGGCCTTGGCGGCCTTCGAGGCGATGGAGGGGTGACGCGTAGCCATCAGGCCTCGCTCCCTTCGGTGTCGTTGGCCTTGTTCGGGCCGGCGACGAAGGACTCGAAAGCGGCCTTGGTGAAGACCACGTCGTCCGAGACGAGAACGTCGTACGTGTTCAGCTGGCCCGGCTCCAGGATGTGGACCTGGGGCAGGTTGCGGGTGGACAGCCACGCGGCCTCGTCGGCGCGGTCGACGACCAGGAGCAGGTTCTTGCGCTCCGAGATCTTGCCGAACAGCGTCCGGGCGGCCTTCGTGGAGGCGGTCTCGCCCTCGACCACGCCGGAGACGACGTGGATGCGGTCGTGGCGGGCCCGGTCGGTGAGGGCGTGGCGCAGGGCCGCGGCCTTCATCTTCTTCGGGGTCCGCTGCGAGTAGTCGCGCGGCACGGGACCGTGCACGACGCCACCACCGGCGAACTGCGGCGCGCGGGTCGAGCCCTGACGGGCGCGGCCGGTGCCCTTCTGGCGGTACGGCTTCTTGCCACCGCCGCGGACCTCGCCACGGGTCTTGACCTTGTGCGTGCCCTGACGGGCGGCGGCCAGCTGCGCGACGACGACCTGGTGGATCAGCGGAATGCTGATCTTCTCAACGTCGAAGATCTCCGCGGGGAGCTCGACGGTACCGGCCTTCTCGCCCGCCGGCGAAAGGATGTCAACAGTGCTCATCGGTTACCTCAGGCCCCCTTGGCCGCGGTGCGGACCAGGACGAGGCCGCCGTTCGGACCGGGAACCGCGCCCTTGATGAGCAGCAGACCCTTCTCCGCGTCAACGGCGTGGACGGTCAGGTTCTGGGTGGTGACCCGCTCGTTGCCCATACGACCCGCCATGCGGAGGCCCTTGAACACGCGGCCCGGGGTGGCGCAGCCACCGATGGAACCGGGCGAGCGGTGCTTGCGCTGGGTGCCGTGTCCGGCGCCGAGGCCCTTGAAGTTGTGACGCTTCATGACACCGGCGAAGCCCTTGCCCTTGCTCTTGCCGGTCACGTCCACCTTGACGCCCGCCTCGAAGACCTCTGCGGAGATCTCCTGGCCCAGCGTGTACTCGGAGGCGTCCGCGGTGCGGATCTCGACGAGGTGGCGGCGGGGGGTGACGTCGGCCTTGGCGAAGTGGCCCTTGAGGGGCTTGTTCACCTTGCGCGGGTCGATCTCGCCGAACGCGATCTGGACGGACTCGTAGCCGTCGACGTCGTTCGTGCGGACCTGGGTGACGACGTTGGGGCCGGCCTTGACGACGGTGACCGGAACAACGCGGTTGTTCTCGTCCCACACCTGCGTCATGCCGAGCTTCTCGCCCAGGATGCCCTTGATCTGCTTAGCCATTCTCAGATCACCAGCCCTCAGAGCTTGATCTCGATGTCGACACCGGCCGGGAGGTCGAGTCGCATCAGAGAGTCAACGGTCTTGGGGGTCGGGTCGAGGATGTCGATCAGGCGCTTGTGCGTGCGCATCTCGAAGTGCTCGCGCGAGTCCTTGTACTTGTGCGGCGACTTGATGACGCAGTACACGTTCTTCTCAGTGGGCAGCGGCACCGGGCCCGCGACCGACGCACCAGTGCGGGTCACCGTCTCGACGATCTTCTTCGCCGAGGAGTCGATGACCTCGTGGTCGTAGGCCTTGAGCCGGATGCGGATCTTCTGTCCCGCCATGGCTACTTCGTAGTCCTGTCTCTTCTTACGCTCTGGAACCCGGTGCGCTTTCCGCGGTTTCCCTTGGTGCTCCGTGCTGCTCTCCGACCCACGCGGTCGGGTGTGTCGCGCTCCCGCCGACACAGATGCCCCTTGTTCGAACATCCCTGCGGGATTGCACACGGCCCTACCGGATCCGCGAGCCGGGGATCATCGAAGACCCACCGGGCGCCTGGCCGATGTCGCGCTCACACTTCCCGGAAGATTCCCGTACGTCCGCCCCAGCGCTGCCGTGAGGCAGTTAGGGCGACGAGTACTGTGGGACTCGCTTCCGGTCCCCCCGGCGGGAGGCGCGCAGCATCAACACTCGACCGAGCAACTCGGACAGTCTGCCATACGCCAGGGCGGCCTGGCCAATCGAGCGGAAGAGATTACCCCGAGAGTGACGTAGGTCAAACCGAAGGGCCCACATCGGCGCGGCCGCGCCGCGCCGGGCGGGTGCGGGGGACGCGGGGGCGCGCGACGGACGCGGGCGCGGCTAGTGACCGGGCGGGGGCGGCGTTCCCGGGGCGGAGTTGTACGGCGGCGGCGTTCCCGGGGCTGGGTTGTAGGGCGGCGGGCCGCCCCACTGCGGCTGGCCGCCCCACGGCGGAGGACCGCCCCACTGCGGGGGCCCGGCCGACGCGGCGGCGAGCCGGCGGCGGTGGCGGCCGCGCCGGACGGCGGTGACGACCACGATGGTCACCGTCGCGGCGAGCGCGGCGACGAAGCAGCCGACCCCCGCGGCGATGCCGCCGATGGTGGCCCCCACCTCGGGCGTGTCCCCGAGCGCGAACTCGGCGGGCCGCTGCGCGGTGCAGGTGAGCGCGTAGTCGCCGGTGCCGCCGGGGTTCACCTCGAAGACGCGTTCCCAGGTCCGGCCGCCCGCGGTGATGCGGAACGTGCTGTCCGGCCGGGTCATCGCCCCGGACCGCATGCCGGGGATCCGGCACTCCACGTGCCCCCGCCCGGTCTGGGAGACGTAGACCGCCTTGGTCTCCCCCTGGACGAACCGGTACGTCGCCGACTCGCCGCCGGCGAAGCTGTGGGCCGCGTCGACCGAGTCGATCGCGTCCTTCGCCGCCGTCACGAGGAGGACGCCGCCGACGCCGGCCAGGACGACTCCCAGCAGCGCGGCCACCACGTACCACAGGCGCCGGGGCCGCAGGTCCTTCGCCGGGATGCTCGGCGGCGGGGGCGGCGGAGCGCCGTAGGGCCCCCACGGGGGCGGGTTCTGTATCGCCACGGTGACGCATCGTACGGGAGGCGGGGAGCGGGGTGGCGCCGGTCAGCCGCCGGTCAGCCGCCGTCGGCCAGGGTTCCGGCTCCGGCGGGGTCGCCGGGTGCGGGGTGGGCGCAGGGAGCGGTGTGCGGGAGGGCGGTGCGGCGGGTCTCCGTCTGGGCCAGGTGCAGGGTGAGGAGGGCCTCGGTCAGGGCGGCGGCGGAGGACTCGTCCAGGGGGGCGAGGAAGTCGCGCTCCACCCGTTCGCGGGCCTGCTCGGCCTCCTCCAGGCACGCCTGGCCCGCCGGGGTGAGCGTCACCACGTTGCGGCGCCGGTCGCGGTCGCTGCGGTGCCGCTCCACGTACCCCTTGTGCTCCAGCGAGTCGATGACGGCGACCATCGTCGTGCGGTCGACGCCGAGCCGGGCGGCGATCTCCAGCTGGGACGACTGCTCCGGCGAGGCGTCGATCAGCGCCATGACGCCCAGTTCGCGCGGCGACAGGCGGAAGGGCGCGAGCACCGCCTCCATCTCGGCCGCCATCGCCATGAAGGCGTGCTTCAGGAGATAGCCCAGCCGACCGGAAAGTACATCAGGGGGACCCTCATCCTTCATGCGAGCAGCGTACACTTCACTGACCATCAGCCATACTGACGATCGGCTCCAATGACCGATCATTGGTCCGTTCGGGTCACCCGAGAACGGGACACCCGGTAGCACCGAGGTCCGCGGAACCCCTGCGGACCGGCCGGCCCCCAGGGGCGGGCGCCCCACCGCTGCGGCGCCCCACCGGCGCGGCGCCCCACCGCCGCCCGCACCCCCGTACGCACACCGCGGACCACGCACGCCACCATCACGAGCAAGGAAGTGACGTTCTCGTCATGAACGACTCTCCCCCGGCCGAGGCCATATCCACGGCTCCGGCCTCCACCGCGCACGGCACCGCCGACGCCCCCGACCCCCGCCGCTGGTGGGGTCTGGTGATCATCGCGCTGGCGCAGTTGATGGTGGTCCTCGACGCGACCATCGTGAACATCGCGCTGCCGTCCGCGCAGAAGGCCCTCGGCATGTCCGACGGCAACCGCCAGTGGGTCATCACCGCCTACACCCTCGCCTTCGGCGGCCTGCTGCTGCTCGGCGGCCGCATCGCCGACCTGGTCGGCCGCAAGCGCACCTTCATCATCGGCCTCATCGGCTTCGCGGTCGCCTCCGCGATCGGCGGCGCGGCCGACAGCCCCGCCATGCTCTTCGGCGCCCGCGCCCTGCAGGGCGTGTTCGGCGCCGTCCTCGCGCCCTCCGCGCTCTCCCTGATGACGACCACGTTCACCGACCCGCGCGAGCGCGGCAAGGCGTTCGGCATCTACGGCGCCATCGCCGGCGCCGGCGCGGCGATCGGCCTGCTGCTGGGCGGCATCCTGACCTCGTACGCGAACTGGCGCTGGTGCCTGTACGTGAACATCCCGATCGCGGCCGTCGCGGTGATCGGCGCCCTCATGCTGCTGCACGACCGCCCGGGCCACCGCGAGGCCAAGCTGGACATCCCCGGAGTGATCCTGGGCTGCGGCGGTCTGGTCGCCGTGGTCTACGGCTTCTCCGAGGCCGAGCCGCGCGGCTGGAGCGACAGCCTGGTCCTCACCCTGCTGATCGGCGGCGTGGTCCTGCTGGCGGCGTTCGTGTTCTGGCAGAGCAAGGCCAAGCACCCGCTGCTGCCGCTGCGCATCCTCGCCGACCGCAACCGCGCGGGCTGCTTCCTGACCATGGGGCTCGCCACGATCGGCATGTTCGGCCTGTTCCTGTTCATGACCTACTACTTCCAGGGCATCCTCGGATACACCCCGGTCAGGAGCGGTCTGGCGTTCCTGCCGATGTCCGCGATGATCATCCTTGGCTCCACCCAGATCTCCGCCCGGCTGCTGCCCCGCACGCCCCCGCGCCTGCTCATGGTGCCCGGCATGCTGCTCGCCGCGGCGGGTCTCGCGATCCTCACCCAGCTCGGCGTGGACTCCGCGTACGCCACCCACGTGCTGCCCGCCGAGCTGCTGCTCGGCCTCGGCATGGGCCTGACCTTCATGCCGGTCTTCTCCACCGCGACCCACGGGGTGCGGCCGCAGGACGCCGGTGTGACCTCCGCGATGGTCAACACCTCGCAGCAGGTCGGCGGTTCGCTCGGCACGGCGCTGCTGAACACCATCGCCACCTCGGCGACGAGCACGTACGTCGGCCAGCACCTGACCAACCCCGCGCAGAAGGCGCAGGTGCTGCGCGAGGGCATCGTGCACGGCTACACGCAGGCCATCTGGTGGGGTGTGGCCGCGATGCTGCTCGCCGCGGTGGCCTCCGGCGTGCTGGTCATCGCCCGGCCGTCCGGCCGCGGCGCCCCGGCGGGAGCCGCGGCCGCGCACTGAGCCCGACCGCCCCTCGGCGCACGTGTCCGCGCCCCGCCCCGGTGACTCGCCGGGACGGGGCGCGGACGTGTGTACGGGGCTACGCGGGTGTGGGTGTTGATGTGGATGTGGATGTTGATGTGGGTGTGGGTGTCAGATGACGCCCTGGGCGAGCATCGCGTCGGCGACCCGTTCGAAGCCGGCGATGTTGGCGCCGGTCACGTAGTCGCCGGAGGCGCCGTAGCGCTCGGCGGTCTCGTGGCAGGTGGTGTGGATGTCGCCCATGATGTGGGCGAGTTCCTCCTCCACCCGGGCCGGCGACCACGCGGTGCGCGCGTGGTTCTGCGCCATCTCCAGCGCACTCACCGCGACGCCGCCCGCGTTGGCCGCCTTGCCGGGGCCGAAGGCGACGCCCGCGCGCTGGAACAGGTGCACGGCCTCCGGCGTGGTGGGCATGTTCGCGCCCTCCGCCACCGCCTTCACGCCGTTGCGGACGAGGGTGGCCGCGTCGTTCTCGTCCAGCTCGTTCTGGGTGGCGGAGGGCAGCGCGACGTCGCCCGGCACGTCCCAGACCCGTCCGCCGGGCACGAACCGGGCCGAGGCCCCGCGCCGCTCGGCGTAGTCGCTGATCCGCCCGCGCTCGACCTCCTTGACCTGCTTGAGCAGGTCGACGTCGATGCCCTTGTCGTCGACGACGTACCCGCTGGAGTCGGAGCAGGTCAGCGGGTTGGCGCCGAGGGCGAGCAGCTTCTCGACGGTGTAGATGGCGACGTTGCCCGAGCCGGAGACGACCGCCGTCTGCCCCTCCAGGTCCTCGCCGCGCTCGCGCAGCATCGCCGCGGCGAACAGCACGCTGCCGTAGCCCGTCGCCTCCGGCCGGATCGCCGAGCCGCCCCAGCCGGCGCCCTTGCCGGTGAGGACGCCGGCCTCCCAGCGGTTGGTGATCCGCCGGTACTGCCCGAACAGGTAGCCGATCTCGCGCCCGCCGACGCCGATGTCACCGGCCGGCACGTCGGTGTGCTCGCCGATGTGCCGGTACAGCTCCGTCATGAACGACTGGCAGAACCGCATGATCTCCGCGTCGCTGCGCCCGTGCGGGTCGAAGTCGCTGCCGCCCTTGCCGCCGCCGATGCCGAGCCCGGTCAGCGCGTTCTTGAAGATCTGCTCGAAACCGAGGAACTTGATGATCCCGAGGTTGACGGACGGGTGGAAGCGCAGGCCGCCCTTGTACGGGCCGAGCGCGCTGTTGAACTCCACCCGGAAGCCCCGGTTGACGTGCACGTGCCCCTTGTCGTCCTGCCACGGCACCCGGAAGATGACCTGCCGCTCCGGCTCGCACAGCCGCTCGATGAGCCCCGGCTCGGCGTACTCCGGGCGCGCCGCGAGCACCGGCGCCAGCGTGTCCAGCACCTCGTGCACGGCCTGGTGGAACTCGGGCTGGGCGGGGTTGCGCCGCTCGATCTCGACGCGCAGGGCGTCGAGCCGGGTCTTGGTGGTCTTCGTGTCGTCTCGGGTCGTCACGGGGTCCCTTTCTGGCACGGCTGCTACCGGTACGTGACCGGTGGTGGGCGCTCGGCGCCGTTGCCGCGCGCAGGACGGAGCCGCTCCCGGGCCACTCGTCGGCGCGACGCGCTGAACCACCCGGGAAACGGCCGACCCCTCAGTGTTACCCCTGTGTAAACCCTGAGGCCAGCATGCAAGCACCGTTTGTCCGGACTCTGAGACTCCGGGGGGCGGGGGCGGGGGGCTGGGGTGGGCTGGGGCGCTGCTGCGGAGCCGAGTGCTGGGAGTACCGGGAGTAACGGGAGTACCGGCCTCTCGGCCCGGTGGCCGGACCTGAGTAGGCGCACCGCCGACAATGAGTAGTTCGTCGCTGCCGGCGACCACCGCCGGACGGCTTTGATCGACCTCATGCCCGCTACGACGACCTCCGCGCCCACGACCGCCCCGGCGCCCCGCCGCCCCTTCCTGTACGGCTACCGCGCCATGACGCTGATCAGCGCGAGCCTCGTCGGGCTCCTCGCCTGGGGCGCGGCGGCCTGCCAGTCGATGGAGGGCGGACCGGTCAGCTCGGCCGCCGAGTACGCCGAGCGCGCCGCGGAGACCAGGCGCGCGGGCGACCAGACGCTGAACGGCCTCGCCCCGGCCCCGGTCCAGAAGGGCATCGCCGAGAAGCAGGCCAGCACGTCCTGCGTCGATGACTTCGGCTTCGACGACGCGGGAGTGACCCGTGACGAGGCGGCCTACGAGTGGCGCATGGACTTCGCGAGCGGGGGTGACTACCGCTCGGCCGTCGACCGCCTCCGCGCGACCTGGACCGACCGCGGCCTCAAGGTGACGGACGTGGCCGCTCAGCAGCCCACCGGTCATTCCGGCGCCGGCCTGCCCGGCATCACCACCACCGACGAACACGGCGTCGAACTGTCCCTGGTACCCGACTACTACTCGGGCGAGCCGGTGGTGCGGGCGGACGGAGGATGCGTACGGCACGAGTACGACCCCGCGTACGAGGAGGAGGGCGGGTACTAGGACGACCGCGGCCACCTGGACGATCGTGACGAGCTCGGGGATGGGCTCGGGGCTCGTCCGCCGGCGTCCGCCGGTCAGAGCCTGAGCACTCCCCGCCAGGTCCAGCCCGCGCCGAGGACCGCTCGCTGCAAGGGGTCACGCATGTCCCGCGAGTCGAAGCGGAACTCCTCGACCCGTTGGCGGCGGCCGTCGGGCCCCTGCTTGTAGTGCCCCTTCCAGGAGACCATCCGCAGCTTCGGCCCGCGCCCCCACTCGCGGGCCACGATCCGCCCGGGCGGCCCCCCGGCCCGCGTGACCTCCTTCAGTTCGTCGCAGACCCGCACCTCACGGCGTGCCGGGTCCAGACGCATCCGGGTCTTGAGAGTCCGTTCGACCTGCCTACGGGCCGGGCCGGTTCCCCAGGCGGGCTCCAGAACGTGCCACTCCGCAACCACATCGGCCTTCTCCGCGGGCAAAGCGTTGCGCACGCGGTACGGCTTGTCCGATCCGTTGACCGCGAACAGCGCGGCCCGCAACTCCGCGAGGGACGACGGGGCCACCCCGCTGTCGGGGTACCTGGTACCGGTCAGCCAGTCGAACATCCCCACCGCGACGACCTCTTCCCGTCTTCTCAGCTGCTCTGCACCGAGGGCTGGACGCCGGCCGCACACATCTCCATGTACTGCGCGGTGGGGAGGTGGGCGGGCGGGAAGTGCGGCGTGGCGCCGGAGTGCGGTACGACGATGACGTAGGCGGAGGAGGCGTTCGTCGGGGTGGTGGTCTGCGGGTACGGGGCGAAGTCGAACTGGAACGTCCAGCCGTAGGCGTACGGGGTTCCCGTGGCGGGGAGGGCGGTGACGGTGCCGGCGCGGTCGGGGTAGGCGACCGTGTTCAGATACGCCGTCGCCGCCGTCGCGGCCTGCTCTCTGCTCAGCCTGCCCGCGGAACGCTGCCGCCTGACCAGCACGAAAGCCACTGCCGCGCCGCCCAGGACCACGACCGCTCCGGCGCCCAGGGCGGTCCAGAGCTTGCCGCTGCCGCCGTCGCCGTCGTCCTTCGCGGCGGAGGGGGCGGGCGTGTTCTTGTCCGGCACCGAGCCGCTGCCACCCTTGGGGTCGGAACTCTTCGGGGAGGGAGACGGGGACGCGGCGGCCGCCAGGTCCGGGAGCGGATAGACGTCGGCCGGACCCGGGTCGCCCGGGTCCTTCAGCGCGATGCGCGGACGGACGATGCCGTAGCCGATGGAGTCGTTGCGCTTGGCGCCGTCGGTGGGGCCGCCAATGGTGTTCAGCATGACCCGCAGCACCTGGTTGTTGGTCCAGGTCGGATGCTTGGACCAGATCAGAGCGGCACTGGCGGAGGCCAGGGCGGTGGAGTCACTGGTGCCGTGACCCTTGCAGAGACCCGTCCGGCCGCCGCACGCATGGACCATCTCGTCTCCGGGTGCGGCCATGTCCACCTGCTGGCCGAACTCGGACTCGCTGGTCCTCCGCAGGTTCTTACCGACCGCTGCCACCCCGACCACTCCCGGAGTCGCTGCCGGATACTCGACCGGATTTCCCTTGGCGCCGTCATTCCCCACACCGGCGAAGATGAGCGAGCCGTGGGACAGGGCGTACTTCACCGCGTCAGCGAGTTCCGGGGAGTTGAGCCGCTCCGTCATGGAGATGTTGATGACTTGTGCGCCGGAATCCGCCGCGTAGCGGATGGCTTTGCTCAAGTACGACGGTCCCGCGAATCCATTGATGTCGCTCGGTGCAGGCATACGGACAGGGAGGATCTTCACGCCTGGCGCGAGCCCGAATGCTCCCTTCCCGCCGCCGTACGCACCCGTGCCGGCGATCAGTCCGGCCATCCCCGTGCCATGACCGTTGTAGTCCGTGTGCTCGTCACCGGGGCGTTCCGCGGGGGCGAGATCCTTTCCGTCGAGTATCCGCCCTTTCAGGTCCGGATTGGCCGGATCGACTCCGGTATCGATCACCGCCACCGTGATGCCCTGACCAGTGCTCGTCCGCCACATCTCCTCTGCGTGCATGGCGTCCAGATGCCACTGCTGTGAACGCGTCGAGTCGGCGTGAGCCTGCGGTGCCATTCCTCCCACCAGCAGCAGACCGACGGCCGTTGAGGCCGCGGCACGGGCCCCTCTCGGCCACGAGTTGGCCGCAGGCATGCGCATGGCGTTGTGTCCCCTGATCGTCATTCGTTGGCCGGTGGTTCGTCTCGGCGGTCTTTCCTCTGCTTGTCCTTGCGCTGCCGCGCGCCGCCGCTCGAACCACTCGACGCGCCGCGACCGCCCCTCGTGCGGGTCTCACTCGGCACACCACCCGAGATGCCTCCGCGCGTCGGGGCGGAGGGTACCGGTGCACCGGGCCGCGCAGGAGCGCGCCCGGTCTGCTGAGGCGTACCGCCGACGATCCCGGCACGCGGTGTGGCGGCCGAACGCCCGGCACCGGGGCCCGTGCCCCGAGTGGCCGGCTGCCCTGTCGCTCCAGCGTTCGACGCTCGTCCGGCCGCTCCGCGACCGGTTGTGTGCTCGCCGCCGAACGAGGCGCTGGGCCCGCGCCCCATGGACTTGCCAGTACCAGGAGGTGTCGATGGGCGCCCGCCGGTGATTCCCGAGTTGGAAGTGCTTCCCCGACCGGAAACCGGTCCCTGTCGTCCGGCAACCGGCCCCTGTCCACCTGGCACGGCGCGGCCCATCGGCCCATCGGAAGCGGGCAGGCTTTTAGCAGGAACAGCGCTGCCCCCTGTTACACCGCGGCTCAGGGATCGTCCGAGAGGTCCTTCCCCAGGCTGGCTCGGCACGCGTCCCCGACCGATCGGCGCCTCGGATCCGCCGGGAGCCGAAGGCAGCCGTGCCGACCGCTGGGGCATCGGTGGAACCGGACCGGTCATCGGCAGCAGGGGTCCCGTTTCCGGTCGAGTGGTCATGGGCGGTCCCCCTGCGGACCCCGTGGAACGCTGATGCACTCCTGGCGGCGTGGAAACGGTGTCGACGTTGACGTGTGCATCAGGCTCGACGCCGACGTGCGTGTCGGGCCTGATCGTCGGTGGACTCGAGTGAGGAGGCGTGGACCCAACCTTGACAGGCGCATCCGCGTGAACGTGCGGCCCGGAGGCCACGACATCCTTGTGCTCAACTCTCTTGCTTCCAGTAACCCCAGCCGGGCCAGAACCGGAGCTTCCGCCGCCAGTGCCTTGGGAAGCAGACCCACCTGGCCGGGCCAGATCCTCACTTGCCTCGACAGGCGCCGGAGGGGCGATGGCAGCTGGGGGCGGAGGGAACTGCGGGCGTTCCAGGCCGTTCATCTGGGTGGTGGATGCCTGGTAGGACTGGGCCAGTTTGCGCATCTGGTCCGCTGCCTCCTGGCGGACCTTCTCCCGGTCCGCCTTCAACGCGGCCAGCTCACTCGCGGACTTCGCACGGATCGCCGCCGAGTCCGGATCATTGTGCGCCGCCGTCGCCGCGTCCAGATTCGCCTGCGCACCCTTGGTATCCCGAGGAATCGACGCCTGCGCCGTGGCGATCGCATCCGACGCATGCCCCAACTGCACCCCCGCCGCTTTGCTGAAATCAGCCAGCCGAAGCGAGGAATTCGCCAGCTCATTGGCCCAGGAACGGAACGCGTCCGCCCCCTCGCCCTTCCACTCCACCACCTGCGGACGCAACTTCAACTGCTCCGCGATCCTCTGGATCTCCGTCGCAGCCGTCGCCAGACGCCCCGCAGCCGCCTGCACCTCACCCGAACTCGCCTGATCCAGCCACGCCAGCATCTGCTCGTGACTCATACCCTCGAAAGACGTACCCCCGCCACTCCCCTTGCCCGCCATCAAACCGCCCCCGTCGCCTCGAAAATCATCAGATCGTGCCGCCCGTGTCGCCCGTCGTCGGCTGCGTGGGCTCCTCCGGCTTCGTCCCGCCGCCGTGGCCGTGCGCGTCGCCGCTCTTGTGCTGCTCGGGGTCGTAGGCGCCGCCGTAGTGCTTGGTGGTCTCCGCGCTGATCGCCGCCATCCGGTTGCGGACGTCCACGTCGATGTTCCGGTAGCCCTTGTGCGAGGCCAGGACGGCGATGCCCATGCCCTCCATGGAGTCGGACAGCAGCTTCGACAGCGTCTCCAGCTCGGTGATGACCGTCTCGTACGCCGAGTACAGGCCGGCCGCCTCGGACCACGCGCCGCCGCCACCGCCGAACTGGTGGCGGGTGAGCTGGTCCCGGCCGACCTTGCCCGGCCCCGCCTGCGACCCCTTC
This sequence comes from Streptomyces similanensis, assembly GCF_039543625.1. Lineage (NCBI taxonomy): Bacteria > Bacillati > Actinomycetota > Actinomycetes > Kitasatosporales > Streptomycetaceae > Streptomyces > Streptomyces similanensis. The sequence goes on along the minus strand of NZ_BAABKC010000079.1, from coordinate 47,229 downwards.
AGGTCGCGGATCAGGTCGTCCACTTTCTTCTGGAACTCCGTGAACGACGACAGCTCCGTGTACAGGTTCACCGCGGCCCCGCCGGCGGCGCCCGCCACACCCGGCAGGCCGGCCAGGCCGGTCAGCAACGGCGCCAGCGGCGACAGCGGCGCGTCGGCTCCAGCATCGCTCGTCAACTCAACACCCTCCCCCGTGTGTTCGTCGGCGCAAGCCTTGGTGACAACTGTAGCTATGGGCCGTCACGGTGTGTCCTCCGGCAGCCACCGGAGTCCTCCGCCTCGGTCGTCGGATGCCATTCAAGCGGGTGTGCCGTGGGCGCACATGAGTGTCTGTACTCATACGGCGTTCCCCCTCACCGTTCCTGGCCGGGGCGAGGAGAGGCAGGAGGCGCCGTCCGGCAGCCGAGGGTCTTGAGCGTGGCCGGAAAGTAGGCCCGCATGAACTTCTCGATGTCCCCGCGGTGGCTTCGGTCCGTGCGTGCGATGCGGGGCAACTGGAGGGTGAGGGTGAAGTAGTCGCCGCCTTTCGTTCCACAGGGCGCCGTGGAGATCGCTCCGTCGGTTCCGATGAGGGTGGTGTACGGGGAGGTGATGTGACGGGGGTCCGCGATCCCGGAGACCGTTCCGGTGTTCTTGGCCAGGTACATGAGGTCTGTTGCGTTCTCGTCCCAGGAGAATCGGAGACGGACCACCACGCCACGGTCAGACAGAACCAGGCAGGGAGCTGTAAGGGCTTCCGCTCGATCGACGCGGTCCCATTCATGCCAGTCGGTGCCGGATCCAAAGAGTGGACGCGCGACATCGGGGTCGACACGTGTGCCGCACATGACCTTCGGGATCTGTGGACTGCCAGAGCTGTCACATGCGGCGCAGAGGGCCAGGACCAGCCATCCGATCACGCTCGAAGATCGCAGGTGGCGCATCATCGTCACTTCGGCCGCTCTCCGGAGACTCCGGCCGCATGGGCCATCCCGTCCTGCGCCGATCGGCCGATCTCGGTTTTGGCGTCGAATCGCGAAACTCCACCTTCGCGATGCGTCTTCGCCCACTCCTCTGCCAGGCCCATCAGCTGACCGTTCCGTGTGTCGTAAGCCTTGAAATTCTCCTCCTCCGCCCTCTCATCCAACCTCTCCTGCTCGTCCTCCAACCACTTCTCCGTGACGAAGTCGAAGCCGTCCTGGATCTCGTCGCCGGCCACCGGCAGGTAGCCGATCGCGCGGTCGAAGAGGGGCTTCGTCTCGAAGGTGGCCGTTCGGGGGGCGCCCTGGGACTGGATGCGGGCCTCCTCCAGGAAGCCGACCGTGCGGCCGGCCCGGATCAGAGGTTCCGTGGACTTCGCGTGGCCGTCGTGGAGCGAGGTCACCATCGCCTGGTTGAGGCCGCCGTTCAGGGTGCCGTAGGCGTCCTTGTCCTTGGAGATCTGCTTGGCCACCTCGAACAGCCGGTCCTGTTCCAGCGGGGAGTGCGCGAGGTCGACCTCGCTCATGGCGGCGTGGACCGTCGCTCCGTGGTTGACCAGGATCGCGGCCATCGGGGCGCGCAGGGACGGCGGGAAGTCGTCGCCGCGGTCGGACAGGTGGTGCAGGGCCGACGCGAGCACCGCCTCGTTCTGCGCGGTGTGCGGGACGTAGTGCGCGTTCCGGTCGGCCGGGTCGATGCCCGTCGCCGCCGCCTGGAGGGCCGCGCCGAAGCCCGCGCGGTCGTCGGCGTCCGGGGCCGGCGTGTAGCCGGCCCATTTGTCGGTGCCCCGGTCGCGGAGCGTGACGTTCCAGTCCCGTTCCCCGACCAGGTACTTCATCCGGGCGTCGGAGCCCAGGTAGTGCGCCGCCGCAGCCGGGTCGTGGCTCATCAGGCCGAGCATGCCGTCCACGGGATCGTTGGCGAACCAGCCGTCGCCGCGCCCGGCGTACGGGCCCTTCTGGCGCCAGATGCCGGGCCGCTGCCGTTCCGCCGCGATCATGTCGTCGGTGAGGTCCTCCAGTATGCCGGGCGCGTAGCCGTGGCCCTCGCGCAGCAGGGTGACCAGCGACTGGTAGCCCACCGCCTTGTCGAGGCGGGCGCCCTGCGCGTCGGTCGCGTACCGTGCGACGCCCGCCTGCCGCATCCCGGCGCGCCACTCCCGGTACCAGGCCGACTTCGTGTCCCTGGTCGCCGTGGCGAGGGCGTCGGCCAGTCCCGTCTCCAGCGCCGCGTACGTGCCCGCGCGGGGGCCGCCCTGGACGTGGATCAGGTCGTTCAGTTCGTTCGTCAGGCGGAGGGCGCCCGTCGCGCCCAGGCCGTCCAGCAGGGTGCGGGTGAAGGGCTCGTCGTCGCCGTTGTCCCTGAACGAGCGCTCCAGCTCGACCAGTTCGGCGTCCGACAGGCGTCCTCCTCGGCTGAGCCGCTCCAGGAGGCGATCGGCCGCCTCCGCCTCGTACTTCTCGATGTCGCCCTGCGCCGTGCCGTTGAAGCCCCGCCCGCCGGACGCCGCGTCCGGGGCGAGCACCGCCGCCGAAAGCGCGGTGCGGACGCCCGTGTCGGCGTCCGTCACGTCCCGGACCGCCTTGTCGATACGGTCCTGCCAGGCGCCCACGGACGCTTCGGCGGCGTCCCGCCGCTGCCGTGCGTCGCCGCCGTCCGCCTCCGGGCACGCGTGCGGGTCGACGCTCACCTCGCCGCGGTCCGAGACCCGCATTCCGGCCGCCACCGCCTCCCGGTGCGCGGCCGTCAGCCGGTCCCGCAACTCGGTGAACTGCGCGTGCGCGTCCCGCAGCAGCGACGCGACCGCCTTCGCCTCCGTCGCCGCGTGCCGGAACTCCCGCAGCGTCGCGGCGAACCGGGCGTCCGCCGCGTGAGCGCTCAGGCCACGCCACGAGTCGCCCATCGTGATGCCGTGCACATGGCCCCGGTAGGCCCGCTCCTGGTTCCCGAACTCCCCCGCCATGCCGTCCCACCGGTCGGCCGCCGTGGTCAGCGCGGCGAGGTCGGTGGTCATGATCTCGTGGTACGTCGGCATCGTCGCTCCCTTCTGCTCCTGTTCGCCCGCCCGTGAACTCCGTGCCCCCTGCCGGTAGGAGCCGGTGCGGTCAGTACTCGTCCAGCGCGGACGCGGGTCGCGGCGCCGCCGGGACGGGCGGCACGGGTGGCACGGGCGGCACGGACGGCCCCGCCTGCCCACCCGACGCCGAAGCCGCCGCCGAAGCCGAAGCCGCCGCCGGCACCGACCCCGACCCCGACCGCCCCAGCGCCCCCGATTCCCGCAGCGCCGAGCCGACCGCCAGGTCCGCGCTGGTCAGCACCCGGTGACCGGCGCCCAGCGCGTCCTTCTCCGAGCCGAGGCGGTTCATCAGGTTCCGGACCTGGTCCGCCCAGGTGCGGTGGGCCCCGCGCAGGGCGGACGAGGTGAGCCAGCCGTCTCCGTCCCGGGCGCCGAAGGCCCGCACCGCCGCCCGGGTCTCCTCGTCCGCCCACCGGCCCGCCCTGACGGTGCCGGGCTCGATGTCCTTCGCGATGGCGTGCGCCGCGGCCCGCTTCTCGGCGGGCGAGGAGACCAGGTCCTCCGGTCCGGAGCCGACTGTCACCGTTCCACCGTCCCTCGCCGCGCTGGCCGCACCGACACTTTCCAGCACCTCAACCGAACGACGCCGTACTTCGTCACGGTTCCGGCCCCGGGGCCCGCCCGGCACCGCCCCGGCACCGCCCCGGCCCCGCCCCGGCCCCGGACCGCCGCCGCGCCAGAGACCGCCCGGAGCGCGCCGCCGTGCCTCCAGTGGTCCGGACCAACCCCTTGCCCCCCTGCCGTACGCGTCGCAAGCTCCCTGCATGGAGCTTGAGTTGCGGCACCTCAAGACGGTCCGGACGATCGCCGAGGCGGGCAGTCTCACCCGGGCGGCGACGGCCCTGGGCCTCGCGCAACCCGCACTGAGCGCCCAGCTCAGACGCATCGAACGCACCCTGGGCGGCGAGCTGTTCGAACGCGGACGGCACGGAGTGCGCGCCACCGCGCTGGGCGAACTGGTACTGGAGCGGGCCCGGCTCGTCCTGCCCGCGGTGAGCGAACTCCAGCAGGAGGCCGTCCGGTTCGCCCGCGCCCGCGCCGGACGCAAGGCGCAGCGGCTGCGCCTGGGCAGCACGCACGGACCGCTGCTGGGCGCCCTGGTGGACCTGCTGGCCGCCGCCGCGCCCGACGCCCAGGTGACCACGCACGCCTCCTGGTCGGAACGCGAGCTCGCCGCGCTGCTCGCCGAGGGCCGCCTCGACTTCGCCGTCGCCGGAGCCTGCGGCAACGCCACGCCGCCGGACGCGGAACACCTGGTCTGGCAGGAGTTCGCCGTCGACCCGGTCTTCGTCATGCTCCCCGAGGCACACCCGCTGGCCCGCGCGCCCGAGGTGGAGCTGGCCGAGCTGGCGGACGAGGAGTGGGCGTGCGTGCCCGGCGACGGCTGCTTCGCCGACTGCTTCACCGCCGCGTGCGCCCGGGCCGGCTTCTCCCCCGGCCGGATGTACGAGACGGACATCGCCTCCTGCGCGCACCTGGTCCAGGTGGGCCGGGCGGTGGGGCTGTGCCGGGCCACCTTCCCCACCACGCCCGGCATCGCCACCCGGCCGCTGGCCGGCACCCCGCTGCGCTGGCGGCACCTGCTGGGCTGGCACCCGGCGACCCAGCGCGCGGAGACGGCGGCGACCGTCCTCGCCCAGGCGCGCAGCGCGCACACGGACGCGGCGGCCCGCAGCGAGAGCTACGCCGACTGGCTCGCGGGCGGCGGCCACCGCACGACCGGCCCGGGCCTCCCCCTTTGACCCCCTCGCCCTCCCCTCCACCGCCCCACACGGCCGGCCCCGACGTGGCCCCTTGCCTCCTCTCCCACCCCTCCGCCGCCCCACACACCCGCCCCCTCCCATAACACCGGCCAAGGGGGTCAACCGGAGGCTTACGTCGCCCGGTCGGGCCTTCCTACGGTTTCCGCACCTCCCCACCGAAACCGAGGAGACCCCCATGCTCCAGCTACCCACCAGAGCCGCCCTGGCCGCCGCCGCGGTGACCGGCGCCCTGGTCCTGACGGGGCTGAACGGCACGGCGAGCGCCGGAACGGTCCCCGGCGCCGCGCCCGCCGCGCAGCCGCGGGCGTCGGCGCCGACGGCCGCCGAGACCCTGCGCACCGCCGACACCTCCGCCGCCGTCCTGCACGCCATGCAGCGCGACCTGGGCATCGACCGGCGGCAGGCCGAGCGGCGGCTGTCGAACGAGGCGGCGGCCGGCGCCACCGCCGGACGGCTGCGGGCCGCCCTGGGCGCCGACTTCGCGGGCGCCTGGGTGCACGGCGCCGACTCGGGCACGCTGACCGTGGCGACCACCGACGCCGCCGACGCCGCGGCGATCCGCGCGCGGGGCGCCGAACCGGCGGTCGTACGGCACTCGCTGACCGCGCTGGACTCGGCGAAGGCCCGCCTGGACCGGGCGGCCGCGCACCGGGACACCGCCGACACCGCCGACACCCCGGCCTGGTACGTCGACGTGCGCACCAACACGCTGGTGGTCGAGGCGGTACGGCCGGCCGCCGCGCGTTCCCTGCTGGCGGCGGCCGGGGTGGACGCCTCCCTCGCCAGGGTCGTGACGTCGGCCGGGCGTCCCCGCCCGCTGTACGACCTGCGGGGCGGCGACGCGTACTACATCAACGGCAACACCCGCTGTTCGATCGGCTTCCCGATCACCCGCGGCACCCAGCAGGGCTTCGCCACGGCCGGCCACTGCGGCCGCGCCGGCTACCCCACCACCGGTGCCAACCAGGTCTCCCAGGGCACCTTCCAGGCCTCGGTCTTCCCCGGCAACGACATGGCCTGGGTGGCGGCCAACTCCAGCTGGACCGCGACCCCCTACGTCAACCAGAGCGGCCAGAACCTCCAGGTGACCGGGTCCACGGTGGCGACCGTGGGGGCGTCGGTGTGCCGTTCCGGCTCGACCACCGGGTGGCACTGCGGCACCGTCCAGCAGCTCAACACCAGCGTCACCTACCAGGAGGGCACCGTCTCCGGGGTGACCCGTACCTCGGTGTGCGCGGAGCCCGGCGACTCGGGCGGCTCCTTCATCTCCGGCAGCCAGGCGCAGGGCGTCACCTCGGGCGGCTCCGGCGACTGCACGAGCGGCGGGACGACGTACTTCCAGCCCGTCAACCCGATCCTGTCCGCCTACGGGCTGACCCTGAAGACCACCACGAGCGGCCCCGGCGACCCCGGCGACCCGGGCCCCGGCAACCCGGGCGGCACCTGGGCGGCCGGCACCGTCTACCAGGCGGGCGACACGGTCACCTACGGCGGCGCCGCCTACCGCTGCCTCCAGGCCCACCAGGCCCAGCCGGGCTGGGAGCCGCCGAACGTGCCCGCGCTGTGGCAGCGCGCCTGAACCACCGACCGGAACACTGACCGGCTCACTGACCAGCCCCCTGGACGTGCCTCCGCGGACGGCCCCCGCTCAGGTGCGGGTGACCTCCCCGCACTCGTCCGGCTTCCGGTCCCCCAGGGCCCGGCTGCGGTCGTACGGGTCGACGGTGGGGCCGGTGGCCGGGGAGGCGGTCGGGCCGGCGCCGGGGAAGACGGGGTGCGCGTAGCCGTCGTGGACACCGCACTCGTTGTTGTAGGTGTACGCGCTGTACCGCTCGATCGACAGCTTGCCCGGGGTGGCCTTCCACCGGGCCGGGTCGACCAGGTTCATGGTCAGCGCGCGGCGGACGACGGTACGGGCCACCGTGCCGTCGTCCGCGCCCGCCCGCACCAGCGGGTAGACGAAGGTGTAGTCGGCGCGCACCTTCACCTGGCCGGCCCGTCCGGCGCTGAAGGACAGGTGGCCGCGCACCTTCACCGTGTCGCCGGCCGGCCGTACCTCGGCCGGGTCGAACCGGGTGACGAGGTCGACCGGATCGTGCGCGCGGTCGGGGGCGCTCAGCGAGCGCCGCAGTCCGGACAGCGTCCCCGGCTGCCGCGGGTCCAGCAGCGCCATCGCCTTCGCCGGCTGCCCGCCGCGCAGGACGGCCGGGTCCAGGTTCGTGGCGATCAGGAACTCCTTGGTGCGGCGCAGCGCGAGCGCCACGTCGTCCTCGCCCAGTCCGGCCACGGCCTCGGCCCGCGGCAGTTCGATGGCGTCGGCGCCGTCGGCCCAGTCCTGTGCGGGCGAGCCGCGGAACGGGTGGGCGAGCGTGGGCGTACCGGGGCCGGCCGCGCCGGGGGCGCTGCTCGGCAGGGCCGTCTCGGCGGGCAGCGGCGACGGTGCGGCGTGGCCGTCGTCGGCCGCCGTCCGGTGTCCGGGAAGCCGGTCCAGGAGCAGTGCGGGCCGTACGGCGACCAGGGCGACAGCCACCGCGAGCACCACGCCGAGCACCGGCCACAGGCCGCGCCGGCCGCGTCCGCGTCCGTCGGCCGTCCGCCGGGCGGCCCCGGTGGGCGGGTCGGCCGGAGTCCAGGCGCGGGGGCCGCGCGGCTGGGGAGCCGCCGGACGGCGACGCCACCGGCTCCGGCGGCCGCCGCCGTCGTCGCGCCGCGCCGCCTCGGCCTCCTCCTCGCGCAGCCGCCGGGCCACCATCCGCGCCCGGGCGGAGGGCTCCTTGGGCGGCGGAGCGCCGCCGCCCTCCACCGACTCGCGCAGGAACGCCTCCCACTGCTCGTCGGATATGGCCGGCTGGTCGCCGGACGGCTCGTCGGGCTGCTCGGACGGCGGAACGGTACTCACTGGCCCACTCTCTTCGGACGGCCCGGCCACTCCTCCGCGGTCCGCGCGGGCCGGACGGAACGGAAGGGCGCGGGAGACGTGATCCAACCGGTAGGGGTACATGATCACTCACGCACGGACGGCCTCGGCCGTTCCCACCGCGCACCGGGAAACCAGACGGCGGCCGTCCCGGAGGACTCCCGGGCATGCGAAAGGGCCCGTACGACCGAAGTCGTACGGGCCCTCCCCGGTGCTCAGCTCACGCTGCGGCTACCGGGCCGAGATCACTTGTTGATCTTGGTGACCTGGCCGGCGCCCACGGTGCGACCACCCTCGCGGATGGCGAACTTCAGGCCCTCTTCCATGGCGATGGGCTGGATGAGCTCCACCTTCATCTCGGTGTTGTCACCCGGCATGACCATCTCGGTGCCCTCGGGGAGGGTCACCACGCCGGTCACGTCCGTCGTACGGAAGTAGAACTGCGGGCGGTAGTTGTTGAAGAACGGCGTGTGGCGGCCGCCCTCGTCCTTGGACAGGATGTAGGCCTGCGCCTCGAACTCGGTGTGCGGGGTGACCGAGCCCGGCTTGATGATGACCTGGCCGCGCTCGACGTCCTCGCGCTTGATGCCGCGGAGCAGCAGACCGACGTTCTCACCGGCCTGGCCCTCGTCGAGCAGCTTGCGGAACATCTCGATGCCGGTGACCGTGGTGGTGGTCTTCTCGGTCTTGATGCCGATGATGTCGACGGTCTCGTTGACCTTGAGGACACCACGCTCGATACGGCCGGTGACGACCGTACCGCGACCGGTGATGGTGAAGACGTCCTCGATCGGCATGAGGAACGGCTTGTCGACGTCGCGCTCCGGCTCCGGGATCGCGCTGTCCACGGCGTCCATGAGCTCGAGGACCGACTGGCCCCACTTCTCGTCGCCCTCGAGGGCCTTGAGCGCGGAGACCTTGACGACCGGAACCTCGTCGCCCGGGAACTCGTACTCGGAGAGGAGCTCACGCACCTCGAGCTCGACGAGCTCCAGGATCTCCTCGTCGTCCACCATGTCGGCCTTGTTCAGGGCGACGACGATGTACGGGACGCCGACCTGGCGGGCCAGGAGCACGTGCTCCTTGGTCTGCGGCATCGGGCCGTCGGTGGCGGCGACCACGAGGATCGCGCCGTCCATCTGCGCGGCACCGGTGATCATGTTCTTGATGTAGTCCGCGTGACCCGGGCAGTCGACGTGGGCGTAGTGACGCGCCTCCGTCTGGTACTCGACGTGCGCGATCGAGATGGTGATACCGCGCTGACGCTCCTCAGGAGCCTTGTCGATCTGGTCGAAGGCCGAGGCCTCGTTCAGGTCCGGGTACTTGTCGTGCAGCACCTTGGTAATGGCGGCCGTGAGGGTCGTCTTACCGTGGTCGATGTGACCGATGGTGCCGATGTTGACGTGCGGCTTAGTCCGCTCGAACTTCGCCTTCGCCACTGGGGTCCTCCTGTGGAGTGGTTCTGTACGCCTTACTCATCGGCGCCAGGTGATCTTTGCTGGATGGCCCGGATCCCGGGGGCATTCCCGCCGCGTTTGCGGTGGAATGCCCCGCGAGGCTCCGGAGTCAAGCCTAAGGGCTGGAACTCGGCTGAGTTACTCGCCCTTGGCCTTCGCGATGATCTCCTCGGCGACGTTCCGGGGAACCTCGGCGTAGGAGTCGAACTGCATCGAGTAGCTGGCGCGACCCGACGTCTTGCTGCGGAGGTCTCCGACGTAGCCGAACATCTCCGAAAGGGGCACGAGGCCCTTCACGACACGGGCACCCGCCCGCTCCTCCATGGCCTGGATCTGGCCACGGCGGGAGTTGATGTCGCCGATGACGTCACCCATGTAGTCCTCGGGCGTGGTGACCTCGACGGCCATCATCGGCTCGAGCAGCACGGGCGACGCCTTGCGCGCGGCCTCCTTGAAGGCCTGCGAACCGGCGATCTTGAAGGCGAGCTCGGAGGAGTCGACCTCGTGGTAGCCACCGTCGAGAAGCGTGACGCGGACGCCCGTCATCTCGTAGCCGGCGAGGATGCCGAACTGCATGGCCTCCTGCGCACCGGCGTCCACCGAAGGGATGTACTCCTTCGGGATGCGGCCACCGGTCACCTTGTTCACGAACTCGTACGAGGCGTCGCCGCCCTCGATGGGCTCGATCGCGATCTGCACCTTGGCGAACTGACCGGTACCACCGGTCTGCTTCTTGTGGGTGTAGTCCACGCGCTCGACGGCCTTGCGGATCGTCTCACGGTAGGCGACCTGCGGCTTGCCGACGTTGGCCTCGACCTTGAACTCACGGCGCATGCGGTCGACCAGCACCTCGAGGTGCAGTTCGCCCATGCCGCCGATGATGGTCTGGCCGGTCTCCTCGTTGGTGTGCACCTGGAAGGAGGGGTCCTCCTCCGCGAGACGCTGGATGGCGACACCCAGCTTCTCCTGGTCACCCTTGGACTTGGGCTCGATGGCGACCTGGATGACCGGCGCCGGGAAGTCCATGGACTCCAGGATGACCGGGTTCTTGTCGTCCGACAGCGTCTCACCGGTGGTGGTCTGCTTCAGGCCCATGACGGCGACGATGTCGCCGGCGCCCACCGCGTCGATCTCCTCACGCTTGTTGGCGTGCATGCGGTAGATCTTGCCGATGCGCTCCTTCTTGCCCTTGACGGAGTTCAGCACGGCGGTGCCGGACTCCAGGCGGCCCGAGTAGACCCGGACGAAGGTGAGCTTGCCCAGGTGCGGGTCGCTCATGATCTTGAACGCGAGGGCGGAGAGCGGCTCGTCCTCCGACGGCTTGCGCTTGATGACGACCTCGGGGTCCTTGACGTCGTGGCCCTCGATGGCCTCGACGTCGAGCGGGGTCGGCAGGTAGCGCACGACCGCGTCGAGCAGGGGCTGGACGCCCTTGTTCTTGAACGCGGTGCCGCAGAACACGGGGGTGACCGTCGTCTCGTTGGACTTGCCGGAGGCGATGGTGATGCGGCGGATGGCCGCGTACAGCTGCTCCTCGGTGGGCTCCTGGCCCTCCAGGAACAGCTCCATCATCTCCTCGTCGTTCTCGGCGACGGCCTCGACGAGCTTGCCGCGCCATTCCTCGGCGGCCTCGGTGTGCGTGGCCGGGATGTCGACGACGTCGTACATCTCGCCCTTCGCCGCCTCGGCGGACCACACGAGCGCCTTCATGCGGACCAGGTCCACGACGCCCTTGAAGTCGGCCTCGGCACCGATCGGCAGCTGCATGACCAGCGGCTGCGCGCCCAAGCGGTCCGAGATCATGTCCACACAGCGGTGGAACTCGGCACCGGTGCGGTCGAGCTTGTTGACGAAGCAGATGCGCGGGACGCCGTAGCGGTCCGCCTGACGCCACACCGTCTCGGACTGCGGCTCGACGCCGGCGACGCCGTCGAACACCGTCACGGCACCGTCGAGCACGCGCAGCGAACGCTCCACCTCGACGGTGAAGTCGACGTGGCCCGGCGTGTCGATGATGTTGATGGTGTGGTCGACGTCGTCCAGCGGCCAGTGACAGGTGGTGGCAGCAGAGGTGATCGTGATGCCACGCTCCTGCTCCTGCTCCATCCAGTCCATCGTGGCAGCGCCGTCGTGGACCTCACCGATCTTGTACGAGACGCCGGTGTAGAACAGGATCCGCTCGGTGGTGGTCGTCTTGCCCGCGTCGATGTGGGCCATGATCCCGATGTTGCGGACCTTGGCCAGGTCAAGTGAAGTGGTAGCCATAAGGCTTCAGTCTTCTCTCGGTCTCGATGTGGGTAGCGACTACCAGCGGTAGTGCGCGAAGGCCTTGTTGGACTCGGCCATCTTGTGCGTGTCCTCGCGCTTCTTCACAGCGGCGCCCAGGCCGTTGGAGGCGTCGAGGAGCTCGTTGAGCAGGCGCTCGGTCATGGTCTTCTCGCGACGGGCGCGGGAGTAACCGACCAGCCAGCGCAGCGCGAGGGTGTTGGCGCGACCGGGCTTGACCTCGATCGGCACCTGGTAGGTGGCGCCACCGACACGGCGGGACTTGACCTCGAGGGTCGGCTTGATGTTCTCCAGCGCGCGCTTCAGCGTGATGACCGGGTCGTTGCCCGTCTTCTCACGCAGACCCTCCATGGCGCCGTAGACGATGCGCTCGGCGGTGGAGCGCTTGCCGTTCAGCAGCACCTTGTTGATGAGGGAGGTCACCAGAGGAGAACCGTAGACCGGGTCGATGATGACCGGGCGCTTCGGGGCGGGGCCCTTACGAGGCATTCTTACTTCTCCTTCTTGGCGCCGTAACGGCTGCGAGCCTGCTTGCGGTTCTTGACACCCTGGGTGTCGAGCGAGCCGCGGATGATCTTGTAGCGAACACCCGGCAGGTCCTTCACACGGCCGCCGCGCACGAGCACGATGGAGTGCTCCTGCAGGTTGTGTCCCTCACCCGGAATGTAAGCAGTGACCTCGATACCGCTGGTCAGACGCACACGCGCGACCTTACGCAGGGCCGAGTTCGGCTTCTTCGGGGTGGTCGTGAACACACGCGTGCAGACGCCACGACGCTGGGGCGAACCCTCGAGTGCGGGCGTCTTGTTCTTCTCGACCTTGTCCTGCCGGCCCTTACGGACCAGCTGCTGGATCGTAGGCACTACTTCTCCGGTTTCTGTGTGCCGATAGGTACAGCTAACCTGGAACATCGCCGACCCACGCGGTCGGGTGTGTCGAATCCCGCGGACTCCCGCCGCACGAGCAGAAAGAGGCGCAGATTGCGGTGGCCGATAGCGGCCCCCGACGCGGTCTGAAGGCACGCACGAGAGCCAGGGCACACCCCAGGCACAAGGTCTGAGCGTACCTATCGCATTCGCTGCGGTCAAAACAAATGGGCTCGGGGCTCCCCGGGCCGTCGGCCGTGTCAAGCCCGCACCCCTGGACGATCCTCGATCGTGTCTCCGCTCACGGCCTCCGACCGGCCACGGCGGCCGGTTGTCGCCCGTGCCACACCCGCGCCCTTCGCATTACGTTGACTCGTCGCCACGTCACAGACGCGGACGGGGCTCGGACCGGGGGGCGCGATGATCGGGGGGCGCACACGCGCGTGGGACGACGACGGCTTCGACGACGCCGTGCCCTTCCTCGCGCGGCTGGAGCGGGAGGACCGGGCCGCCCTGCTCGCCATCGGCCGCCCGCTGCGGTATCCCGCGCGCAGCGTGCTGATGCACCAGGACGAGCCCTCCGGCCACGTGGTGCTCCTGCTGCGCGGCTGGACCAAGGTCACGGCCATCGCCGCCAACGGCTACGAGGCGTTGCTGGCCCTGCGCGGCCCCGGCGACATCCTCGGGGAGGGCGCGGCACTGAGCGGCCGCCACCGTTCCGCGACCGTGACGGCGCTGGACTCGGTGGAGGGCGTCGTCATCGACCGGAGCCGCTTCACCGCCTTCCTCGCGGGCAACTCCCGGGTGGCCCTGCACCTGCTGGGCCTGGCCACCGACCGGCAGCGCTCCACCGACCGCCGCCGCCTGGAGTGGGCCGCACTCACCGTGCGCGAACGGCTGGCCGTCCTGCTCCTCGAACTGGTCCGCACGCACGGCAACCGCACCGAGGAGGGCATCGAACTGGCCATCGGCCTGAGCCAGCACGAGTTCGCCGGCTCGGTCGGCTCCTCCCGCGAGGCGGTGGCCAGGCTGCTCGGTGAACTGCGCACCCGGCAGGTCGTCGCCACCCGGCGGCGCCGCATCGTGGTGCTCCGCCCCGATGTGCTGCGCCGCATCGTCGGCGAGGGCTCCGCCTGACGGACACGTCGCCGTCCGGCTGTCTGTGCACACGGTCACAGTTCGTCCGCGTCATCGTGCCTCCGGCGCGCGGCCCGGCCACGCCATCGTGCTCCCGACGAACCCGGCGAGCACGAGAGGCAGACATGACCGACCCCATGTACCGCACCATCCTCCTGGTCGACATCGAACAGTTCGGCTCGCGGGACGACGTGGAGCAGGCGTTCCTGCGCCGGGTGCTCTACGACGTCGTGGACGCCACGCTGGTGCACGCCGCCGTGGACGAGACGGCCTGCCTGCGCGCCGACCGCGGCGACTCCGTCATGGCGCTCATCGACACCCAGGTGTCCGTGCCCGCCCTGGCCAAGACCCTGCTGACCGAGACCCCGGCACTGCTGCACAGCAAGAACCGGCTGCTCGCCACGACCGCCCGGATGCGCCTGCGCATCGTGCTCTCCTCCGGTTACGTCGCCGTCGACGAGCTCGACGGCTGGGTCGGCTCGGACCTCAACCACGCCGTCCGGCTGCTGGACTCCGACGTCCTGCGCGCCGCCCTGAAGCAGAGCGACGGCGACTGCGTCCTGTGCGTGTCCGACGACGTCTACCGGGGCGTGGTCCGGCACGGCCCGCTCGGCGTGCGCCCGGACGACTTCCACCGCGCCACCGTCGCGACGAAGGAGGGGCCGACGGTCGCCTGGCTGCACGGCGCACCGGGCCGGGCGGACTCGCCCGGCCCCGGGGCGGACCCCGCCGCGCCGGCCGGCCCCGGTGCGCCCGCGGGCGCGGCCTGGACCGGGACCAGCGTCGGCCGGGACCAGTACGGCGTCAGCGGCGGCACCGTGCACGGCGGCGTCCACTTCGGCCCGCCCGCCGCGGGTGAGCGGCGGTGAGCCGGGAGGAGGCAGCGCCCGGCGCGCCGGCCGAGGAGCGGGCGCACGGCGGCGAACAGCAGGAGGACGCGGCACAGGCGCAGGAACGGCCGCGCCAGGAGGCCTGGGCGGCCCGCCAGGCGCTCATCCAGCACGGTCCGTCCTTCGTCCTGCCCCTGGCCCGCTCCGCCGCCGCCACCGCCGTGGCCCGGGACCAGTTCGGCGTCAGCGGCGGGACCATCCACGGGAACGTGAACGTCTTCGGCACCCGGCCCGAACCCGCCGAACAGCTCTCGGGCGTGGTCCGGCAGGAGGAGATCGCACAGCTGGCGGACGTCTTCTGTGGATGCCCGAGCTTCGACGAGGCGCTCGCCCGGCTGCGCGAGGACCGCGTCGTCGTCGTGTCCGGCGGCCGCGACACCGGCCGCGGTTCCGCCGCGCTGATGCTGCTGCGCCGCCTCACCGACGGCACGGTGCGCAGCCTCACCCCGCCGGCCTCGCTGACCGCGCTGCTCGGACAGCTGGACGGTGCGGACGGGTACGTACTGCTGAACTTCCCCGCCGGCCGCGGCGCTCCCCTGCGCGCGGCCCACCTGCTCGGCCTGCGCGAGCGCCTGGAGCGCTCCGGCGGCCATCTGGTGATCACGGTCGAGCCCTCGGCCGCCCTGGACGACGTGCCGTTCGTGCGGTGGGAGCCGCCCGCCACCGAGGACATGCTGCACGCCCATGTCACGCCCCGGGTCGGAACGGAGGCGTGGGCCGGACTGTGCGAGCGCGACCTGGTGCGGGAGTTCCTCGACCGCCGGCATCAGCCGGCGGCCGTCGCGGAGTTCGCGCGGCAGCTCGTGGCCCTGCACCGCGGCGAGACCGACGAGGAGGCGCTCGCCGCCCACCGGGCGGAGGCCGTGGAGGCGCAGGTCTCCCGCTGGCTCACCGACGACCGGCGGGACCTGCGCGACAAGGCGTTCCTCATCGCCCTCGCCGTCTTCGACAAGGCGCCGTACGCGGTGGCCGCCGAACTCGCCGACGTCCTGTACGCCCGGCTCCAGCACACGGCCGATCCCCGCCAGGCACCGGTCGTGCGGATCTTCGGCGGCTCCCGTGAGGACCGCCTCGGGCTGGTCCACGCCGACGGCTACCGCGACGCGGAGGTGACGGAGTGGGGGCCGGTCGACCAGTTCTTCGCCGGTTTCCGCGAGGAACGCGTGGTCGGGGCGCTGGTGGAGGCGGTGTGGAACCTCCATCCCTCCGCCCGGCCCGCCCTCGTGGCGTGGATCGACCGGCTCGCGAAGGACGGCCGCCCGCTGGTGCGGACCCGGGCCGCCTCGGCGGCCGCCCTGCTCGCCGGGGCGGACTTCTCCTCGGCCATGGCCCACCTGATCGAGCCGTGGGCGGACGACCACCACAGCGGCTCCTGGCTGAACGCGGCCAACGCGCTCACCATGGCCCACCTCCTCGGCGTCGCCCCGGTCCCGCGGGTCCTGCGCGACTGGTGCACCGGGGACGTGGAGAGCCGCCGCTGGACCGCCGTGCGCGCCTACGGCCTGCTCGGCCCGGTCAACCACGAGGAGACCCTGGACACCCTCCTGGAGGCCATCCGCCGCCCCTCCCCCGGACACGGCGGACCGGCCGAGCCGGAGGAACCGGGAGAACCGCGGGAGGACGACGAGCCGACCGAGGAGGCCCGGCAGTTCACCGACGCGCTGGAGCTGCTGCTGCTCGCCGTGCGCGAGCCCGTCCTGAGCGTCCTCGCCGGGCGGCTCGACGGCGACCGGACCGTCCGGGCCCGCGCCCTGGCCGCCTTCCGCCAGGCGTGCCGGCAGACGGAGGCGCCCGAGGACCGGCCACTGGTCCTCAACTGGTACGCGCAGGCCGTCGCCGCCGACGACGCGGAGACCGCCCGGCAGCTGGCCAGGTTCTGGCAGACGCTGCTCGCGGACCGCGCGCACGGCACGCGGGCCCTGCACATCCTGCGCGGCTGGGTGTTCGCGGCCGACGCCGATCCGCGGACCGAGTCGGCCCTGGCCCCGCTCCTGTCGGCGATCACCACGACGCCCGCCAACGACCACCGTGTGGACCACCTGCTGCGCACCGTGCGCTTCTCCGACGGCTCCGCCCCCGCCGTGGCCGGACGGCTGCGCGCACACGTCTCCCACCCGTGAGCCGCTCCCCGAGCGGCACGTCAGAAGGACCCGATCATGACGAAAAGGGAAGAGGAAGGACCTCTCCGGCCCGAACCACCCGGCTCCGCCGAACCGCCCGGACAGGCCGAGCCACCCGGCCACGCCGAACCGCCGGAAGGGGCCGGCCAGCTCGACTGGTTCCGCCAGCGGCCCCAGCGCCCGCACCCGGCCCCCGCCGACGCGGACCCGGTCCGCACGGTCTGGCACCTGCCGCGCTTCCGCCTCGGCACCCGCCGCTTCACCGGACGCATCGACCACGCCCTGGTCTGCGTCACCAGGGAAGGCACGTACGAGACCTTCCCCTCGCCCCGCCGGCCCCCGAGCGTGCGGCGCTACGTCGCCCTGTACGAGGTGGACACGGACCCGCACGCCTTTCAGCTGAACGTGCCGCTGCCGAGCCTGGTGGACAGCTTCGAGTTCGAGGCCACGGCCGAGGTGAGCTGGCGCGTCACCGACCCGGGGCTCTTCGTCGCCGGCCAGGAGCGGGACGTGCCCGGCCTGATCGCGCGGCGCCTCCTGCCGGTGCTGCGGGCCGCCGCACGCCGGCACCGCATCGACGAGAGCGCGGCGGCCGAACGCGCCGTCCAGCGCGAGGCCGACGCCGCGCACACGATCGGCGAGGAGCAGGGCCTGCGCGTCTCCTTCGCCGTACGGCTGCGGCGCGACGCGGCGGAGCGGTCCCACCAGGCCCGGCTGCGCACCGCCCGGCACGAGCTGGACGCGGCAGGCCCCGAGTACGCGGCAGCCCGGCTCCGCGACGAGCTGGCGGCCCGGCGCAGGACCGAGACGCTCACGTTCTACGAGGACCACCTCGCCAGGGGCGGCGTCGCGGCGCTCGCCCTGCACCTCACGCACCACCCCGACGACACCGCGCTGGTCCTCGCCCACCTCAGCTCCGAGCAGGCGGCGCTGGTGAAGAACCAGCTGCACCTGATCGACCAGGCCGTGCAGGGCGATCAGCTGGAGGGCTACGAACTGGAGGAGCCCCACAACCTCATGGTCGAGCGCATGACGGCCATTCTGCGGACCGCCTCCCCGGTCGACCGGACGCCCGCACCGGAGCGGTCCGAGACGCCGGCGCGACTCCCGGCCGAGAAACACGGGAAACAGCTCGGGACCAGCCCATGAGCGCCGACTGCCCGGCTGGCCCCGGCCTGCGAGCGGGCTTCCGGCTGCTGACGGACCTGCGGGCCGAGATCACCCGCGCGGACGCCAAGGCCACAGTGCTCGCCGGAGTGCTCGGCCTGACCGTGGGCCCCGCCGCGCTGCCGGCCGGCCGCCACCGCGCCCCCGGGACGCTGCCGCTGCCCGCCGCTCTCCTGTGGTGGGCCGGGGTCGCCGCGCTGCTCACCGCGGTCCTCGCGCTGCTGCTCGCGGTGGTCCCCCGCTACCGGCGAAGCCGCTGGGAGCCCGGCCGGCCGCTCACCTACTTCGGAGACGTCCGGCGCGCGGCGCGGGCCGGCGACCTGGCCGCCGCGCTGGAGGAGACCGGCGGCGATCCGCTCGGGGCGCTGCTCCTGGCCCTGGGCGAGGCCAGCCGCATCGCCGCCCGCAAGCACCTGTGGGTCCGCGTCGGCCTGACCGCCTTCGCCGGTGCGGCCGTCCTGGTCCCCGCCGCGCTGCTCGCCGCCTGAACCGTCCCGCCGACGCGTCCCTCACCCCCGGAAGGAAGCACCATGTCCACTCCACCCGAATCCGCCGCACACCAGGCCGCCGCGTCGAGCGTCCCGGGACCCGGACCGGACGACGAGCTGCCCTCCCGTACCGGCCGGGTGCACGTGGCCGCCCGGCAGCGCGGCCTCGACATCACCGCCCTGAGCCGCCTGCTGCTCCACCTCCCCCAGCTCCTCGCCGGCGTGGCCGTCGTGCTGGCGGCGTCGTACGTCCTCGACGTGCTGGCGGGGCCGCCCTGGTGGATACCGCTCGGCTGCTGGGTGCTCAGCGGTCTGCTCGCCTTCCACCGCCCCTGTGAGCGGCTCATGGCCCGGTGGCTGTTCGGGCTGCGCCACCCGCTGCCGGAGGAAGCCGAGGTGCTCCACTCCGTCTGGCGTGAGGTGACGGCCCGGGCCGGAGTGGACGGCAGCGCCTACCAGCTGTGGGTGGAGGACAGTTCCGAGGTCAACGCCATGGCGGCGGCCGGTCATGTCGTCGGGGTGACCAGCCACTCCCTGCGGACGCTGTCACCCGCCCGGCTCGCCGCCGTGCTCGCCCACGAGCTGGGCCACCACACCCGGGGCCACGCCTGGGTGTCCCTGCTCGTCTTCTGGTACGCGCTCCCCGGGCGGCTGACCTGGCGTGCGCTGCGCCGGGTGGCCGCGGGGTCCGAGCGGCTGTCCACGGGCGCCGCCGTGCTGCCGGCCTGTCTGCTCGGCGGCATGCTCCTCGTCCTGGCCATCGCCTCCTACGGCCTGGTGCTGCTCCCCCTGGTGACCCCGTACGCGGCGGCCGCCATGGCCCGGCGGTCCGAGCTGCGGGCCGACGAGCACGCGGCCGGCCTCGGCTTCGCGCCCCAGCTGATCGCGGTGCTGTCCGAGGAGTGCGACCGCGACAAGGACGCGCGCGCCGACCGCCTGGACCCGGCCGCCCCGTCCGACGGGCAGGGCATCGCCGCACGGCTCCTCGCCTCCCATCCGGACGTCCACACCAGGCTGCACCGGTTGCAGGCTCACCTGGAGGCCCGGCGCTGAGACGCCGAAGGGCGGCCACCCCCGCGGGAGTGGCCGCCCTTCAGTGCGTCAGGCAGGTGTCCTACTGGTTGTACGGACCGTAGTCGTAGTCCTCCAGCGGGACGGCCTGGCCGGAGCCGGAGCCGAACGGCGAGTAGTCGATGTCGTCGTAGCCGACGGCCGAGTACATCGCGGCCTTGGCCTCCTCGGTCGGCTCCACCCGGATGTTGCGGTAGCGGGACAGACCCGTACCGGCCGGGATGAGCTTACCGATGATGACGTTCTCCTTGAGGCCGATGAGGCTGTCGGACTTGGCGTTGATCGCCGCGTCCGTCAGGACTCGGGTCGTCTCCTGGAAGGAGGCGGCCGACAGCCAGGATTCCGTCGCCAGCGAGGCCTTGGTGATACCCATCAGCTGCGGACGACCGGAGGCCGGGTGACCGCCCTCCTGGACCACACGACGGTTCTCCTGCTCGAACTTCGAGCGCTCGACCAGCTCGCCGGGCAGCAGCTCGGCGTCGCCGGACTCGATGATCGTCACACGGCGCAGCATCTGCCGGATGATGATCTCGATGTGCTTGTCGTGGATCGACACACCCTGCGAGTTGTACACCCGCTGGACCTCGCCGACCAGGTGGACCTGGACGGCGCGCTGGCCGAGGATGCGCAGCACGTCGTGCGGGTTGGTGGCGCCCACGGTGAGCTTCTGGCCCACCTCGACGTGGTCGCCCTCGCCGACCAGCAGACGGGCGCGCTTCGAGATCGGGTACGCCGTCTCGTCGCTGCCGTCGTCCGGCGTGATGACGATCTTCTTGGTCTTCTCGGTCTCCTCGATGCGGACGCGACCGGCCGCCTCGGAGATCGGGGCGACACCCTTCGGGGTACGGGCCTCGAAGAGCTCGACGACACGCGGCAGACCCTGGGTGATGTCGTCACCGGCCACACCACCGGTGTGGAAGGTACGCATCGTCAGCTGGGTGCCGGGCTCACCGATGGACTGGGCGGCGATGATGCCGACCGCCTCACCGATGTCGACCAGCTTGCCGGTGGCCAGCGAACGGCCGTA
Organism: Streptomyces similanensis; assembly: GCF_039543625.1. Classification (NCBI taxonomy): domain Bacteria; kingdom Bacillati; phylum Actinomycetota; class Actinomycetes; order Kitasatosporales; family Streptomycetaceae; genus Streptomyces; species Streptomyces similanensis. The sequence goes on along the minus strand of NZ_BAABKC010000079.1, from coordinate 27,004 downwards.
GCACATGGCGCAGGTGCCCACGGCGGACTCGCAGGTCAGGACCGAGCGGGTCTTGACCTCCTCGACGCCGCGGCCGACCAGCTCGTCCATGAGCACGTCACCGAGGTCCGTGCCGGCCGGGGCCAGCACCTGACCGTCGACGACGATGTCCTCGGCGAGGCAGCGCGCGTACACGGACGTCTCGACGTCCTCCGCCTTGCGCAGCACGCCGTCGGCGCCGCGCTCCGCGATCCGCAGCTTGAGGCCGCGCTCGGTGCCGCAGTCCTCCTCGCGGATGATGACGTCCTGCGAGACGTCCACCAGACGACGGGTGAGGTAACCCGAGTCGGCGGTACGCAGGGCGGTGTCCGCCAGACCCTTACGGGCGCCGTGCGTGGAGATGAAGTACTCCAGCACGGACAGGCCCTCACGGAAGGACGCCTTGATCGGACGCGGGATGGTCTCGTTCTTCGCGTTCGACACCAGACCGCGCATACCCGCGATCTGCCGCATCTGCATCATGTTTCCTCGGGCGCCCGAGTCGACCATCATGAAGATGGGGTTGGTCTTGGGGAAGTTCTCGTTCATCGCCTCGGCGACCTCGTTGGTCGCCTTGGTCCAGATCGCGATGAGCTCCTGCGTGCGCTCTTCCTTGGTGATCAGACCGCGCTCGTACTGCTTCTGGACCTTCTCGTCCTGCGCCTCGTAGCCGCGGACGATCTCCTTCTTCGCCTCGGGAACGACGACGTCGGAGATGGCCACGGTGACACCGGAACGGGTCGCCCAGTAGAAGCCGGACGCCTTCAGGTTGTCGAGCGTCGCCGCCACGATGACCTTGGGGTAGCGCTCGGCCAGGTCGTTGACGATCTCGGAGAGCTGCTTCTTGCCCACCGAGTAGTCGACGAACGGGTAGTCCTCGGGCAGCAGCTCGTTGAAGAGCGCGCGGCCCAGGGTGGTGCGCAGGCGGAACGAGTCACCCTGCTGCCACTCGGGCTCGCCCTCCTCGCGCGCCGGCGGCTCCCAGCCACGCGGCGGGATGGTGCCCACCGGGAAGCGGATGTCGATCTGCGACTGGAGCGCCAGCTCGCCGGCGTCGAACGCCATGATCGCCTCGGCCGTGGAGCCGAACGCGCGGCCCTCGCCCTTGGTGTCCCGCAGCTCGCCGTCGGTGGTGAGGAAGAACAGACCGAGGACCATGTCCTGGGTCGGCATCGTCACCGGGCGGCCGTCGGCCGGCTTGAGGATGTTGTTCGAGGACAGCATCAAGATGCGGGCCTCGGCCTGCGCCTCCGCGGACAGCGGCAGGTGCACGGCCATCTGGTCACCGTCGAAGTCCGCGTTGAACGCGGTGCACACGAGCGGGTGGATCTGGATGGCCTTGCCCTCGACCAGCTGCGGCTCGAAGGCCTGGATGCCGAGGCGGTGCAGCGTGGGCGCGCGGTTCAGCAGAACCGGGTGCTCCGCGATGACCTCTTCCAGCACGTCGTACACGACCGTGCGGCCGCGCTCGACCATGCGCTTGGCGCTCTTGATGTTCTGCGCGTGGTTCAGGTCCACCAGGCGCTTCATCACGAACGGCTTGAACAGCTCCAGCGCCATCGCCTTGGGCAGACCGCACTGGTGCAGCTTGAGCTGCGGGCCGACGACGATGACGGAACGCGCCGAGTAGTCGACTCGCTTGCCGAGCAGGTTCTGACGGAAGCGGCCCTGCTTGCCCTTGAGCATGTCGGACAGCGACTTCAGCGGACGGTTGCCGGGGCCCGTGACCGGGCGGCCGCGGCGGCCGTTGTCGAAGAGCGCGTCGACGGCCTCCTGGAGCATGCGCTTCTCGTTGTTCACGATGATCTCGGGCGCGCCGAGGTCGAGAAGCCGCTTCAGGCGGTTGTTGCGGTTGATGACGCGGCGGTACAGGTCGTTCAGGTCGGAGGTCGCGAAGCGGCCACCGTCCAGCTGCACCATCGGACGCAGGTCCGGCGGGATGACCGGGACGCAGTCCAGGACCATGCCCTTGGGGCTGTTGGAGGTCTGCAGGAACGCGGAGACGACCTTCAGCCGCTTGAGGGCGCGGGTCTTCTTCTGGCCCTTGCCGGTGCGGATGATCTCGCGGAGGCGCTCCGCCTCCTCCTCCAGGTCGAAGGACTCCAGGCGCTTCTGCAGCGCCGCGGCGCCCATCGAACCGTCGAAGTACGTGCCGAAGCGGTCACGCAGCTCGCGGTAGAGCAGCTCGTCGCCCTCCAGGTCCTGGACCTTGAGGTTCTTGAACCGGGTCCAGACCTCGTCGAGGCGGTCGATCTCGCGCTGCGCGCGGTCGCGCAGCTGCTTCATCTCGCGCTCGGCGCCCTCGCGCACCTTGCGGCGCACGTCGGCCTTGGCGCCCTCGGCCTCCAGCTCGGCCAGGTCGGTCTCGAGCTTCTTGGCCCGGGCCTCCAGGTCGGCGTCGCGACGCTGCTCGATCTGCTGGCGCTCGACGGAGACGTGCGCCTCCAGCGAGGGCAGGTCGCGGGTGCGGCGCTCCTCGTCGACGTACGTGATCATGTACGCCGCGAAGTAGATGACCTTCTCCAGGTCCTTCGGGGCGAGGTCCAGCAGGTAGCCCAGCCGGCTCGGGACGCCCTTGAAGTACCAGATGTGCGTGACGGGGGCGGCAAGCTCGATGTGGCCCATCCGCTCACGGCGCACCTTGGCGCGCGTGACCTCGACGCCACAGCGCTCGCAGATGATGCCCTTGAAGCGGACGCGCTTGTACTTGCCGCAGTAGCACTCCCAGTCCCGGGTGGGGCCGAAGATCTTCTCGCAGAAGAGCCCGTCCTTTTCCGGCTTGAGGGTGCGGTAGTTGATCGTCTCGGGCTTCTTGACCTCGCCGTGGCTCCACTGACGGATGTCGTCAGCGGTGGCCAGGCCGATCCGGAGCTCGTCGAAGAAGTTGACGTCGAGCACTATGCGTCAATCCCTCTCAGGGTTGTAAGTCTGTGGTCTGAAACGGGGGCCTGGGGGTCGGCGGGGGCCTCACTCATCGGTGAGGCCCCTGCCGGACTCCCGTCAGACCTCTTCGACGCTGCTCGGCTCGCGCCGGGACAGGTCGATGCCGAGCTCCTCCGCAGCGCGGAAGACATCCTCGTCGGTGTCGCGCATCTCGATGGACATACCGTCGCTGGACAGCACCTCCACGTTCAGGCAGAGAGACTGCATCTCCTTGATGAGCACCTTGAAGGACTCGGGGATGCCGGGCTCGGGGATGTTCTCGCCCTTGACGATGGCCTCGTAGACCTTCACGCGGCCGGTGACGTCGTCGGACTTGATGGTCAGCAGCTCCTGGAGGGCGTAGGCGGCGCCGTACGCCTCAAGTGCCCACACCTCCATCTCGCCGAACCGCTGGCCGCCGAACTGCGCCTTACCACCCAGCGGCTGCTGGGTGATCATGGAGTACGGACCGGTCGAACGGGCGTGCAGCTTGTCGTCGACCAGGTGGTGCAGCTTCAGGATGTACATGTAGCCGACCGAGATCGGGTCCGGGAACGGCTCACCGCTGCGGCCGTCGAACAGCCGCGCCTTGCCGGTCGGGAGCACCATGCGCTCGCCGTCCCGGTTCGGGATGGTGTGCTGGAGCAGACCCGCCAGCTCGTCCTCGCGCGCACCGTCGAAGACCGGGGTGGCGACGTTGGTGCCGGGCTGGACGCTGTCGGCGCCGATGACCTGGAGGCGCTGGGCCCACTCCTCCGCGAGGCCGGAGACGTCCCAGCCGCGGCTGGCGAGCCAGCCGAGGTGGATCTCCAGGACCTGTCCCGGGTTCATTCGGGACGGGACGCCGAGCGGGTTCAGGATGATGTCGACCGGGGTGCCGTCCTCCAGGAACGGCATGTCCTCGATCGGCAGGATCTTGGAGATGACACCCTTGTTGCCGTGCCGGCCGGCGAGCTTGTCACCGTCGGTGATCTTGCGCTTCTGCGCGACGTAGACGCGCACCAGCTGGTTCACACCGGGGGGAAGCTCGTCGCCCTCTTCGCGGTCGAAGAGGCGCACGCCGATGACCTTGCCGATCTCGCCGTGCGGGACCTTCAGCGAGGTGTCGCGGACCTCACGGGCCTTCTCGCCGAAGATCGCGCGCAGCAGGCGCTCCTCCGGGGTCAGCTCGGTCTCGCCCTTGGGCGTGACCTTGCCGACCAGGATGTCGCCGGCGACGACATCGGCGCCGATGCGGATGATGCCGCGCTCGTCGAGGTCGGCGAGGACCTCCTCGGAGACGTTCGGGATGTCCCGGGTGATCTCCTCGGGGCCGAGCTTGGTGTCACGGGCGTCGACCTCGTGCTCCTCGATGTGGATCGAGGAGAGGACGTCGTCCTGCACGAGGCGCTGCGACAGGATGATCGCGTCCTCGTAGTTGTGACCCTCCCACGGCATGAACGCCACGAGCAGGTTCTTGCCGAGGGCCATCTCGCCGTTCTCGGTGGCGGGACCGTCGGCGAGGACCTGGCCGGCGATGACGTGGTCGCCCTCGTTGACGATGACCTTCTGGTTGACCGAGGTGCCCTGGTTGGAGCGGGCGAACTTGGCCAGCCGGTAGGTGATGTAGGTGCCGTCGTCGTTGGCGGTGGTGATGTAGTCCGCGGAGACCTCCTGGACCACACCGGCCTTCTCGGCCTTGACGACGTCGCCGGCGTCGACGGCGGAGCGGTACTCCATGCCGGTGCCGACGAGCGGGGCCTCGCTCTTGATGAGCGGGACGGCCTGGCGCATCATGTTCGCGCCCATGAGGGCGCGGTTGGCGTCGTCGTGCTCCAGGAACGGGATCATGGCGGTCGCGACCGACACCATCTGGCGCGGCGAGACGTCCATGTAGTCGACGTCGTCACCGGCGACGTAGTCGACCTCGCCGCCGCGGCGGCGCACCAGGACGCGGTTCTCGGAGAAGCGCATGTCGTCGTTGAGGCCGGCGTTGGCCTGCGCGATGACGAAGCGGTCCTCCTCGTCGGCGGTCAGGTAGTCGACCTCGTCGGTGACCTGGCCCTCGACGACCTTGCGGTACGGGGTCTCGACGAAACCGAACGCGTTGACCCGGCCGTAGGAGGCGAGCGAGCCGATCAGACCGATGTTCGGGCCTTCGGGCGTCTCGATCGGGCACATGCGGCCGTAGTGCGAGGGGTGCACGTCACGGACCTCGAAGCCGGCCCGCTCACGGGAGAGACCACCCGGGCCAAGGGCCGACAGGCGGCGCTTGTGGGTGAGACCCGACAGCGGGTTGTTCTGGTCCATGAACTGCGACAGCTGGCTGGTGCCGAAGAACTCCTTGATGGAGGCGACGACCGGCCGGATGTTGATCAGGGTCTGCGGCGTGATCGCCTCGACGTCCTGCGTGGTCATCCGCTCGCGGACGACGCGCTCCATACGGGCCAGGCCGGTGCGGACCTGGTTCTGGATGAGCTCGCCCACGCTGCGCAGACGGCGGTTGCCGAAGTGGTCGATGTCGTCGGTCTCGACGACGATCGTGCCGCCGTTGTCACCGGCGGTCTCGGTCTCGCCCGCGTGCAGCTTCACCAGGTACTTGATCGTCGAGATGATGTCCTCGACGGTCAGGATGCCGGCGTCCAGCGGCGCGTCCGCGCCCAGCTTCTTGTTGACCTTGTAGCGGCCGACCTTGGCGAGGTCGTAGCGCTTGGGGTTGAAGTACAGGTTGTCCAGCAGCGTCTGCGCGGCCTCACGCGTGGGGGGCTCGCCCGGACGCAGCTTGCGGTAGATGTCGAGCAGCGCGTCGTCCTGGCCCTGGGTGTGGTCCTTCTCCAGGGTGGCGCGCATCGACTCGTACTCGCCGAACTCCTCGAGGATCTGCTCGTTGGTCCAGCCGAGCGCCTTGAGAAGAACGGTGACGGACTGCTTGCGCTTGCGGTCGATGCGGACACCGACCATGTCGCGCTTGTCGATCTCCATCTCCAGCCAGGCGCCCCGGGACGGGATGATCTTGGCGGAGAAGATGTCCTTGTCGGACGTCTTGTCGATGGAGGAGTCGAAGTACACGCCCGGCGAACGGACCAGCTGCGACACGACGACACGCTCGGTGCCGTTGATGACGAAGGTGCCCTTGTTGGTCATGAGCGGGAAGTCGCCCATGAAGACCGTCTGGGACTTGATCTCGCCGGTCTCGTTGTTGGTGAACTCGGCCGTGACGAAGAGCGGGGCGGCGAACGTGAAGTCGCGCTCCTTGCACTCGTCGATGCTGTTCTTCGGCGGCTCGAAGCGGTGGTCGCGGAACGTCAGCGACATCGACCCGGAGAAGTCCTCGATCGGGGAGATCTCCTCGAAGATCTCCTCCAGACCGGACTTGGTGGGGACGTCCTGACCGGACTCCAGAGCCGCCTCGACGCGAGCCTTCCACGCGTCGTTGCCGAGCAGCCAGTCGAAGCTCTCGGTTTGCAGCGCGAGAAGGTTCGGAACCTCGAGGGGCTCCTTGATCTTTGCAAAGGAAATGCGCAGCGGGGCGGTGCTGGCGGCGTTGTTCGTATTCGCGGTCGAGGCGTTGCGCGAGGCGGCCAAGAGGGGGTCCTTCCGAGGGCTCGGACTCACTACGCGCGTACCGGCCCCTCTTCCGGCCATCGGGACAGACAGTGCCCGACGTGGCTGGGTGGGCCAGGTCAGGTGCGGTCCGGTCTTCGATGCTCGGGTGAGGGCATGCCCCTGGTGACGGGCAGGGGACAGCTAACAGGCAGCGCAAAGGGTCAGTGTAGCCACTTGGCCCACTGATGTCCAGTGCCGGTGTGCCGGTCTGCCATAACCCTCGTCGTCGTCACCGCCCTATGGCCTGCTGCCCTCAACGCCAGGTTGATACTGCCCTCTTCGCCGTCGATCCATGCCTCGGATTCGGATCCTCGTGACGACGCGTCCTGAGAATTGCGCGCTGCGTGCGGTTCGTCAAGGCCTCCCCGGCCCGAACCGGATGCCGCGATCGTCACGTGCGGCCCGCCGCCGGTGGTCTCCTGAGGCACGACGAAGATCACCTTACCCCTCCCGGTGTGGGGTGCAAGGCCGCCACAGCCACCCCCCGGGAACGCGAAAAGCGACCACCCGGATGGATGATCGCTCTTCGGTGCGTTCGCGTTACAGCCCGGTGCGGACCGTCCTGAGGAACGTTCCGCGGGCCGCCGGCGGCACGCAGGAGTCCGTGCGGACCCGAGGAGGTGTTACTTGACCTCGACGGAGGCGCCGGCGCCCTCGAGGGACTCCTTGGCCTTGTCCGCGGCCTCCTTGTTGACCTTCTCCAGGACGGGCTTCGGCGCACCGTCGACCAGGTCCTTGGCCTCCTTCAGGCCGAGGGAGGTCAGCTCGCGCACGACCTTGATGACCTGGATCTTCTTGTCGCCGGCGCCGGTGAGGACGACGTCGAACTCGTCCTTCTCCTCGACGGCCTCGGCGGCGCCACCAGCGGCACCACCGGCGACGACGACCGGGGCGGCCGCGGCGGCGGTGACGTCGAACTTCTCCTCGAAGGCCTTCACGAACTCGGAGAGCTCGATGAGGGTCATCTCCTCGAACTGGGCGAGGAGGTCGTCCTGGGTGAGCTTCGCCATGATGGGCGATCCTTCCACTGATCGGCAGGTGCCGGATGTACTGGGTGAGGCGGGCGTGTGCCTTACGGCATTGCTGCGTAGACGTCGGGCCCGCTGCGACCCGTGCCGCTCAGGCGGCCAGGGTCAGAAAGCGAGCCGAGTTACTCGGCACCGCCCTGCTCGTCGCGCTTGGCGCGAAGCGCGTCCACGGTGCGGACGAGCTTCGAGGGGAGCGCCTGGAAGAGCGAAGCAGCCTGGGACTGCTTGCCCTTGAAGGCACCCGCCAGCTTGGAGAGCAGAACCTCGCGGGACTCGAGGTCCGCAAGCTTCTTGATCTCGTCGGCGGACAGCGCCTTGCCGTCAAGGACACCGCCCTTGATGACGAGATTGGGGTTGTCCTTGGCGAAGTCACGGAGACCCTTCGCCGACTCCACCGGGTCACCGGTGATGAAGGCGACAGCCGTCGGACCATTGAACTGGTCGTCCAGCGTCGTGATCCCGGCCTCGTTGGCCGCAATCTTGGTCAGCGTGTTCTTCACCACGGCGTACTGGGCGTTCTCACCGAGCGAACGGCGCAGCGTCTTGAGCTGCGCCACGGTGAGACCGCGGTACTCGGTCAGCACGGCGGCGTTCGAGTTGCGGAACTTGTCCGTCAGCTCGGCCACCGCGGCAGCCTTGTCGGGCCTCGCCATAGAGCCTCGGCCTCCTTCCGGGTGATTCGGACCGCGCGGACCCGAAGGAGGACTGAGAAAACGAAACGCCCCGGCGCAGGGCACGGGGCGGACTCGACCGGTCGGACACACGCCATGAGCGTGCGCACACCGGGAGTTCTTCCACAGTCACCTGCGCGGGTCGTCCGCATATACAGCGGATCCTTCGGCCACCGCACCCTCGTACGAGTGCACGGCAACGACCAGCGGTCTTTGGCTTCCTGAGGAGCGTACGCGAACGGGACGCCGCCAGGCAAATCCGCGCGACGCGGCCCGCCGGGCGGGTGACGCCGGCCCGGCGGGCACCGGGCCGTACGGCTCGTGCGGCGGCGTCCCGTGCGGTCAGGAGCCGGCCGGGGCGGTGGCGCTGCCGGAGGCGGAGTCGGCCCCGGCGCCCTGCTGCTTGAGCAGCTCCGCGAAGTCCGCGGTGTCGCCCGCCGGCGGCGCGGTGACCGAGACCTTCACGCCGTAGTCGCGGTAGACCGCGGTGGTGGCCATGGCGCCGTTCGTGGTGTCGGCCTTCTCGGTCTTCTTCACCAGCAGGTTCTGGTCGTTGATCCAGATGTCCACGGTCTCGGTGCTGATGCCGGCCTGGCCGAGCTGCTTCTTCAGCGAGGCGAGCTGGCCGGCCGAGAGGTTGTGGTTGGTCTTGTCGGCGAAGTCGGCGACGTTCACCGTGCCCGCGTAGTGCGTGGCCCGCTGTCCGGCGACCTGGTCCTCACCGACCTTCTTCACGTCGCCGGAGGCCAGCAGGAGGCGCACGCCCTGGTTCGGCGTGCTGTTCTGCATCTGGTCCGTGAGGTACGCGCCGGAGCCGCCGGCCGCCTTGGCGAGGTCGGCGTAGGCGTACTTGAGCCAGTGCTTGCCGCCCAGCGCGCCGGCGTACTGGTCGCTCATCTTCGTGTAGTAGCCCTCGGGCAGGTAGCGCGCCTCGGTCTTCGTGTTGCCGAGCTTGCGCAGCGTCTCGGCCGCGGTGCCGCCGGTGTACGTGATCGTCATCGTGCCGGTGAGGCCGTGGCCCCAGGCGAGCGAGCCGTCCGCCTTCATGGACATCAGGGTGCCCATGCTGGTGGTCGACTCGACCCGGGCCGAGTCGGCCTTCGCGGTGGACGTCTCGGCCGCCCTCAGGGCCGCCACGGGGCTCATCGGGAGCGATCCCCTGCCGCCCTGGCCGCCGCCGGAACCGGATCCGGATCCGCAGGCCGCCACCCCCGTCAGCGCGGCCACCGCCGCGATCGAGAGCGTCGTCCGGCGTACGGTCCTGTTCGTCATTTCGCCCCACCCCTATGCGTTCGCTGTGTCCCGCACGCTAGCGCGGACCACTGACAACCGTACGGAAGAGCCGTACAGACGTCTCACAGAAAGTCCCACCGGAATCCGAGGGGAATCCATTGGACTCCAGCGGACTCCAGTGGACTCCAGGAAAAGGGACGAGCCCCGCAACCGTTCGGTTGCGGGGCTCGTCGTCGACCGATGTGAGCCGGAGGCTCAGACCGCGGCCGGGTCCTCCTCGACGAGGAGGTTGCGGGTGCGGTTCGGGTCGATCTGGATGCCGGGGCCCATCGTGGTGCTGATGGCGGCCTTCTTGATGTAGCGACCCTTGGCGGCGGACGGCTTCAGACGGAGGATCTCCTCCAGCGCGGCGCCGTAGTTCTCCACCAGCTTGTCGTCGTCGAACGACGTCTTGCCGATGATGAAGTGCAGGTTCGAGTGCTTGTCGACGCGGAACTCGATCTTGCCGCCCTTGATGTCGGTGACGGCCTTGGCCACGTCGGGGGTGACGGTGCCGGTCTTCGGGTTCGGCATCAGACCACGCGGGCCGAGGACGCGGCCGAGGCGGCCGACCTTGCCCATGAGGTCCGGGGTGGCGACGACGGCGTCGAAGTCCAGACGACCCTTCGCCACCTCGTCGATCAGTTCGTCGGAGCCGACGATGTCGGCGCCCGCGGCCTCCGCGGCCGCAGCACGGTCACCGGTCGCGAAGACCAGGACCCGGGCGGTCTTGCCGGTGCCGTGCGGAAGGTTCACGGTGCCACGGACCATCTGGTCGGCCTTGCGCGGGTCGACACCCAGGCGGAAGGCGACCTCGACGGTGCCGTCGAACTTGGTCGTGGAGGTCTCCTTGGCGAGACGGACGGCCTCGAGCGGGGCGTACTGCTTCTCCCGGTCGATCTTGGCGTCCGCAGCGCGGAGAGCCTTGCTGCGCTTGCTCACAACTGCTCCTGTGGTGTGGAAAGGAGTCGTGGTACGGGCCGAGCAGGCCCTGCCACGTGCGGCGTTTCACGGCCGCATGACTACGAAGGTGGGGTTCAGCCCTCGACCGTGATGCCCATGGAACGCGCGGTGCCGGCGATGATCTTCGCGGCGGCGTCCAGGTCATTGGCGTTGAGGTCGGGCAGCTTGGTCTGCGCGATCTCGCGGACCTGCGCGTCGGTGATCTTCGCGACCTTGGTCTTGTGGGGCTCGCCGGAGCCCTTCTCGACACCAGCGGCCTTGAGGATCATCTTCGCGGCCGGCGGGGTCTTGGTCACGAAGGTGAAGGAACGGTCCTCGTAGACCGTGATCTCCACCGGGATGACCCAGCCACGCTGCGACTCGGTCGCGGCGTTGTAGGCCTTGCAGAACTCCATGATGTTCACGCCGTGCTGACCGAGCGCCGGACCGACCGGCGGCGCCGGGTTCGCCGCACCGGCGTTGATCTGGAGCTTGATGAGCCCCGTGACCTTCTTCTTCTTGGGAGGCATGGCTCTCCGGGTCCTTTCGATTCGGGTCCTGCCCGCCTCCGGGAAACCACCCGGACGCAGGCATACCGCACAACGATAACGGGTATAGCTGTGCGGCTGAAAACCGCGCAGGTCAGACCGGCTGCGAGCAGCCCGCCTGACCTGCGCGGAAGCGGTTCGTCCAGAAAGAACTAGTTCTTCTGGATCTGGTCGAAGCTCAGCTCGACCGGGGTCTCGCGGCCGAAGATCTCGACGAGGCCCTTGACCTTCTTCGAGTCGGCGTTGATCTCGTTGATGGTCGCCTGGAGCGTGGCGAACGGGCCGTCGGTGACGGTGACCGAGTCGCCGACCTCGAAGTCCAGCACCTGGACCTCGACCTTGCGCTGCGGCGCCGGCTTGCCCTCGGCCTCGGCGGCCTCGCGGGCGGCCTTCTCCTCCGCCTCCGGGGCGAGCATCTTCACGATCTCGTCCAGGGACAGCGGGTAGGGGTCGTAGGCGTTGCCGACGAAGCCGGTGACGCCCGGGGTGTTGCGGACGACGCCCCAGGACTCGTTCGTCAGATCCATGCGGACGAGGACGTAACCGGGCAGCTTGTTCTGCCGGACGGTCTTGCGCTCGCCGTTCTTGATCTGGACGATCTCTTCCTCGGGCACCTCGGCCTGGTAGATGAAGTCCTCGACGTTCAGCGAGACGGCGCGCTGCTCCAGGTTGGCCTTCACGCGCTTCTCGTAGCCGGCGTAGGTGTGGATCACGTACCACTCGCCGGGCAGCGTGCGCAGCTCCTCGCGGAGCTTGGTGACCGGGTCCACCTCGGGCTCGGGCTCCTGAGCGACGGCCTCTTCGCCGGCCTCGGCGTCGTCGGTCTCAGCGTCCTCCGCCTCGTCCTCGACGGCCTCTTCGTCGGCGGCCTCGTCCTCGACGTGCAGCGCGGCCTCCTCGGCCGGCTCGCCCGCGGCGGCCTCGACAGCCTCGGCCTCGTCGACCTCGTCGGCGCCTTCGACGATGTCGAGCTCGTCATCCACGGACTCGGTCGGCTCGACGGCGTCGTTCAGGTTCGGGTCAGACACGGTGGCTGCTTCTTCCTGGATACATAGGGGTGGAACATGCGAAAAGGGGCGCCGGTAACCACGGCGCCCTTCGCTCTTGGCTCAGCCGAAGACGTACTTGGCCGCGTGGTTGAGCCCATAGTCAATCACGGTCACCAGGGCGATCATGATGGCGACGAAGAAGATCACCACGGTGGTGTACGACGACAGCTGGCCACGCGTCGGCCAGACGACCTTGCGGAGCTCCGCGACGATCTGCCGGTAGAAGAGCGCAAGACGCTTCAGCGGGCCCTTCTTGGCGCGCTTGCCGCCCTTGCGGGGCTTCTTCTTGGACTCCGCCACCTCGTCCTGGGCATCAGGCGTGTCGATGGAGCCCACGGCGTCCGTCATGCGTCCTCACCTGATTCCGGGTCGTGGCCGTGCCGCGCCCGGTCGAGCCGCACGGCGGTGCATTTCTGTACGTACATGCGCGCACACATCCCTGGCGAAGGTGTGTGTAGCAGGGCCGGAGGGACTTGAACCCCCAACCGCTGGTTTTGGAGACCAGTGCTCTACCAATTGAGCTACGACCCTTTGTGTGTCCCCCAACGTACCGCATCCGACCGGATGCCCGGTGCGCACCGGGTGCGGCGGCTGCTGAAGGCCAACGAGGTGAGAGTGTACGTGGTCCGCGGCCCAGCGTCGAACAGAAAGTGTTCTTGGATGTCCCGCGCGCGACGCCCGGCGGCGGCCCGGGACGAAGATCGCCTGGCCGGAGCACGGATCCGGATGGGTGTTCACGTCGTAGACCGGTCCTGCCCAGTGGGTGAAACCCGTGTGCCCGCGGCGTTCGCGGTCTGGAACGATGGGCGGTATGAGCGCTGCAACCCCTCCCACCGAGCGCCGGGTCTCCGCCCGAGTCGGCGCGATCTCCGAGTCCGCCACCCTCGCCGTGGACGCCAAGGCCAAGGCCCTGAAGGCCGCCGGGCGTCCGGTGATCGGCTTCGGCGCGGGTGAGCCCGACTTCCCGACTCCGGACTACATCGTCGAGGCCGCGATCGAGGCCTGCAAGAACCCCAAGTTCCACCGCTACACGCCGGCCGGCGGTCTGCCCGAGCTGAAGGCCGCGATCGCCGCGAAGACGCTGCGCGACTCGGGCTGGGAGCCGGACGTCTCCCAGATCCTGGTCACCAACGGCGGCAAGCAGGCCATCTACGAGGCCTTCGCCGCGATCCTCGACCCGGGCGACGAGGTCATCGTGCCGGCGCCGTACTGGACGACGTACCCGGAGTCGATCCGCCTGGCCGGCGGCGTCCCGGTCGAGGTCGTCGCCGACGAGACCACCGGCTACCGGGTCTCGGTCGAGCAGCTGGAGGCCGCCCGCACCGAGAAGACCAAGGTCGTCCTCTTCGTCTCGCCCTCCAACCCGACCGGCGCGGTGTACTCCGAGGCCGAGACCGAGGCGATCGGCCGCTGGGCGCTGGAGCACGGCCTGTGGGTGCTGACCGACGAGATCTACGAGCACCTGGTGTACGGCGACGCGGTCTCCGTGTCCCTGCCGGCGCTCCTGCCCGAGCTGCGCGACAAGTGCGTCGTCGTCAACGGCGTGGCCAAGACGTACGCCATGACCGGCTGGCGGGTGGGCTGGGTCATCGGCCCCAAGGACGTGGTCAAGGCGGCGACCAACCTCCAGTCGCACGCCACCTCCAACGTCTCCAACGTCGCCCAGGCCGCCGCCCTCGCCGCCGTCTCCGGCGACCTGGCGGCGGTCGCGACGATGCGCGAGGCCTTCGACCGCCGCCGTAAGACCATCGTGCGGATGCTCAACGAGATCGACGGCGTGCTCTGCCCGGAGCCCGAGGGCGCGTTCTACGCCTACCCGTCGGTGAAGGCGCTGCTCGGCAAGGAGATCCGCGGCAAGCGCCCGCAGGACTCCGTGGAGCTGGCCGCCCTGATCCTGGAGGAGGCCGAGGTCGCGGTCGTCCCGGGCGAGGCCTTCGGCACGCCGGGCTACCTGCGCCTGTCCTACGCCCTCGGTGACGAGGACCTGGTGGAGGGCGTGAGCCGGATCCAGAAGCTGCTGGCGGAGGCGCGGGACTGACGCGCCCGCCTGCTTCGCGGGGCGTTACGGGCCGGTTCAACCTACTCACGTGAGTCGGTTGGACCGGCCCCCTCGTTTGTGCGTGCGAGCAAGCTCACGAACGGGGAAACGGCTACCGGTGGGGCCCCGGCGTGCGGCAGGATCTGGGAATGGAGCGTGTACGTGATGTCTCTGACCTGCCGAAGGCCCATCTGCACCTGCACTTCACCGGGTCGATGCGGCCCACCACCCTGCTGGAACTGGCCGACAAGTACGGCGTGCGCCTGCCCGAGGCGCTGACGGACGCCCTGTTCAGCGGTGAGCCGCCGAAACTGCGGGCGACCGACGAACGGGGCTGGTTCCGCTTCCAGCGGCTGTACGACGCGGCGCGTTCCTGCCTGCGCGAGCCCGAGGACATCCAGCGGCTGGTGCGCGAGGCCGCCGAGGAGGACATCAGGGACGGCTCGGGCTGGCTGGAGATCCAGGTCGACCCGACGTCGTACGCGCCCCGGCTCGGCGGGCTGATCCCGGCGCTGGAGGTCATCCTGGACGCGGTCGAGGCGGCGTCGCGCGACACCGGTCTCGGGATGCGGGTCCTGGTGGCGGCCAACCGGATGAAGCATCCGCTGGACGCCCGCACGCTGGCCCGGCTGGCCGTGCGCTACCGCGACCGCGGCGTGGTCGGCTTCGGGCTGTCCAACGACGAGCGCCGGGGCATGGCCCGCGACTTCGACCGGGCGTTCGCGATCGCCCGCGAGGGCGGCCTATTCGCGGCCCCGCACGGCGGCGAGCTGACCGGCCCGGCCTCGGTCCGCGACTGCCTGGACGACCTGGAAGCGCGGCGGATCGGCCACGGGGTGCGCGCGGCGGAGGACCCGCGCCTGCTGAGCCGGCTCGCCGACCGGGGCGTGACCTGCGAGGTGTGCCCGGCCTCCAACGTGGCCCTCGGCGTCTACGAGAAGCCCGAGGACGTTCCGCTGCGCACGCTCTTCGAGGCCGGCGTGCCGATGGCGCTCGGCGCCGACGACCCGCTGCTGTTCGGCTCGCGCCTGGCGGCCCAGTACGACATCGCCCGCCGCCACCACTTCTTCACGGACGCCGAGCTGGCCGAGCTGGCCCGCCAGTCGATCCGCGCCTCGGCGGCCCCGGAGGACCTGCGCGAGAAGCTGCTGTCGGGCGTGGACGACTGGCTGACGGCCTGAGGCTGATGGCGTGGGTCCGATCGCGGGGCCGGGTGGCGGACGCCGGGCGGCGGCTCGGTCAGTCCTCGGCCATCGTCCGGATCACCGTGGGCAGCATGCCCGCGTCGAAGAGGCCGCCCGCCAGCCAGTCGTCGACGATCCTGCCGTTGACCTTCATGGTGGGCGTGCCGGTCGCGCCCGAGGTGTCGAAGGCGCGTTCGGAGGCGGTCACGAAGCCGCGGTACTTCATGCCCTTGACCGCGGCGTCGAACTCCTTGCCGCGCAGGCCCTTCACCTGGCCGGCCAGCTTCAGCAGGTACGCGTCGGTGTAGCCGTCGACGCTCTCCTCGGGCTGGTGGGCGTAGAGCACGTCGTGGTACTCGGCGAACCTGCCCGCGTCCAGGGCGGCGCGCAGGGCGTTGGCGGCCCTCTCGGAGCCGTGGCCGCCGAGCCGGGCGTCCAGGAAGGAGGCGAGCGTGTATTCCACCCGCACCTCGCCGGAGCGGACCATCCCGCGCAGGGCGCCGGCCCCGCCCTGGGTCTCGAACTCCTCGCAGACCGGGCAGCGCAGGTCCTCGTAGACCGTGACGACGGTCTTCGCGGCCGGGGAGCCGACGCGGACGGTGGTGCCGTCGGGGGCGAGCGACTCGACGATCCGCACGGGGCCCTTGGGAGTCGGCGGTGCGGTCGGCGTCCCGCGGCCGGCGTCGTCGCCGCCCGGCGTGGCCGAGGGCCCGCAGCCCGTGGCGAGCACACCGGCCAGCACGGCCGCCGCCACGACGGCGCCCCCTCTTCGTCCGCCCCGCATGGTTGTTCCCCTCCCTGTCGAACGGGAACCGACCCTATGCGATGCCTGTGACAGCCCCTGACGCCGGCCCGGGCGGCTCGGCCGCCTTCGCCGCCCGCGACGGCTCAGACGCTGACGCCGACCGTCACCGGCTCGTTGACCAGGGTGACCCCGAAGGCGTCCCGGACGCCGGCCACGACCTCGCGGGCCAGGGCGAGCAGGTCCTCGGTGGTGGCGCCGCCGCGGTTGGTGAGGGCGAGCGTGTGCTTGGTGGAGATGCGGGCCGGTCCGCTGCCGTAGCCCTTGGTGAAGCCGGCCTTGTCGATCAGCCAGGCCGCCGAGGTCTTGGTACGGCCCTGGCCGGCCGGGTAGGCGGGTGGTTCGACGCCCTCGCCCAGCCGTTCGCGCGCCTGGGCGCGGAAGGCGGCGAAGGCGGTGTCGGTGAGGATCGGGTTGGTGAAGAAGGACCCGGCCGACCAGGTGTCGTGGTCCTCGGGGTCGAGCACCATGCCCTTGCCGGCGCGCAGCTTGAGCACCGTGTCGCGGGCGGTGGCGAGGGCGACCCGGTCGCCCGCCTCGACGCCCAGCACGCGGGCCGTCTCGGCGTACTTGACGGGGGCGGACAGGCCGCCGGCGTCCTCCAGCCGGAAGCGGACGCGCAGGACGACGTACCGCTCGGGCTGGTCCTTGAAGCGGCTGTGCCGGTAGGAGAACGCGCACTCGGCGTTGGTCAGGGTCACCGTCTCGCCGGCCGTGCGGTCGTAGGCGACGACCTCGGTGATCGTGGCGGAGACCTCCTGGCCGTACGCCCCGACGTTCTGGATCGGGGTGGCGCCGGCGGAGCCGGGGATGCCGGAGAGGCATTCGACGCCGGCGAGTCCGGCCTCGACGGTGCGGGCGACGGCGTCGCTCCACACCTCGCCCGCGGCCAGCTCCAGCGTCGTGCCGCTGAGCGCGAAGCCGCGGGTGGCGATGCGCAGGGCGGTGCCGTCGAAGCCCTTGTCGCCGATGACCAGGTTGGAGCCGCCGCCGATGACGAGCAGCGGGGTGCCGGCGGCGTCGGCCTCGCGCACGGCGTCGATCACCTCGGCGTCGGTGGTCGCGGTGATCAGCCGGGTCGCGGGGCCTCCCAGCCGGAAGGTGGTCAGCGGGGCGAGGGGCGCGTCGTGGAGTACCTGCACGGGCCCAGACTACGAGACCGCGGGCCGCCGGCCCGTGCGCGGGCCGGTCGCTGGGAGCCCGTCGTCCGGCGGCGCGCCGCCCGCGGGCCGGGTGGGCCGGGGGCGGCGTGCCGCAGGTGGGCCGGGTGGGCCGGGGGCGGCGTGCCGCAGGTGGGCGTCAGGGCGCTCCAGGCGCTCCAGGGGCCGTCAGGCCAGGCGTACGACCGCCCGGGACATGCCGAGGACCTTCTGGCCGGCGCTGGTGACGGTCAGGTCGATCCGCACCGTGTTGTCGTCGAGCTTGGCCCCGACCTTGCCGGCGACCTCGATCAGGGCGCCCTTGTCGTCGTCGGGGACGACGACCGGCTTGGTGAAGCGGACGCCGTACTCGACGACGGAGCCCGGGTCGCCGGTCCAGTCGGTGACGACGCGGATCGCCTCGGCCATGGTGAACATGCCGTGCGCGATCACGTCCGGCAGCCCGACCTCCTTGGCGAACCGCTCGTTCCAGTGGATCGGGTTGAAGTCCCCGGAGGCGCCCGCGTACTGGACGAGGGCGGCGCGGGTCACGGGGAAGGACTGGGCCGGCAGTTCGGTGCCGACCTCGACGTCGTCGTAGGCGATCTTCGCCGTCATCGCTTCCTCACGCCCCCTCGGCCGCGCGGGCCACCAGCTTGATCCAGGCGGTCACGACGTGCTCGCCGGCCTCGTCGCGCACCTCGCCGCGGACGTCCAGGATGTCGTTCCCGGCCATGGACTTGATCGCCTCGATGGTGGTGGTGACGGTCAGCCGGTCACCGGCGCGCACGGGGCGGGCGTAGGCGAACTTCTGGTCGCCGTGCACCACACGGCTGTAGTCGAGGCCGAGCTGCGGGTCGTGGATGACCTGGCCCGCGGCCTTGAAGGTGATCGCGAAGACGAAGGTCGGCGGGGCGATCACATCCGGGTGGCCCAGCGCCTTGGCGGCCTCCGGGTCCGTGTACGCCGGATTGGCGTCCCCCACCGACTCCGCGAACTCCCGGATCTTCTCCCGGCCCACCTCGTAGGGGTCGGTGGGCGGGTAGGACCGCCCCACGAAGGACTGGTCGAGCGCCATGGCCCGGCACCTCCTGGTGTCAGCTGTGTGAAACACCATGAGGCCGCCCCCTGGTGTGGGGACGGCCTCATGGATGAGCCTGTTTTATCGCGTTTCGCGGTGCGCGGTGTGCGCATTGCAACGCGGGCAGTGCTTCTTCATCTCCAGACGATCCGGGTTGTTACGCCGGTTCTTCTTGGTGATGTAGTTCCGCTCCTTGCACTCCACGCAGGCCAGCGTGATCTTCGGGCGGACGTCGGTGGCAGCCACGTGAGTGCTCCTAAGACGAACGGATGGACTGTTTAACGCAGGAAAGAGTAGCCGATCGAAGGACCGACCCCGCAATCGGCTACTGTCAGTAGCGGTGACCGGACTTGAACCGGTGACACAGCGATTATGAGCCGCTTGCTCTACCGACTGAGCTACACCGCTTTGATGAGATCAGTTCCCGCCTTGCGACGGGAACCTCTCACACCAGAGCCCCAATACGGAATCGAACCGTAGACCTTCTCCTTACCATGGAGACGCTCTGCCGACTGAGCTATTGGGGCGAGCGATGAAGACATTACACGGTCCCCGGCCGTTCGCCCAAATCCGTTCCCGCGCCCCCGCCGCCGACGTCTCCGCACCCCGCTGACCTCGTGCCACACCGGTACGACTATTGCGCTCCTCCCCCGTCCGCGCGGGCGGCGACCCTAGGCTCGACTCACTCTGCGTGATCTTGCGCCGGCCCCTCGGCTGTCGTCCCGTGCCGTTCCCGCAGCAGTCCCTCGCCGTTCCCCGTAGCTGTCGTCCCCCGTAGCTGGAGTGCGATGCCCCCCGGTCAGCCGCAGCCGCCCCACCCGCCGTCCTCGCCGGAACCGCCCGAGCCGCCGGAACCGTCGGGGTCACCGGGTCCGGACGGTCTGCTGCTGTGCGGGGCCCGGCTGACCGACGGCCGGGCCGTGGACGTACGGCTGGCCGGCGGGCGCATCGAGGCGGTCGGCACGGCCGGCAGCCTGGACGCGACCCGCGGGCCCCGGGTGGACCTGACCGGCTACCTGCTGCTGCCGGCCCCCGCCGAACCGCACGCCCACGCCGACACGGCCCTGACCGCCGACGCCGGCGGACCGGTGTCGTACGACGCGGAGGACGTCCAGCGCCGGGCGACCGAGGCCGCGCTGCTGCAACTCGGCCACGGGGCGACCGCCCAGCGCGCGCACGTGCGCGTCGGCGACGTCCAGGGGCTGGGCGCCCTGACGGCGGTCCTGCGGGCGCGGCGGGCGCTGCACGGGCTCGCCGAGCTGACTGCGGTGGCGGTGCCGCGGGTGCTGACCGGGGCGGCCGGCGCGGACGGGCTGGCGATGCTGCGGGACGCGGTGAAGATGGGCGCGGGGGTGGTGGGCGGCTGTCCGGACGTGGACCCGGATCCCACCGGCTACGTGGAGGCCGTGCTGGAGGTCGCCTCCGAGCACGGCTGCGCGGTCGACCTGCACACCGACGGCGCCGATCCGGCCCGGCTGGCGCGGATCGCGGCGCTGGCGGGCGGCCTGCGGCCCGGGGTGACCCTGGGGCCGTGCGGCGGCCTGGCCCGGCTGCCCGCCGAGGCGGCCGCGCGCGCCGCCGACCAGCTGGCCGCGGCCGGGGTGACGGTGGTCTGCCTGCCGCAGGGCGGCTGCGCGGGCGCGGAGGAGCCCGGGACCGCTCCGGTACGGCTGCTGCGGGCGGCCGGGGTGCGGGTGGCCGCGGGCAGCGGTGCGCTGCGCGACCTGTCGAACCCGGTGGGGCGCGGGGACCCGCTGGAGGCCGCCTACCTGCTGGCCTCGCGCTACGGGCTGCGCCCCGAGGACGCCTACGACGCGGTGAGCGCGTCGGCCCGCTCGGTGCTCGGTCTGCCCGCGGTGCGCGTGGAGGCCGGTTTCCCGGCCGAACTCCTCGCGGTGCGCGGCGAGGGGCTCGCGTCGGCGCTGTCCCTCGCGTACAGCCGGATCGTGGTGCACCGGGGGCGCGTGGTGGCGCGGATCAGCGCGGTACGGGAGTTCTGCGACTCCGCGGCGGCGGTGGAACTGGGGCTGCCGCGGCAGGGGCGGGGGGAGTTGTCCTGAGGGGGCGGGGGCAGCGCGAGGTGTACGGCGTGCGTGGGGTGCGGCGTGCGCGGGGGTGCGGCGTGAGGTGGTGTGCGCGCCCCGGCGCGTAGGAGCGCGGTGGGGCGTGTGCCTAGGGTGTGGCCGGGGTTGTGCGGCGGATGGGGCTGTCCGGGCGTACGGTCGGAAACATGCGCATTGTCATCGCTGGGGGTCATGGTCAGATCGCGCTGCGGCTGGAGCGGTTGCTCGCCGCGCGCGGGGACGAGGCGGCGGGGATCGTCCGCCGCGCCGAACAGTCCGACGATCTCCGCGCGGCCGGCGCCGAACCGATCGTGCTGGACCTGGAGTCGGCCTCGGTCGAGGAGGTCGCGGAACGGCTGCGGGACGCGGACGCGGCGGTGTTCGCGGCGGGCGCCGGACCGGGCAGCGGCGCGGGCCGCAAGGACACGGTGGACAAGGGCGCGGCGGTGCTGTTCGCCGACGCGGCCGTCCGGGCGGGGGTGCGGCGCCATGTGGTGGTGTCGGCGATGGGCGCCGACGCGGGTCACGCGGGCGACGAGGTGTTCGACGTGTACCTGCGGGCCAAGGGCGAGGCGGACGACCACGTACGCGCCCAGGAGGCGCTGGACTGGACGATCCTGCGCCCCGGTTCGCTGACGGACGAGCCCGGCACGGGCCAGGTGCGGCTGGAGGCCAGCACGGGCCGGGGTTCGGTGACCCGCGACGACGTGGCCACGGTCCTCGCCGAGTTGGTGGACACGCCGGCGACGGCCGGGCTGACCCTGGAACTCGTGGCGGGCTCGACGCCGGTGTCGGTGGCGGTGAAGTCGGTGGCGGGCAACTGAACTTGGGGACCGGCCCGGGCGGCGGGCCCGCCGGAACGGCGAGTCGGCCCGAACCGCGAGTCCGGCCAGAGGCGCGGGCCGGCTAGAACAGCGTGAGCTGCCCGGGGAACTCGGGGACGACGTACCCGTCCAGCGACGGCTGCGCGGCCCCGAGTTGGGCGGTGCTGCGGGAGCCGGGACAGGACGTCAGCTCACCGCTCTCGCGTGCGCCGGGCGGATCGTGCCGCGCGTACCGGCCGGCGACGACGGCGATCTCACGACGGCACACGGGACAGACTCTGCGACGCGAGGACATGGGCTAAGTGTGCACCGGGGCACTGACACTCGTGCCCGGCTCCCCCGGAGGCTCCGCTCGCGCCGGCGCCCGTGGCCGACGCCCTCACAGCTTGCCGAAGACCACGCCGCGCCAGGTCCAGCCGGAGCCGAGGACGGTGTCGCGCAGCGGCTCGCGCAGCTGGGCGCTGTCGAAACGGAAGGTCTCCGTCGCCTCGATGTGCCCGTCGGTCCCGCGCCCGATGGTCCACCGGCGGCTGACGGTCCGGCTCGGCCCGCGCGTGTACTCCGAGGTGACCTGGAGCCCCGTCGGGCTGTCGGTCCGGCTCAGCTCCCACTGCTCCTCAAGGGCGCGGACCTCGTTCTCCCGGTGATCCAGCCGCATCCGGATCCGGACGGCGTGACTGATCTGGGACTGGACGAAGACGTGTCGCCACGCCGGCTCCCGCAACCGCCACTCCGCCAGCAGATCGCACTGCTCACCGCCGCCGTAGCGAACGACGTAGGGAACCTCGGGCCGGCTGAGCCCGAGCAGCGCCTCGCGCAACGCCTCCCGCGCAACGGGCGACACCCCCTCTGGCGGGCGCTGAGTGCCGGTCAGCTTGTCGAAGAGTCCCATGGGGCCAACCTATGGAAGACGGGGTTGACGGCACAAGGCTCGTCCGCTCGCGTACCGCCGCTACGACGTCGTACTCCCACCCGGGCGTACGGAGCGCACCACGTCCTGAAAGTCGTCCAGCAGGGCGGAATGCTGCGACGCCGAAGAGGTGAAAGCCAAGCGGATCACGGCCCGTCGGTGCGGATCGTCGACATCGAGCATGGCCAGATACACCTGCGACTGGACGAGGTCGTGACTGCGTCCGCCGACGACGACCGAGAACGCCAGGGTCTGGGTGAGGCCGGGCGCATCCGCGGAGCCGGTCTCACGACGGTCGGTGACCAGGACCGAGGCGACGGACCGGTTCATGTGACGCACCGATTCCTCGGCGATCTCCGGCAGCGACGCCGAATCGGGGCGGTACTCGCCGTCGACAGTGATGTTCGCGGTGAAGCCGGCGTCCGACGGCGGATGAACCGCGACGAACGCCGCGCCGGGTGCGCCGACCTCCTCCGGAGACGCGGCTCGCCAGCCGGGCGGCACATCGAACCGGATCGGGATCGGCAGGGTCGTCGACATCGTGGGGTTTCCTTCCTCCGGCGGCGCACCCACGGGGATGCGCCGTGTGAGCACCGGTTCGCGGCACGTCGGTGATGGCTTCAGAACACGCTGGTGACCGCATGCCCGAACGAACTCGCACCATGGCCCACGGCGTCGGCCAGATCACCCGCGGTATCGACGACCTTGCCCGGGTCTACACTGAAGTCGAAGCCCACTTCACCGCCGAGGGCGGGGGAGAGACCGACTTCGGTCTTGAATTCCCACGCGCCCTGCTCGTTCTTGCCGAAGTCCAGGCCCGCCTCCGCACCGGGTCCGGCCCAGCCCTCGGCCGAGAAGCCCGCCGAGACGCCTCCGACGTCGGCGCCGATCTCGCCGCCGCCCTTGGCGCCCGCGAAGGCACCGGCACCCGCGTGCACACCGTCCTTGCCGGCGCCCACGTCGGCGTGCGCCTCACCGCCGACCATGCCCTCGGCCTTCGCGGAGACGCCGACCGGGCCCACACCGGCGTTGCCCTCGACCGAGCCCTCACCTCCCGCGAAGGCGCTCAGGTCTCCTTCTACGCCATCCTTGGAGAAGCCACCGGCGGCGGAGCCCTTGATGCCGGCGTAGGCCTCGGCCTTCCCGTCGAGTTTCCAGGGTCCTCTCGTGAGTGAGCCCTCGGCGCTCGCGCTCCCCAGGTCGGCGTGCGCCTCCGCTTCGCCCAATTTGCCGGCCCCGTAGTCCGGCCCCTCTGCGCTCGCGCCGACGTCGGGCCCGGACGTCTCGGTCTTGCCCTCGGATTTCCATCCGTCGGGTTTGGTTCGGGCGGCCTCGCGCTTGGCCTCGTCCTCGTACGTCTTGATGTCACCGTGGGCATGGCCGTTGAAGCCGGCGAGTGTGCCGTCACCGATGTCGGAATCGATCACGACCCGGGTGAGGGCGTTCACCACCTCGGTGTCGGCGTCACCCACGTCCTTCACTAGCCGATCGATCTCCGCCTGCCAGGAGGCGACAGCCTTGCGCACGGACTGCTGGTAGTCAGGGTCGTGATGCAGGGCCATGCGTTCGCCGTCGCCCAGCTTCGAGGTGTCGTAGGAGACCACGCCTCCCTCGGAGACCGCCATGCCCGCCTTGACGGCGTCCGCCCGGGCCGACTCGACCTTCTTGCGGAGATTCGTGAGGTCCGTGTGCCCCTCACGCAGCAACGAGGCCACAGCCTTGGCCTCGACCTGGGCGGCCTGGAACTGTTTGAGCGTGCGATCGAAGCGCCCGCTCGCGGCGTCGGCGCTCAACCCGGACCACCCGGGGCCCAGGGTGATGCCGCAGACGTCCTGCCGGTAGGCGGTCTCCTGCTTGTGGAACTCCTTGGCCATCCCGCCCCACTGCTCCGCGGCTGTGGCGAGCGCAGACAGATCGGTCGTCATGATCTCGTGATACGTCGGCATGGGTCCCCGTTGTCATTGCCATGTCGTCTGCGAGAGGGGCCGTGCCCCGTGACTGAGGTGCGTGGCACCGCCGGATCAGTACCCGTGAAACACCGACGTCGGCACCGGCACCGAGTTCGAGTGCGCTCCGACCTGGTAGTCCGTGGTCTGCAAGGTGGTGTCGGCATGGCGCAGCGCCGCCTTGTCCGCGGCGAGCATGGCCATCAAATTCTTCACCTGCTCCCCCCAAGCCGTATGCGCCTTCTGCAACGCTCCCGAGGTGCGCCATCCCACCTGCAAAGCGTTGACCGCCGTGGTGGTCTCCTTGTCCGCGTGGTCTCCGGCCTTGCGGGTGTCGGGCTCGATGCTCTGCTCAATGGCACGGGCCGCGGCCTGCTTCTGGGCCGGCGTGGAGGCAAGTTTGTCCTGACCGCCCAACAGTCCCGGCGGAGGCGGGGAGCCACCGGCATCACCTGGTATCTGGTTCAGCCTCATCCCGACGGAATGCTCCGCCGCGCCGCTTCCCGGAACCGCCTCTGCCATCAGTCTTGTCTCCCGTGTCTGCCGCTGACCGGCGTGCCGACGTGACGGGCACCCCCGTCGCACCGATCCGCTCGTACCGTAGCGCCTTCGCGTCTGCGGCCGTGCAAGGGGATGAGGACGAACTCCGGCCTGGGCACAGGGTCGTTGCAAGAGTGTGAACGTAGTGACCCGTTCGGGCTTCAGGTTGCGGCGGCCGGATGGGGGCGGCTGACAAGCAGTCGCGGCCTCGAACAGCAGCTCCTGACAAGTGCCATGTCCGCCTCGGCACGCGACACGGTGTCAGTTCGTGGCTGGAGAAGCCTTCTTGTCGGCCTGGTAGTCGTAATGGATCTGGTCTCCGTCGACGGAGGTGACCTTGACCGTCACACCCAAGGTGCTCCCGTCGTCTGCCGTGAGCGTGCAACGGGTGGTGGTGCCGACCTTGCCGACGAGGTCCTCGGGGCAGGAGACATGCGGCTCAGGCTGCCCTGTGGCGGCGGCGAGCTTCGCGGAGAGAGTGCTGGAGAGCTTGGCAGCGGACAGCTTCGGCGGCGTGGACTTCTTGGTTTCGACGGAGGCGGAGCAGCCCAGGAGCAACGTACCGGCCGCGACGGCGGCGAGGATCGACACACCTGTGGTCATCCGAGCTTTGAACATCGTGCACTCCTGGTCGGCCGGTCCGGGCGGAAAGACCCGAAGAGCATACTGGCGAGACATCGCGCAGTGCCGGGATGAGCGCCCGTGTGAGCGGGCACGACCGAGGAAGCCGGTGAGCCCAGGCACCCACGAGGTTCCGGACGCACCATCGCTCAGGCGAGCAGGGACCCGGTGGTCGAGAACGAAGAGACCCCCTCCGACTGCGTTTCCAAGACGAAGGGGGTTTTCCCAGTGTGGCGGCGCCAGGACTCGGACCTGTAAAGGCGCACAGCGGGGCTCTGTTCACCGCCTACGACCTGCGGCCTACCGTGTGACGCCCTTTGCCGGGGAAAGCCTGGAGGGCTACAGCCCGGTCAGGGGGCCTGCCCATCAATCTTTCGCTTGTCAGGAAGGTTGGGCGCTGGGACGGGCTCAGGATCCAACAGCTCCGCCCCACGCGCACGCGCCCAGAACTGGCCGTCCAGTGAGAACTTCGGTCGCGCATCGTCGGATGAGACAGGAACGAGGCGGGTGGAGATCCACTCACCTTTTATGGGTACCGGCAATTCGAGCTGACGGGCGACGTGTGGGTGTGACCCTTGGTGGCCCAGCACGACTATGCCCTCCGGGCGCAAATCTAGCCGTGCGTCGCGGGCGCGCTTCGGCGCGTCGTCCTGCTGGCCGACGGTCAACACGGTCTGTCGGCCGATGAGCCGGTCCTGCACCTCGCGGAACAGCTGGCTCACCCGCTGCTGGCCCGACGAGGCCCGGCCCGGCAGTGACGCAGTGAGAATCCGCACGCGTGCTTCGCGATCCAGCTGGAGCAGCAGGTTCGCCGGCAGATCTGTCTGGAGCCCACCCCAGAGCCAGAACACCTCAGACTTGGCTCCGTCGGAGAGCTTGCGCTTGTTGTCTCGGTTGTATGCGCGGACGCGGTCGCCGTTCGCCCCCCGCCCCCTCTTCCAGCGCAGGCGCTGATCGGTGATCCGCACTATGCCGGCGGCCCATTGGCTCGTGTCGTCGTTCATCCAGGTCACGACTGCCGCATGGTCGGCATGACCACCCCGCTCGCCGTGGTCGGCGCACAGATACATCTCCATCGGGATCTCCCAACCACCGAGGTCCTTGGAGAACTTGCAGTCGATGTCGAGGCCGGCTATGGACCAGTCGAGGTCTACGCCGTTGTCGATCGCGAACTCTTTGGTGAGGTTCACCTCGACGGCCGTGCCAAGATACGTCTTCTCGGTCTTCGTCAGGTGCTGGTACGCCCAGCGACCCGTCCGCTGACCGTCGAGCAATTCATCGAGGGAGTCGCGGAGCGCCCATCGGAAGCGCTCCCGCGCCTCCGGCTGGTTGTGGAACCACTCCACGAACGGGGCAAGGTCATCGGGGATGTGCTGCGTAAGGCCGGACTGGATCCGCCACTCGCGCGGCATCCTTCCCATGGCCTCGCACGGGGGATCCCAGGTGTGGAACGAATTGCGGCGCGAGTGCTTCGCCGCCAACGCTCGCGACTCCTGCATGCCAGGCTGAGCGGCATCCTGCGGAAACGGCAGACCCTCTTGTATCGTCACGCGCTGAAGTCTGGCAGCAGGCACTCAGCCGGGTGCGACGGGCTCCCTCGCGACGGGCGTGGTCGTCGATCGACGGAAGACGCGTCCTCCACCGGCTTCATGGAGGACGCACAAGCGCTAGGTGCTCTGTCTCGGGAGGTTGTGGACGGGGTGAGCCAGGTTTCGGCTGAGGGGGGCTTGAACGGGTGAGGGCCTTCCGGTTTGAGGTTCCCCCGTTGTGCGGGAGTGGGTGACTAGCCGGTCAGGGCGGGTTGACGTGGTTTCAGGTTCA
>NZ_BAABKC010000078.1:0-28441 GCF_039543625.1 Streptomyces similanensis | reverse complement strand
GCACGCTGCGGCCGCACGCGGTGGAGGCGTGGGCGGCGGTGGCGCGGGCCGCCGAGGGCGCCGCTGGCATCGCTGACACCGCTGACACCGATGGCACCGCTGGCACCGCTCTGAGCGACCGGGACCGGGCCGAGATCGCCGAGCACGAGGCGATCGACCGGGGCGCCGAGGGCGCACCGCTGTTCGAGCGGGCCGCCGGGCTGTACGCGGCGGCGGGCGATCCGGGCGAGGCGCTGGCGGCCCGCGCGCGAGGGGCGTACGTACGGGCGCTGGCAGGCGACCTGGAGAGCGCGCTCGCCGAGGTCGCCGCGCTGTACGAGGCGGTCCTCGCGCTGTACGCCGAGGAGGGCACCGGACTGCGGCAGACCGCGTCCGTGCTGATGGCGCGGGCGCGGGTGCTGATG
This sequence comes from Streptomyces similanensis, assembly GCF_039543625.1. NCBI lineage: Bacteria > Bacillati > Actinomycetota > Actinomycetes > Kitasatosporales > Streptomycetaceae > Streptomyces > Streptomyces similanensis. The sequence goes on along the minus strand of NZ_BAABKC010000078.1, from coordinate 28,037 downwards.
CGGCCGGTGCACGAGGCGCACGGACCGGTCGCCGCGCCCGTCCTGGCCGCCGCCGGGGCGGCCGCGCGGGAGGTGCTGGCGCTGGTCGGGGGCCGCACCGGCCAGGACGTACGGCTGGCCGCGCGCTCCGCGGAGGCGCGGGCGATGCTCGCCGAGGTCGCCGCGCGCGCCGGTGATCTGCCGGGCGCCGCCGAGGCGTTCGAGCGGGCGGCGGCCGAGTACGTGGCCGCCGGGCTGCCGTGGTTCGCGGTGGAGTACGAGTCCCGGCTCGCCGCCCTCGCCCACCACCTGGGGGACGCGGACGGGGCCGAGCGGGCGCTGCGCGGGGCGCTGGAGCACGGCGGCACGGTGCTGGAGGCGCCCGGGCGGGCCCGGCTGCACCTCCAGCTGGCCGAGGTGCTGGGCGGTCTCGACCGGGTCTCCGAGGCGGCGGACCACGCGCTGGAGGCGGCGCACTGGGCCGACGCGGCCGGTGAGGGCCCGGCGCTCGGCGCGTGGGCGCGGCAGCAGCTGGGCGGACTGCTGCTGCGGCTGGAGCGGTGGGCGGAGGCCGCGGAGGTGCTGGAGTCGGCGCTCGCGGACCTGGACGCCGAGACGCACGGCGACGGGGCGGTGGTGCAGACGCGGTGGTGGCTCGGGGACGCGCTGGGCGAACTGGGCGAGCACCGCGCGGCGGCCGAACAGCGGCTCAGGGCCGCCGAGATCGCCCGGCACTGGCCCGAGCAGCAGGACCACGCGACGCTCGCCCACCTGGCCGCGGAGTCGCTGAGCCGCGCGGGCCTGGTCGCGGAGGCGGACGCCGCGTACGCGCGCGCGGGCGAGCTGTGGCGGTCGGTGGGCAGCGTGTCCGGCACGGTCCGCGCCCTGCGCGCGCGTGCTTGGCTGGCGGTGCGCGGGGAGGAGGTCGCCGAGGCGGAGGCGGGGGGCGACTCGGGTGCGGGTACGGGTATCGGGTGCGGCTCGGGAGCGGGTACGGGTATCGGGTCTGACCCGGGTACGGATGCGGGTACCGGTACCGGTACCGGTGCGGGATCCGGCTCGGGTGTGGGGGCGGCGCGGGAGTTGATGGCGGGTGCGGTCGAGGTGTGCCGGGTGGCGCTGGAGGGCGTGGTCGACGAGGAGGAGCGGGTGCTGCTCATCGACGAACTCGGCGGCAGCCACCAGCAGTTCGGCGAGCTGCTGATCCGGTGCGCCGACGGGGGCGACGCGGCCGACGAGAACGAAGCCCTGCTGGCGGAGGCCCTGACCCAGACCGAGCGGGCCGTCGCCGTCTTCGCCCGGCTCGGCCCGGCCGCCCGGCACGACCGCGCCGGCGCGGAGCTCACCGCCGCCCGGCTCGCCGCCGACCTGGGCCGCCCCGCCGAGGCGAGGGCACACGCGCGTGCCGTGCTGGATGCCTACGGGGCCGCGGACATCCCGGGCGACGACCTGGCCGTCGCCCGCCGGACGGAGGCCGCGCGGCTGCTTCGGCGGTGGGACGAGCGGCAGGAGCAGCCGCCGGAGCCGCAGGAGCCGCAGGAGGGGTGAGCCGGGGCGGGCGGTCGCGGCCCGGGCGCTACTCCACCCCGATGAGGAGCGGCGCGCCCTGCCGGCCGCCGCGGTAGACCACCGTGTCCACGGCCAGGTAGGAGTCGCGGACGCGGCTCTCCAGGCGGGCGGCGACGGTGTCGGGGACGTCGTCGCCCAGGACCAGGGTGACCAGTTCGCCGCCGGCCGCGAGCATGCGGTCCAGGACGGTCTCGGCGGTGGCCGTGACGTCGGAGCCGATCACGGCCACGTCGCCGTCGATGAGCCCGAGCACGTCGCCGGCCTGGCAGACGCCGGCCGAGGTCCAGGACTCGTGCTCGGCGACGGTGACCTCCGCGTGCCGGGTGGCGCCGGCCGCCGAGGTCATGGCGACCACGTCCTCGTCGAACCGGCGGCCGGGCTCGTGCACGGCGAGGGCGGCGAGACCCTGGACCGCCGAGCGGGTCGGGATGAGCGCGACCCGGACGCCCTCGCCGCGGGCCTGTTCGGCCGCCGCGGCGGCGGTGTCGCGCAGTTCGGCGTCGTTGGGCAGCAGGACCACCTCGCGCGCGTGGGCCCGCCGTACGGCCTCGACCAGCTCGCCGCTGGCCGGGGGCTCCCCGGGGCGGGCCAGCACCGTGGTGGCGCCGGCCTCCGCGCACAGGCCCGCCAGGCCCTCTCCGGGCACCACGGCCACCACCGCGCGCTGGGCCCGCGTGCGGGGCGGTCGGCCGGGTCCGGCGGCGTGCGCGTCGCCCGTGCCGAAGTGGGTGATGCGGATGCGGTGCGGCCGGCCGGCCTCGACGCCCGCCTCCACCGCCGCGCCGGCGTCGTCGACGTGGACGTGCACGTTCCACAGGCCGTCGCCGCCGACCACGACCAGGGAGTCCCCGAGCCCGTCGAGGCGCTGCCGCAGCCGGGCCACGGCGGCGTCGTCGGCCTCCAGGAGGTAGAGCACCTCGAATGCGGGCCCGCTGACCGGAGCGGCCGGCGACGCGCAGCCGCCCGGCCCGTCCGGCTCGGCCCCGCACACCGCCGTGTCCGCCCCGCCCAGGACCGTGGCAGCCGGCGCCCCGGCTCCCGCTCCGGCCCCGCCGTCCGTCCCAGTACCGGCACCAGCACCAGCGCTGATCCCGGCACCAGCACCAGCACCAGCACCAGCACCAGGTTCCACACCGGTGCCGGTACCGGCACCGGCACCGGCCTCGTCGTCCGCACCGGCTTCCGCACCGCGGCCCACGCGTGCGTGCGGCACCCCCGGCGACCGGACCGCGCCGCCGCCGTCCCGCGCCGCACCGGCCGCCCCGTCCGGAGCCGCCCCGCCCGCGCACGTCCCGTCCTTGAACGTTTCTCCGGTGAACGTCTCTCCCGTGAACGCCTCCGTCCCGGCCGGCTCCCCCGTCAGCGTCTCGACCAGCGCCGCGAGCACCGCCACCAGACCCCGGCCGCCCGCGTCGACTACTCCCGCGCGCCCCAGGACCGCCAGCTGGCCGGGGGTCGCGGCCAGGGCCGTCCGCGCGCCCCGGTAGGCGGCCCGCGCCACCGTGCCGCAGTCGCCCTCGGCCCCGTCGGCCGCGTCGGCGGCGGCGGAGGCGACGGTGAGGACCGTGCCCTCGACCGGGTGCGCGACCGCCAGCCGGGCGGAGTCGGCGGCGCGCCGCAGGGCGGACCGCAGCCCGCGGCCGTCGGTGTGAGGACTGTCACCCTCGGCGGCGAGCACTTCGGCCATGCCGCGCAGCAGCTGGGCGAGGATCGTCCCGGAGTTGCCGCGCGCGCCGATGAGCGCCCCGTGCGCCATGGCCCGCGCCGCCTCGGCCAGGGACGGACCGCCGGAGCCGCCCGCGCCCGTCTCGTGGGCGGCGAACACGGCCTCCACGGCGGCGGCGGCGGACTCCGCGGTCAGATACAGGTTGGTGCCGGTGTCCCCGTCGGCGACGGGATAGACGTTGATCGCGTCGATCTCCTCGCGGGCCCGGCCCAGCGCCCGCAGGGCCAGGGAGCACCAGGTGCGCACCGCCGGCGCGTCGAACGTCTGCGCCACCTGCGCCACCTGCGCCTCCCTGAGCTGCTGGACTGGACGGCAGCGTAGACCCAGGGGCGGTCCCGGCCGGAAGAGGGCCGGGGCGGGGTCCTCGGCCGCCATGGTAGTTTCGTTGCACGGAAGCAGCCGTTGTATGCTGCTCCGGTTGCCCGATCTCGATCGGGCTCTCCCCCTGGCAACGCCACTCAGATCAGAGTGCTCATTCGAGCCCCCGATCCCGGCATGCCGGGATCAACCGTAAGTGCATCTGAAGTCTTTGGAGTGACCCGTGGCTGCCAACTGCGACGTCTGCGGCAAGGGGCCGGGCTTCGGCAACAACATCTCGTTTTCGCACCGCCGTACGTCCCGTCGCTGGAACCCGAACATCCAGCGTGTGCGTACCGTGGTCGGCGGGACGCCGAAGCGCGTGAACGCTTGCACCTCGTGCATCAAGGCCGGCAAGGTCTCGCGCTGACGCACAGCAACAGCTAAGCGCGCGGCCACTGCTGGTTCGCTGCACTAAGCCGGTCCACCGAGGTGGACCGGCTTTTTGCCGTACCCCCGGCAGGTCGGGCGGCCCCCTGCCTGAGGCCGTCGGCGGGCCGGGCCGCCCCGGCTGCCGGAAACCACCGGCGGCCCGTGCGCCCCGCCTGCCAGAATCCGGGGAATGCGCTTCGGCATCCTGGGCCCGCTGGACATCCGTACCGACGACGGCGGGTCCGTCGACCCCGGCGGCCCGCGTCCCCGCGCCCTGCTCACCCTCCTGCTGCTCGCCGCCGGCCGCACCGTCACCACCGGCCGCCTGACCGAGGGTCTGTACGGCGCCGAGCCGCCCGCGGGGGCCGCGAACGCGCTCCAGTCGCAGATATCCCGGCTGCGCCGACGGCTGGGCCCGCACGCGCCGATCGAGGCCGTCCCGGCCGGCTACCGTCTCGCCGTGCCGTCCGGCGCGGTCGACGTCCACCGGTTCGAGCGGCTGGCGGCGGAGGGCCGTACCGCCCTCGCGGCCGGTGATCCGGAGCGGGCGGCCGACCGGCTGCGCGCCGCGCTCGCCCTGTGGCGCGGCCCGGCCCTGCCGGACCTGCCGGACGCGCACGCCGAGACCGCCCGCCTCGCCGAGCTGCGGCTGACCGCCGTCCAGGACCGCGTCGAGGCCGATCTCGCGCTCGGCGGCGGCGCCGAGCTGGTGCCGGAGCTGCGGGCGCTGCTCACCGCGCACCCGCTGACCGAGCGGCTGTACGGGCAGCTGATGCGGGCCCTGCACGCGGCCGGACGGCCCGCCGAGGCGCTCACCGTCCACGAGGAGGCCCGGCGCACCCTCGCCGACGAGCTGGGCGCCGACCCCTCCCCCGAGCTGTCGGCCCTGCACCTGGACCTGCTCCGGCAGACCCGGCCCGCACCGCACCGCCCCCGGCTGCCCGCGCAGCTGACCGGCTTCGTCGGCCGGGACGGCGAACTCGCCCGCATCGCCGCCCTCCTCACCGCCCCCGACGCCCGTCTGGTCACCCTCACCGGACCCGGCGGCGCGGGCAAGACCCGGCTCGCGGTCGAGGCCGCCCGCAGCCACCCGGACGCCTGCCTGGTCGAGCTGGCCCCGCTGTCCGACGGCGCCCGCCTCCCGTACGCGATCCTCGCCGCCCTCGGGGTGCGCGAGGGCCTGCGCAGCACCGCCGCGGACGGGCTCGACCGGCTGCGCGACGCCCTGGAGGAGCGGGACGCGCTGCTGGTGCTGGACAACTGCGAGCACCTGGTGGAGGACGCGGCCCGCATCGCCGGGCTGCTGCTCGGCCACTGCCCCGGGGTGCGGGTCCTCGCCACCAGCCGCGAGGCGCTGGGCATCACCGGCGAGGTGCTGGTGCCGGTGGAGCCGCTGCCGCCGGCCGCGGCGCAGCGGCTGTTCCTGGAGCGGGCGCGGGCGGTGCGGCCGGACTTCGCGGGGCACGCGTGCGTGCCCGACGTGTGCCGGGCCCTGGACGGGCTGCCGCTGGCGATCGAGCTGGCGGCGGCGCGGCTGCGCACGCTGGAGCCGGAGGAGCTGGCCGCCGGCCTGGACGACCGGTTCCGGCTGCTGTCGCGCGGCGACCGCACCAAGGCGCCGCGCCACCGCACCCTGCGGGCGGTCGTGGAGTGGAGCTGGGACCTGCTGGACGCCGGCGAACGGGAGCTGGCCGAACGGCTCACCGTCTTCGCCGGGAGCGCCACCGTGCGGGCGGTGCGGGAGGTGTGCGGGACGCCGGACCCGGAGGAGCTGCTCGCCTCGCTGGTGGAGAAGTCGTTCCTGGAGGTGACCGGGGGCCGCTACCGGATGCTGGAGACGATCCGCGCCTTCGCCGCCGAGCACGCCGCACGGGACCTGAACACTGACGGCGCCGACAGCACTGACGGCACCGACGGCACCGACGCGCTGCGCGACGCGCACGCCGCGTACTTCCTGCGCCTGGCCGAGCGGGCGCAGCCGGGGCTGCGCGGCGGCGGGCAGCTGCCCTGGCTGGCCCGGCTGGCCGCCGACCGCGCCGACCTGGACGCGGCGCTGCGCCGTCTCGCCCGCACCGACCACGCCGGCGCCCTGCGGCTGACGGCGCTGCTGTCGTGGTTCTGGCGGCTGCGCGGGCTGCACGGCGAGCAGGTGCCGGCGGCCCGCGCGCTGGTGGCGGCGGTGGGCGACGTACCGCCGCCGGGTCTGGAGGAGGAGTACGTCCTGTGCGCGCTCGGCGCGCTGTCCGGGGACGGCGCGGACCCCGCCGCCGAGGAGGCCCTGCACGCGCGCGTGGACGCGGTGCTGGACTCGCTCGACGGGCCGCTGCGGCTGCCGTACGTGCTGGTGCTGTGGTCGGTGGTGGCCGGTCCCCGGCCCGAGGCCAACGCGAGGGCGCTGCGGCTGGCCGGGGCGGACCCGTGGGCGGGGGCGCTGCTGGACATGGGGCTCGGCCTCCAGGCGCGGTTCGCCGGGCGGCCCGGTCAGGCCGAGGAGGCGCTGACGCGCGCGCTGGCCGGGTTCCGCGCGACCGGCGACCGCTGGGGCATGGCCAACTGCCTGGAGCCGCTGGCGATGTACGCCCACGCGCGCGGGGACGACGACGGCGCGCTCGCGCTGCTGGCGGAGGGGCTGGTCCACGTACGGGAGCTGGACGCGCCGGAGGAGACCGCCGACCTGCTGCGCAGCCGCGCCGTGGTCCTGCTGCGCCGGGGCGGCACGGCCGCGGCCGAGGCCGACTTCGAGCAGGCGGCGGCGCTGGCCCGGCGCGCCGGGGCCGGGGACAAGGCGGCGGGGGCGCGGCGCGGTCTCGGGGACGCGGCCCGGCTGGCGGGGGAAACGGCCCGCGCGCGGGCGCTGTACGAGGAGGCGCTGCGGATGTGCGCGGCGAACTGGTTCAGCGTCGGCGAGGTCGTGCGCGTCCTGATCGGGCTGGGCCGCGCGGCCGCCGCCGAGGAGCGGGTGCGGGAGGCGCGGGAGTGGTTCCGGCAGGCCGCCGTCGCCGCCGGGGACGCCGCGAGCGTGCTCGAACCGGCCGAGGCGGCCGAGGCGCTGGCGTCGGTCGCCGGGACACCCGAGCGGGCCGCCGTCCTGCTGGGCGCCGGCGCCGGCCTCCGGGGCGCACCGGCACGCGAGGACCCCGATGTCGTACGCACCGAGCGGGAGACCCGGGCACGGCTGTCCCCGCAGGCGTACGCGGACGCGTTCGAGCGGGGCGTACGGCTACGGGGCGCGGCACTCGGCGACCTCTAGGCGCCGGCCGACGCACCGAGGGCGTACGCACCCTGGGCGACGGTCAGCAACCCACGGGCTGCGGCCGGCGCACCCTGAGCGGCGCGCAACGAACCGCAGACGGCGGCCGGCGCACCGAGAGCGTCAGCGCACCGCAAGCGGCGGTCAGCGCACCGCAAGCGGCGGTCAGCGGGCGGTAGGCGGGCGGTCAGCGCCGCCGCCGAGGGTGGGGCGCATGACGACGAATCCGCAGCACACCCCAGCCCTCGCCCACCTCAGCGTCCTGGTCTCCGGCGCGAGTGTCGCCGGACCGGCCCTCGCTCTGAACCTCGCCCGACACGGCGCCCGCGTCACCGTCGTGGAGAAGGCGCCCGCCCTGCGCGGCGGCGGCTTCGCGGTCGACTTCCGCGGCCGCGTCCACCGCCGGGTCCTGACCGAGATGGGCATCTGGGACGAGATCCACGCCCGCCAGACGCACATGGGCCCGCAGAGCGTGGTCGACGCCGACGGCGTCCCGCGCGTGGACCTGCCGGCCGCGATGATGAGCGGCGACGTGGAGATCTTCCGCGACGAGCTGGCGCGGATCATGTACGAACGCACCAGGGACGAGGTCGAGTACGTCTTCGGCGACTCGGTGACCGCGCTGACCGAGACCCCCGGCGGAGTCGACGTCGCCTTCGAGCGGGGCGCGCCGCGCCGCTTCGACCTGGTCGTCGGCGCGGACGGGCTGCACTCGAACACCCGCCGCCTGATCTTCGGCGACGAGTCCCGTCACCTGCGTTTCTTCGACCACTACGTGGCCGGCTTCCCCGTCCCCAACCACCTGGGCCTGGACCGCCGGGGCCTGCTGTACAGCGAGCCCGGCCGCTGCGTCGCCGTCAGCAACTACGACGGCGACCCGGAGCGCGCGGGCGCCCTGCTGGTGTTCCGCTCACGGGAGTTGGCGTACGACCGGCGGGACGTGGCCGCGCAGAAGCGGATCCTGGCCGAGCGGTTCGCGGGCATGGGCTGGGAGACGGAGCGGGTGATGGCCGCGCTGGAGCGGACCGACGAGCTGTACTTCGACGCGATCGCGCAGATCCACCTCGACCGGCTGACGCGGGGCCGGGTGGCGCTGCTCGGCGACGCGGGCCACGGCGCGACCATGGGCGGCATGGGCACCGGCGTGGCGGTCGTCGGCGCGTACGTGCTGGCCGGTGAACTCGCCCTGGCGGGCGGCGATCACCGTACGGCGTTCGCTCGGTACGAGAGCCGGGTGCGGGACTTCGCCAAGGGGTGCCAGAAGATCTCCGGGAACGCCGGCCCGTTCTTCGCCCCGCCGACCGAGCGGCGCATCCGCAGCCGGGACCGGATGTACCGGCTGCTCGGCTCCCGGCCGCTGGCCGGCTTCTTCAGGCGGCTCACGGAGAAGGCGGCCACCGCGATCGAACTGCCCGACTACCCGACCGTCCCGGATCGCCCGGCCGCCCCCGATCACCCGGTCGTCCCGGATCACCAGGCCGCCGTCGGCTACCCCGCCGCCGCCCCCGGCTCCTGCTCCGGGTGAGGGGTGCGGGTGCGGAAGGTCCAGGCGTGGTCCACCGGTCCGATGCCGCCGCCGAGCGCGAAGCCGGCGGCGACGGCCCCGGTGACGTACTCCTTGGCCGCCGTCACCGCCGCCGGCACCGAGCGTCCCTGGGCGAGGTGCGCGGCGATCGCGGAGGCGAGGGTGCAGCCGGTGCCGTGGGTGTGCCGGTTGTCGTGCCGCGGGGCACGCAGCCAGTGCTCCTCCCTCCCGTCGGTGAGCAGGTCGACGGCGTCCCCGGCGAGGTGGCCGCCCTTGATCAGCACCCACCGGGGCCCGAAGGCGAGGACGGCCGCCGCGGCCTCGGGCAGCTGCTCCTCGCGGGTGACGCGCACGCCGGTGAGCTGGGCGACCTCGTCCAGGTTCGGGGTGGCGACGGTCGCCGCGGGCAGCAGCTTCGCGCGCACGGTGTCCAGTGCGGAGGCGGCCAGCAGCGGGTCGCCGTGCTTGGAGACGCCGACCGGGTCCACGACCGCGGGCGCATCCGTGGCGGCGATCAACTCGGCGACCGTCGCGACCAGTTCCGCCGAGGACAGCATGCCGGTCTTGACCGCCTGGACGCCGATGTCGTCCACGACGCTGCGGTACTGGGCCCGCACCGCCTCGACGGGCAGCTCCCAGGCGCCCTGCACGCCGAGCGAGTTCTGCGCGGTCACCGCGGTGAGCACGCTCATGCCGTGCACGCCGAGGGCGAGCATGGTCTTCAGGTCGGCCTGGATCCCGGCGCCGCCGCCGGAGTCGGAGCCGGCGACGGTGAGGACCCGGGGCGGCGCGGGCCGGGAGGCGGGTGCGGGGGCGGACGCGGTGCTCATGACTCGATGTCCCCGAAGTGGTCCCAGCCGCCCTTCTTGGTCCACGGCGCCCCGTCGACCGTGACCTGGGGCAGCGCCGAGAGGTTGAGCACCTCGCCGATCACCTTCCAGCGGGCCGGCAGCTTCACGTCCGGGGGGAAGGTCGCCACGATCGCGTGGTCCTCTCCCCCGGTCAGCACCCATTGGAGCGGGTCGACGCCGACGGCCTGCCCGATGTCGTTCATCTGCGAGGGGACGTCGATGGCACCGGAGCGCACGTCGATGCGGACCTTGCTGGCCTCGGCGATGTGCCCGAGGTCGGCGATGAGCCCGTCGCTGACGTCGCACATGGCGGTCGCGCCGAGTCCGGCCGCCGCGGGGCCGGCGTGGTACGGCGGTTCGGGGCGGCGGTGCGCCTCCACGAAGGCGCGCGGGGAGCGGAAGCCGCGGGAGAGGACGGCGTACCCGGCGGCGGACCAGCCCAGCCAGCCGGTGACGGCGACCAGGTCGCCGGGCCGGGCGCCGGCGCGGGTCACCGGCTCGTGGTTGCGCAGGTCGCCGAGAGCGGTGATGGAGACCATGATGCTGTCGCCGCGCACCACGTCGCCGCCGACCACCGAGGCGCCGGCCACCTGGCACTCGTCGCGCAGGCCGTCCATCAGCTCGGTGGGCCAGGTGACCGGGAGTTCGGCGGGGACGACCAGGCCGAGCAGCAGCGCGGTCGGCACCGCGCCCATGGCGGCGATGTCCGCGAGGTTCTGCGCGGCGGCCTTGCGGCCCACGTCGTACGCCGTCGACCAGTCGCGCCGGAAGTGCCGGCCCTCCAGGAGTATGTCCGTGCTCGCCACCACCCGGCGGTCGGGAGCGGCCACCACCGCGGCGTCGTCACCGGGGCCGACCCGGACCGCCGGGGTGGTGGTGAGACGGGAGGTCAGCTCCCTGATGAGCCCGAACTCACCTAGCTCACCCACAGTGCCCTTCATAGCCCTTACGCCCCTTCTGTCCCTGTACGTTCCCCGGCGTGCGGCCACCCGGTCGGCGCCGCGGCCCCGACGGCCGTCAACTTCAGTCCTACCTGCACCCCGGCGCGCCGGCCACGTTCCGCGAGGGTCTCCCCGCGGCGTACGGCGACGCGATACCGTGGCGTTCCTTTTCCCCACATGATCCTCGTGGCCGCCCTGGAGGTTCCGTGGTACAGGCGTACATCCTGATCCAGACGGAGGTCGGCAAAGCGTCGACCGTCGCCGAGACGATCAGCAGACTCCCCGGAGTGATCCAGGCCGAGGACGTGACCGGACCGTACGACGTCATCGTGCGCGCGCAGGCCGACACCGTCGACGACCTGGGCCGCATGGTGGTGGCGAAGGTCCAGCAGGTGGACGGGATCACCCGTACCCTGACCTGCCCGGTCGTGCATCTGTAGCCCCCGTCTACCCTGGGGCCGGTGAGCTTCTCCCGTCACCGGCCTTTCGGCCTGCCCGTCCTCGCCGTGCTGATCGCCGCCACGGCTTGTTCTTCGAGCGACGACGGCGCCGCCGTGGCGGTTCCCCGTCCGGGCGCGTCGGCCGTGAAGCTGTGCCGGAACCTGGACGGGGCGCTGCCGCCGAAGCTGGCCGGACTGAGCCGCAAGGACCCCCGGCCCGCCTCGGCGCTGACCGCGGGCTGGGGAAGCCCGGTGATCATACTGCGCTGCGGTGTCCCCCGGCCGCCGAAGATGATCGACCCGAAGGTCGCCGAGGGCAGCGACCCGGACGCGGTGGCCGGCGGGGTGAACGGCGTCGACTGGCTGATGGAACGGCGGGGCGACGGCGGGTACCGCTTCACCACCGCCAACCGCAGGGCGTACGTCGAGGTCGAGGTGCCCGAGGGGCAGGACAGCTCCACCGTGCTGGTGGGTCTGGCCCCGGCCGTCAAGAAGGCGATCCCCGAAGGGATCGCCGACTGACGGAGGGCCGGGCGCGCCGGGTCAGCGCAGGCCGGTCGGGCGGTCCAGCGCCGCCTGGATGAGGCGGTCCACCAGCTCCTCGTAGGAGACGCCGGTGGCCTGCCACATCTTCGGGTACATCGAGATGGGCGTGAAGCCGGGCATGGTGTTGATCTCGTTGATGACGAAGCCGCCGTCCTCGGCGAGGAAGAAGTCCGCGCGGACCAGGCCCTCGCAGGAGGCCGCCTCGAACGCCTCCACCGCGAGCCGGCGCACCTCGGCGGTCTGCTCCTCGGTCAGCGGGGCGGGCACGACGCCGGGCGTGGAGTCGATGTACTTCGCGTCGAAGTCGTAGTACGCGTGCTCCTGGGGCGGCGGGATCTCGGCCGGCACGGAGGCGCGCGGTCCGTCCTCGAACTCCAGCACCCCGCACTCGATCTCGCGACCGCGCACCGCGGCCTCCACCAGCACCTTCGGGTCGTGCCTGCGGGCCTCCTCGATCGCCTCGTCGAGGCCGGAGAGGCCGTCCACCTTGGTGATGCCGATGGAGGAGCCCGCGCGGGCGGGCTTCACGAACAGCGGCCAGCCGTGCTCGCCGGCGAAGTCCACGACCTTGGCGCGGGCGGCGGCCCGGTCGCGGTCCCACTCGCGCGGCCGGATCACCACGTACGGGCCGACCCGCAGCCCGAAGGAGGTGAACACCCGCTTCATGTACTCCTTGTCCTGGCCGACGGCCGAGGCGAGCACGCCCGAGCCGACGTAGGGCACGCCGGACAGCTCCAGCAGGCCCTGGAGGGTGCCGTCCTCGCCGTAGGGGCCGTGCAGCACCGGGAAGACCACGTCGACCTCGCCGAGCGCCTTGGGCACCGAACCGGGCTCGCTGTAGACGACTTCGCGGTGGTGCGGGTCGACCGGGAGCACCACGGAGCCCTCGGTGGACTCGGCCAGCTCGTCGACGCTGGGCGTGCGGCGGTCGGTGATCGCCATGCGCTCCGGTTCGTCCGCGGTCAGGGCCCAACGGCCGTCCGTGGTGATGCCGATCGGCAGCACCTCGTACTTGGACCGGTCGATGGCGCGCAGCACCGCTCCGGCGGTGACCACGGAGATCCCGTGTTCGGAGCTGCGGCCGCCGCACACGACGGCCACGCGCGGCTTGCGGGGCGGCTGCTCGGGGCTCTGGGGGATGTTCTCGGTGCTCATATCGCGATGAGAGTACCCGGTGGCAGTGCCCCTGGGCAGCGTTGGCGGGGCGGGGTCGCTCAGCGTCGTTCGGGCTTCGCGCTGCGCGACATCAGCTCCCTGAGGGCGACCACCGGCGGCTTGCCCTCGTGCACGATGCCGACGACCGTCTCCGTGATCGGCATGTCGACGCCGTGCCGGCGGGCCAGGTCGAGCACCGACTCGCAGGACTTGACGCCCTCGGCGGTCTGCCGGGTGACGGCGATGGTCTCCTGAAGGGTCATGCCCTTGCCGAGGTTGGCGCCGAAGGTGTGGTTGCGCGACAGCGGCGAGGAGCAGGTCGCCACCAGGTCGCCGAGGCCGGCCAGGCCGGAGAAGGTGAGCGGGTCGGCGCCGAGCGCCATGCCCAGGCGGGTGGTCTCGGCGAGTCCGCGGGTGATGAGCGAGCCCTTGGCGTTGTCGCCGAGCCCCATGCCGTCCGCGATGCCGACGGCGAGGCCGATCACGTTCTTGACGGCGCCGCCGAGTTCGCAGCCGACGACGTCGGTGTTGGTGTACGGCCGGAAGTACGGCGTGTGGCAGGCGGCCTGGAGCCGCCGGGCGACCGCCTCGTCGGCGCAGGCCACCACGGCGGCGGCCGGCATCCGCGCGGCGATCTCGCGGGCGAGGTTGGGTCCGGTGACCACGGCGACGCGGTCGGCGGGCACCTCGGCGACGTCCTCGATCACTTCGCTCATGCGCATCGCCGAACCCAGCTCGACGCCCTTCATCAGGGAGACCAGGACGGTGTCCGGGGCGAGCAGCGGCAGCCACTTGGCGAGGTTGTCGCGCAGGGTCTGGGAGGGGATGGCGAGGACGGTGAAGTCCGCGTCGCGGGCGGCCTCGGCGGCGTCCGCGGTGGCCCGCACGGCGGCCGGGAGTTCGAGGCCGGGCAGGTAGTCCGGGTTGGCCCGGGTGGAGTTGACCGCCTCGGCCAGTTCGGGGCGGCGGGCCCACAGGGTGACGTCGCAGCCGGCGTCGGCGAGGACCACGGCGAAGGCGGTGCCCCACGATCCGGTGCCGAAGACGGCCGCCTTGACCGGTGCGCTCACGTGCCCTGCCCCTCTTCCCGTACGGCTTCGCGCGCGGCCGGCTCCTTGGGCGCGACGGCGGCGGTCCGGCCCTGGACCCGCGCCTGGGCGTGCTGCTGCGCCTGCGCCTGTGCCTGCGCCTGGGTCCGGCGGCGCTGCTCGATGCGCTCGCGGCGCGGGTCGTAGGGCACGGCGGGCGCCTTCTCGCCGCGGACCTGCTCCAGCAGGGCGGTGATGGCCGCCATGATGACCTCGGTCGCCTCCTTGAGGACGTCCGGCGTCATCTCCTTGTCGTAGAAGCGCGACAGGTCCACCGGCGGGCCGGCCAGCACCTGGTGCGTCTTGCGGGGCAGCAGGTTCGGCTTCTTGGCGTAGGGCGGCAGGAGTTCGTTGGCGCCCCACTGGGCGACCGGGACGACCGGGCACTTGGTCTGCAGGGCGACCCGCGCGGCGCCCGTCTTGCCGGTCATCGGCCAGCCGTCCGGGTCGCGGGTGAGGGTGCCCTCGGGGTAGAAGGCGACGCACTCGCCGCGCTGGACGGCGTCGATGGCGGCGCGGAAGGCGCTCAGCGCGTCCGTGCTCTCGCGGTAGACGGGGATCTGTCCGGTGCCGCGCATGGCGGCGCCCACCAGGCCCTTCCGGAAAAGCCCGCTCTTCGCGAGGAATCGCGGGACGCGCCCGGTGTTGTACTGGAAATGGGCATAGGCGAAGGGGTCGATGTGGGAATTGTGATTCACCACGGTGATGAATCCGCCGTCGGCCGGAATGTTCTCCATTCCGCGCCAGTCCCGCTTGATCAGAACCACCAGCGGTGGTTTGCAGATCACCGCTGCGAAGCGGTACCAGAAGCCGATTCTGCGGCGGGGCACGCGGACACCTTCCTCTAGGTCTGCCCCCGGGGTCGGGAGCCGCACAAGTGTCGCCCCAGGCCGCCGGTCTGTCGAGAACACCGTACGCCCCGCTCCGCGCGCCCTCGGCTGGGCCGGGGAGAATGTCCGCGACGAAGAGAGGGACGAACGCCCGTGCAGTGGACCTTGGTGATCCCCCTGAAGCCCCTTGCGCGGGCCAAGAGCAGGCTGGCGGACACCGCCGGGGACGGGGTGCGGCCCGCTCTCGCCCTCGCCTTCGCGCAGGACACCGTGGCGGCGGCGCTGGCCTGTGCGGCGGTCGCGGATGTGGCGGTCGTCACGGACGACGCGCTGGCCGGGCGGGAGCTGGCGGCGCTGGGCGCGCGGATCGTGCCGGACGCGCCGGGCGCCGGTCTGAACGCCGCGCTCGCGCACGGCGCCGCCGCCGTCCGGGCGGTAGGGCCCGCGGGTCCCGTGGCGGCACTCAACGCCGATCTTCCGGCGCTGCGGCCGGGGGAATTGGCCCGTGTTCTGGCGGCGGCGGCCGCATTCCCGCGCGCTTTTCTCGCGGACGCCGCGGGGGTGGGCACCACTTTGCTGACGGCGGCGCCGGAGCGGGAATTGCGGCCGGCGTTCGGCGGCGCCTCCCGGTTGCGCCACCGCGCCTCGGGCGCGGTGGAACTGGACCTGGACGCGGTGGACTCGGTACGCCAGGACGTCGACACCGGCGCCGATCTGCGCGCCGCGCTGGCCCTGGGCGCCGGCCCCCGCACGACGGCGGCCGCGTCCCACCTGCTGATCCCGGACCCGTGAGACCCACGCGCCCGCCGGGGGCCGCCCGCCGAAGACCGGCGGCGGCGCACGGCCGGGCGCCCGGGACCCGGTCGCGGAGCCGCGCGGGCCGCCGCCGGGGGCAGTAGGCTGCGGTCATGCAGGCGACCGCATACACGTACGACCCCGAAAGCCGCAGCGGGCAGGTGCTGCTGGACGACGGCACACCGGTGCCGTTCGACGCCGCCGCGTTCGACGCGGGCGGGCTGCGGCTGCTGCGGCCGGGGCAGCGGGTGCGCGTCGAGACGGCGGCGGACGGCGGCGCGGGCGCCGGGCCGCGGATCACCCTGGTGACGCTGCAGACCTTCTGACCGCCGCTGAGCAGGCCGAACGCACCGCGGGCCGGGCTCCCTCGGGAGTCCGGCCCGGCGCATGAGGACCGCGGTGCGCCTACTTGCCGCGGGCGGTGGTCTTCTTCGCGGCGGTCTTGCGGGCGGTCGACTTCTTGGCCGGGGCCTTCTTCGCCGTCGCCTTCTTCGCCGGGGCCTTCTTGGCGGCGGTCTTCGCGGCGCTCGTCGCCGTCGTCTTCTTCGCGGCCGGCGCGGCCTTCTTGGCCGCCGCCGTCGTCGTCGTCTTCTTGGCGGTGGTCTTCTTCGCCGCGGCCGCCGTCGTCTTCTTCGCGGCCGACTTCTTCGCCGCCGCCGCGGTCGTCTTCTTCGCGGCGGCCTTCTTGCCGGCCGCCTTGGCGATGGTGGGGGGCGGGCCGGACAGGCTGCCCTTGGGCGCCTTCTTCACCGCGATGTCGTTCTTCGGGAGCTTCTTCGAGCCGCTCACCAGGTCCTTGAACCCCTGGCCGGCCCGGAAGCGGGGAACGGAGGTCTTCTTGACCCGCACCCGCTCACCCGTCTGCGGGTTGCGGGCGTAGCGGGCCGGGCGGTCGACCTTCTCGAAGGAGCCGAAGCCGGTGACCGAGACCCGGTCTCCCGCGACGACCGCTCGGACGATGGCGTCCAGTACCGCGTCGACGGCGTCGGCGGCCTGCTGCCGGCCGCCCATCTTGTCGGCAATCGCTTCCACGAGCTGCGCCTTGTTCACGTCTTCCCCTTCGGAGACCTCGCCAGAACGAAGATGTTCAAGCTTTTTCGCACGTTAGGCAGATATATACCGCAAATCAAACACGAAACGGGCTAATCACCCTTGTGCCGCAACAGACTCGACGGTCTCGGGCTGTTCAGGCTTACTCGCCGGGGATTCGTCCCTCGTCGAGCTCCGCCGTGAACCGCTCCAGACGCCTTGCCGCCCCGGCGAGATCGTGCTTGGCCGCAGCCGTAATGACCAGCAGCTTCCGGGTCAGCGCCATCCGTACGCCCTCCGGGACTTGCAGTGCGCGCACCCGCGAGTGCGCTTCCTTCAACTGGGCCGCGACCACCGCGTAGAGCTGGAGTTGGCCGTCGCTGTCCATGCACAGATTGTGCCATCTGGGGCGAGTTGTCGCCTGCGCAGGGGGCAACTGCCGCCTCGGACAGCCGTCCGGGCGACGCCGTCGACCGGCACCCGGGACCTTGTGTACCCGGGCAACAACCGCTCTAACCTGGGCAGTTGTCCGCTCGCCCGGCGGCCGGCCGACCGGGCCGGCCCCGAGAACGGCTGTACCCCCGATCGTGGCGATCGGGGGTACAGCGGCGTTTCGCGGTGGCCGAAACTCGACTTGTCACGGAGCCGGAGCACCGCTCCGGCTCAGCGGTCCGTCACCGGCCGGGGCGGTGGATCACACCGGGGACACGTGTGATCACCGGGGCTCACACCTGGCTCACACCTGGAGCGTGCGCGGCTTGAAGGACGGGCGCTTCGCCTCGTACGCGGCGATGTCCTCCTCGTTCTGGAGCGTGAGGGAGATGTCGTCCAGACCGTTCAGCAGCCGCCAGCGGGAGTTCTCGTCCAGCTCGAAGGAGGCGGTGATGCCCTCGGCGCGCACCTCGCGCCCGACCAGGTCGACGGTGATCTCGGCGGCCGGGTCGTTCTCGGTGAGCTCCTGGAGCGCTTCCACGATCTTCTGGTCCAGGACCACCGTGAGCAGGCCGTTCTTCAGCGAGTTGCCGCGGAAGATGTCGGCGAAACGGGCGGAGATCACGGTCTTGAAGCCGTAGTTCTGCAGCGCCCAGACCGCGTGCTCGCGGGAGGAGCCGGTGCCGAAGTCGGGTCCGGCCACCAGGACCGTGGCGCCCTGCCGCTCGGGGCGGTTGAGCACGAACTCGGGGTCCTTGCGCCAGGCCTCGAACAGCCCGTCCTCGAACCCGTCGCGGGTGACCTTCTTGAGCCAGTGGGCGGGGATGATCTGGTCGGTGTCGACGTTGCTGCGGCGCAGCGGGACGGCCCGGCCGGTGTGGGTGGTGAAGGCTTCCATGATCTCTCAGACTCCAGCGGGCGTGGGGGCGTCGGCGTCGGACAGGTCGGCCGGGGAGGCCAGGTGGCCGAGGACCGCGGTGGCGGCGGCGACCTGCGGCGACACCAGGTGGGTGCGGCCGCCCTTGCCCTGCCTACCCTCGAAGTTGCGGTTGGAGGTGGAGGCGGAGCGCTCGCCGGGGGCCAGCTGGTCGGGGTTCATGCCCAGGCACATGGAGCAGCCCGCGTGCCGCCATTCGGCGCCGGACTCCTTGAAGACCACGTCCAGGCCCTCGGAGACCGCCTGGAGGCCGACCCGCGCGGAGCCGGGGACGACCAGCATCCGCACGCCGTCGGCGACTTTGCGGCCCCGCACGATGTCGGCGGCGGCGCGCAGGTCCTCGATGCGGCCGTTGGTGCACGAACCTACGAAGACGGTGTCCACCCGGATGGAGCGCAGCGGCTGACCGGCGTCCAACCCCATGTACTGCAGGGCCTTTTCGGCGGCCAGGCGCTCCGAAGCGTCTTCGTACGAGGCCGGGTCGGGGACGGCGGCCGAAAGCGGCGCGCCCTGGCCCGGGTTGGTGCCCCAGGTGACGAACGGGGACAGCTCGGCGGCGTCGATGACGACCTCGGCGTCGAACTCGGCGTCGTCGTCGGTGCGCAGCGTCCGCCAGTACGCGACGGCGGCGTCCCAGTCCTCGCCCTCGGGGGCGTGCGGGCGGCCCTGGAGGTAGGCGAAGGTGGTCTCGTCGGGGGCGATCATGCCCGCGCGGGCGCCGGCCTCGATCGACATGTTGCAGATGGTCATCCGCGCCTCCATCGAGAGCTTCTCGATGGCGGAGCCGCGGTACTCCAGGACGTAGCCCTGGCCGCCGCCGGTGCCGATCCGGGCGATGATCGCCAGGATCAGGTCCTTGGCGGTGACGCCCTCGGGCAGTTCGCCGTCGACCGTGATCGCCATGGTCTTCGGGCGGGCCATCGGCAGCGTCTGGGTGGCCAGCACGTGCTCCACCTGGGAGGTGCCGATGCCGAACGCCAGCGCGCCGAAGGCGCCGTGCGTGGAGGTGTGCGAGTCGCCGCAGACGACGGTGGTGCCGGGCTGGGTCAGGCCCAGCTGGGGTCCGACCACGTGCACGACGCCCTGCTCGACGTCGCCCAGCGGGTGCAGCCGCACGCCGAAGTCCGCGCAGTTCTTGCGCAGCGTCTCCAGCTGGGCGCGGGAGACCGGGTCCGCGATGGGCTTGTCGATGTCGAGGGTCGGGGTGTTGTGGTCCTCGGTGGCGATGGTCAGGTCGAGCCGGCGCACACCGCGCCCGCTCTTGCGGAGGCCGTCGAAGGCCTGGGGGCTGGTCACCTCGTGCAGCAGGTGCAGATCGATGAAGAGGAGGTCGGGCTCGCCCTCGGCGCGCCGGACGACGTGGTCGTCCCAGACCTTCTCCGCGAGTGTCCTACCCATCGCTTTCCCTCCGGCCGGTCGCACCAGTGCGTCCGGCCCAACTAGAGATCTTGGGGAAGCGGCGCCGCGCCCCCCTACGGGCAACCGCCTCCGGGCCCGCCGGTCCACGAGCCGCTGTGACTACCAGGGTGGCGTGTTCCATGGAAAATTGAACTTGCGTTTCACAGAGTGAGACGCGAGTATCGTTTCATGGACAACAGTAGCGGCGTCGGCGTCCTGGACAAGGCAGCCCTTGTCCTGAGCGCCCTGGAGTCCGGTCCGGCCACCCTCGCGGGTCTGGTCGCGGCCACCGGACTCGCACGACCCACGGCCCACCGGCTGGCCGTGGCCCTGGAACACCACCGCATGGTGGCACGCGACATGCAGGGCCGGTTCATTCTCGGCCCGCGGCTCGCGGAACTGGCCGCGGCCGCCGGCGAGGACCGTCTCCTCGCCACCGCCGGCCCGGTGCTCACCCACCTCAGGGACGTCACCGGCGAGAGCGCGCAGCTCTACCGCCGCCAGGGCGACATGCGCATCTGCGTCGCCGCCGCCGAGCGCCTGTCCGGCCTGCGGGACACCGTCCCGGTCGGCTCCACCCTCACCATGAAGGCGGGCTCCTCCGCGCAGGTCCTGATGGCCTGGGAGGAGCCGGAGCGTCTGCACCGCGGCCTCCAGGGCGCCCGCTTCACGGCGACCGCCCTGTCCGGGGTGCGGCGGCGCGGCTGGGCGCAGTCGATCGGCGAGCGCGAGCCGGGCGTCGCCTCGGTCTCCGCGCCCGTGCGCGGCCCCTCCAACCGCGTGGTGGCCGCCGTCTCGGTCTCCGGACCCATCGAGCGCCTCACCCGCCACCCCGGCCGGATGCACGCCCAGGCGGTCATCGACGCCGCCGGCCGCCTCTCCGAGGCGCTGCGCCGCTCCTGACCCGCTCCCCCGCCGGACGGCGGCCCCGACGCCGCGGCCCCGTCCCCGCCGGAACCGCACGACGACCCCCGCACCGCACCACGCCCCGCCCGGCGACACCGGGCGACGACACCCGCACGACGAACACCAGGCGGCCCCGAGTCCCCCCATCCGGACTCGGGGCCGCCTCGTCAGCTCCGGGACGCCGCAGGGCGCGGACGCCAGGTGAACGCCACGAGCGCCGAGTACGACGAGGAGCATCTGCGCCGGCTGCGGCTGGTGCGGGCGATGATCCAGGTGGGCGAGGTGCCGGTGGCCACGGTGCGCGAGGTGCTCGGGCACGTGGACGACGACGGTCTGGGCCGGACGATCCGGCTGGGCGCGGCGCTGTGGGCGCTGCCGCAGGTGCCGGAGCCGGACCAGGACGACGAGCACGTCCGGGCCGCGCGGCAGGAGGTCGCGGCGCCGCTCGACCGGCTCGGCCGGCGCAACTCCGAGCAGCTCACGACCCTCTCCCCCGCCTACCGTTCGCTGGTGGTCGCGGTGGCCGCGTTCCGCCGGCTCGGCTACGACTGGGGGGCCGAACTGCTCGCGCCGTACGCCGAGTTGATGCACCGGACGGCGGTCCTGGACCTGGACAACATGGAGCGGTACCCGTCGCAGGCGGAGCGGGTCGAGTTCGCGGTGCTGGGGGCGATCCTCGACGAGCCGGTGCTGCGGGCGCTGCACCGGCCGGCCCAGGAGGAGGAGTCGGCGCGGCGGTACGGCTTCGAGTGAGCCGGTGAGCCGGGCACGGAAACGCCGATGGGCCCCGCCGAAGCAGGGCCCATCGGATCTTGACGTACCCCCGACCGGATTCGAACCGGCGCTACCGCCTTGAGAGGGCGGCGTGCTAGGCCGCTACACAACGGGGGCCTGGGCCTGCGGGCGTCCAGTACTGCACCGCCGCAGGTCCGAGCTGGTCTACCTGGACTCGAACCAAGACTAACTGAACCAGAATCAGTCGTGCTGCCAATTACACCATAGACCAATGATGGTTTAGACCAGTCGTACCCCCGACCGGATTCGAACCGGCGCTACCGCCTTGAGAGGGCGGCGTGCTAGGCCGCTACACAACGGGGGCCCTAGCGATCCTGCGTCAAGGACAGGGGGAGCTACCCTGTCTGTCCTCGCGGGAAGGATCTGTACCCCCGACCGGATTCGAACCGGCGCTACTGCCTTGAGAGGGCAGCGTGCTAGGCCGCTACACAACGGGGGCTCGCGGATGTGATCCGCGGTTGCAGATTGAAGCATCTGCGAGCTGGCCTACCTGGACTCGAACCAAGACTAACTGAACCAGAATCAGTCGTGCTGCCAATTACACCATAGGCCACTGGAACGCAAGCCCCTGCGGGGTTCTCGTTCTAGTACTGCGCTTCGGGTTTCCGGCCTTTCGGCCCGTTCCCCGCGGCGCAGGAAGAACATTACCTGAAGGTGGACGGGGCTCCAAAACGACTGTCCGTGCCGAGCGTCGCGGGCAGTTCGGCGAGGGAGGAGATCCGCCGCGGACCGCCCTCGGCGTCACCCAGGGTGTACACCCCGCCACGGTCGATCCAGACCGACAGCAGCCCCGCGGCGGCGGCGCCCCGGCCGTCGATCTCGGGGTGGTCGCCGACGTACGCGACCTGGCGCGGGGCGAGTTCCAGCGCCTCGCAGGCCGCGTGGAACGCTTCGGGGGCCGGCTTGGACACACCCAGCTCCGCCGCGCACAGCACGGCCTCGAAGCGGTCGCGCACGCCGAGGACGCGCAGCTTGTGCTCCTGGACCTGGAGGTTGGAGTTGGACAGCACGGCGTGCCGGTGGCTGGCGGCGAGGGCGTCCAGCACGGGCAGCACGTCCGGGAAGAGCGCCCAGGCCGCCTCGTAGTGGCGCAGGTAACGCCCGAACCACGCCTCCGCCTCGGCGTCGGACAGCTCCGGCCGGCCGAGGAAGACCCGCACCCGGTCGCGCCGCTGCTGCTCGAAGGTCGCCTCCCCCGCCGCGAACCGCGCCCACTGCTCGTCGGTGATCCGCCGCCAGTGCGCGAGGGCCCGCTCCGCGTCGCCGTACCGCTCCAGCAGCCGTTCGGCCAGCAGGTGCGCCCGCATCCCGGTGCGGTCGGCCGTGGTGTAGTCGAAGAGGGTGTCGTCGACGTCCCACAGGACGGCTCGGACCTCCGACAGGACGGGCTCGGTGGTCATGTCTACGACGGTACCGCCGTGTCGGGCCCCGGCGGGAGGCGGCGCCCGGACAGCGCGAAGGGGCGGCTCCCGGCGACCGGGAACCGCCCCTTCCGGACGCGCGGGCGTCAGGCCGCGAGCCTGGCCAGCGCCGCGTCGATGCGGGACAGCGTCTTCTCCTCGCCCAGGACCTCAAGGGACTCGAAGAGGGGCAGGCCGACCGTGCGGCCGGTGACGGCGACGCGGACCGGGGCCTGGGCCTTGCCGAGCTTGAGGCCGTGCGCCTCGCCGGCGGCCAGGACGGCCTCCTTCAGCGACTCGGCCGAGGTCCAGTCGGCCGCCGCCAGCTTCTCCCGGGCGGTGCGCAGCAGGGCGTCCGAGCCCTCCTTCATCGCCTTCGTCCAGCTGGCCTCGTCGAAGACGGGCTCGGGCAGGAAGAGGAAGGCGACGTTGTCGGTGATCTCGGAGAGGACCTTCAGGCGGGTCTGGGCGTGCGGGGCGATCGCCGCCCACTTGGCCTCGTCGAAGTCCTCGGCGGCCCACGGCGCGAAGGGGGCCCGCAGCCAGGGCGCGCAGCGCTCGGTGAAGTCCTTCACGTCGAGCATGCGGATGTGGTCGGCGTTGATCGCCTCGCACTTCTTCAGGTCGAAGCGGGCCGGGTTGGGGTTGACGTCGGCGATGTCGAAGGCCGCGACCATCTCCTCGACCGAGAAGATGTCCTGGTCGGCCGAGAGCGACCAGCCGAGCAGGGAGAGGTAGTTGAGCAGGCCCTCGGGCAGGAAGCCGCGCTCGCGGTAGAGGTTCAGCGAGGACTGCGGGTCGCGCTTGGAGAGCTTCTTGTTGCCCTCGCCCATGACGTACGGCAGGTGGCCGAAGGCGGGGATCTCCTTGGCGACGCCCAGCTCGATCAGCGCCTTGTACAGGGCGATCTGGCGCGGGGTGGAGGAGAGCAGGTCCTCGCCGCGCAGGATGTGGGTGATCTCCATCAGCGCGTCGTCGACCGGGTTGACGAGCGTGTAGAGGGGGGCGCCGTTGGCGCGGACGATGCCGTAGTCCGGGACGTTCTCCGGCAGGTAGCTGATCTCGCCGCGGACGAGGTCGGTGAAGGTGATCGTCTCGTCGGGCATCCGGAAGCGGACGATGGGGCTGCGGCCCGCGGCCCGGTACTCCTCGGCCTGTACGTCGCTCAGCTCGCGGCAGTGGCCGTCGTAGCCGGAGGGCTTGCCGGCGGCGCGGGCGGCCTCGCGGCGGGCGTCCAGCTCGTCCTGGGAGCAGTAGCAGTGGTAGGCGTGGCCGGCGTCCAGCAGCTTCCGCGCGACGTCGCGGTAGACGTCCATGCGCTGCGACTGGCGGTAGGGCGCGTGCGGGCCGCCGACCTCGGGGCCCTCGTCCCAGTCGAAGCCCAGCCAGCGCATCGCGTCCAGCAGCTGCTCGTACGACTCCTCGGAGTCGCGGGCCGCGTCGGTGTCCTCGATGCGGAAGACGAGGGCGCCCTGGTGGTGACGGGCGAACGCCCAGTTGAACAGGGCGGTGCGGACCAGCCCCACGTGCGGGTTGCCGGTGGGCGAGGGACAGAAACGGACGCGGACGGTGGATGCTGGTGCGCTAGCCACGCTTGACAACCTTGTTGGTGAGAGTGCCGATGCCTTCGATGGTGACGGCGACTTCGTCGCCGACGTTCAGGGGGCCGACCCCCGCCGGGGTGCCCGTGAGGATCACGTCGCCGGGGAGCAGCGTCATGGCCTCGGAGATGTTGACGATCAGATCCTCGATGGAGTGGATCATCTCGCTGGTGCGGCCCAGCTGCCGCTGCTCGCCGTTGACGGTGAGCTGGACGGTCAGGTCGGACGCGGCGGCGAGGTCGAGGCCGGTCTCCACCCAGGGGCCCAGCGGGCAGGAGGAGTCGAAGCCCTTCGCCCGGGCCCACTGCTTCTCGCGGCGCTGGACGTCGCGGGCGGTGACGTCGTTGGCGCAGGTGTAGCCGAAGACCACGTCCTTGACGCGGTCGCGCGGGACCTCGCGGCACATGCGGCCGATGACGACGGCCAGCTCGGCCTCGTGGTGCAGTTCCTCGGAGAAGGAGGGGTACTGGATGGGGTCGCCGGGGCCGATCACCGAGGTGGACGGCTTGAAGAAGGCGAACGGCGCGTCGGGCACCTCGTTGCCGAGTTCGCGGGCGTGCTCGGCGTAGTTGCGGCCGAAGGCGACGACCTTGTTGGGGAGCACCGGCGGCAGCAGCCGCACCTTGCTCAGCGGGACCTTGGTGCCGGAGAGCTCGAAGTCCGCGAACGGGATGCCCTTGATGATGTCGAGGACGAGCTCGTCCGGCTGGTCGCCCTCGACCGCGCCGAAGGCGACGTTCCCGTCGATGGAGAACCTGGCGATGCGCACGGGTTGCTTGGCCCCTTGACTGAGCTGGCTGGAGTCTGACGCTCCAGGCTAACGCGGCACGGGCCCCGTCTCTCGCGCATCGCGCCGCCGGGACGGCGGGTCACGGCCGCACGGGGGCGTCCGCCGCGGGCGCGGCGGAGGGGCGGGCACGGCGGAGGGACGCCCCCTGGAATTCGCCGTCGGGGGCGCCCCTGGGTCTCCGGATGCGCGTCGGCGCGTGCGGCGCGCGGCGGATTGAGCACGCGGCGGGCCGGGCGCGTACTGCTCCGTGCGGGAGGCGGCGGTCTAGTCCGCGACGGAGGCTGCGGTCTACTCGGCGACGGAAGCGGCGACCGGGGCCTCCATCAGGATGGTGCGCCGGGGATTGGCGGTCTGGGTCGGGAGGGTGACGGAGTGCTCCGGCAGTTCCGGGATCTGCAGCGCTTCGGCGTCCTGGAGGTGCGCGAGCGTGGTGCGCCGGGGGTTGGCTATGTTGCGGAACATCATCGTCGTCTTCACGGCTGTTGGAGACCTTGTCGTCTACGGGCGCCGCGGGGCCTCGGAAGCCCCGCTCGGGCACCGGTTGTCGGTTTTGCCATCGCTGTAAAGCGTCAGGCTAAACATGCGATTCCCGGCCGAGGCCGTGAAGAGACCGTGATCTCCATGTGAGTTTCCTCACGACACCGTCGACAATTCGGACAATTGCCGGACGCCTCGCGCCGCACCAAAACGGACATTCATCACCTGAAGCAGCCATTCCGCTCCCGATCATGGCGACTGGGACACCTGCGGTCGCTCACCGGGTCGTAGCCATATGTCCGCATTGCGGGAGATCACTTTCCACCACCGGTAACTCGCCACTCACGCCGTGTCACAGAGGTCACAGCATGGCCCACATGCCTTGTTGGAGATCCTGCACTGTGCTGGAATGCCACGGACCGCCGCAGGATCGAGCCGGCGCGCAGGGGGCGCAACGCAGCGCCGAGTGGCGGCGAGACAGGGGGAGCCAGCGCCGGTCACTCACGACCACCCGGGGAACGTATTCAGGACGCTCCCCACGACGCCGACACCGTCTTCCCGCTCATCCGGGAGGGCGCCTGGTCCAGAGGTTGCGACGCTAGTGCAGGGACGTTTCAAGAGGGATGGCAGCGCTTCGGCGGAGCCGGAGCCGCACGGCGGGACAGGCCCCACGGCCGTCAGCTCCTCGCCCCAGCACGCCCAGAACCCGGGTCCGGCCTCGTCCGGCGACAGCAAGGAACGCGGCGGCGCGGCCGGTACGACTCCCCCGTCGGGCCCCGGCGCGCCCGCCAAGCCGGCCAAGTCGGCCAAGAACTCGGCCCCCACCGGCCCCGGCTCGCGCGTGGCCCTGCGCAACTGGCGCATCTCCACCCGTCTGGTGTCGCTGCTCGCCCTCCCCGTGGTGGCGGCCACCACGCTCGGCGGCCTGCGCATCAACCAGAACCTGGACGACATCCAGCAGCTCGACAACATGAAGCTGCTGACGGACATGACCAAGCAGGCCACCGAGCTGGCCGCCGCGCTCCAGGAGGAGCGCGACCAGTCCGCCGGTCCGCTCTCCCACCCCTCCAGCGCGAGCGCCATCACCGTCAAGGGCTTCCGGGACAAGACGGACCGCGCCAAGACGAACTTCCTCACCGCCTCCGAGGAGATCGACAGCGCCAGCAAGGACGGCAGCCTCCTGGGTGTCCGCGACACCCTGGTGGGCCTGGCCAGCGAGCTGAACGGCCTGGCCAAGATCCGCAAGAACGCCTACGAGTCCACGGACAACTCCTCCCAGACCGTCGAGGCGTACCACCACCTCATCACCGAGCTGCTCGGCCTCTCCCAGGACATGGCCGAGGCGACCAGCAACCCGGAGATGATCCAGCGCACCCGCGCGCTGGCCGCGTTCTCCTCCGCCAAGGAGTACGCCTCCGTACAGCGCGCCGTCATCGCGGCGGCGCTGCCGGCCAACAACACCTCCCGGGGCCGGCTCTCCGACAACGACCGCCTGTACGCGCAGTCGGCGCTGGACAGCCAGACCTCCGAGATCAACAGCTTCCGGAACATCTACGGCACGGGAGCCGAGGACCTCCTCAAGCCGGTCGAGGAAGGCAACCCGACCATCCAGTCGGCCGACCAGTACGCCAAGCGCGCGCTGGACAGCTCGCAGGGCCTGGCTTCTCAGCTGAACAAGCGCTCCTACCGCGACTGGGTGGACGACAGCTCGACCAAAATCGAGCAGATGCGGAAGATCGAGCACACCCTGCTGGAGAACATGGAGCAGAAGGCGCGCGAGCTGCGCAGCTCCACCGAGCAGGACGCCATCATCTCCGGTGTGCTGATCCTGCTGGTGCTCGGTGTGTCGCTGGTCGGCGCGTTCGTCGTGGCGCGGTCCATGATCCGCTCGCTGCGCCGCCTCCAGGACACCGCGACCCGGGTCGCCCAGGACCGGCTGCCCGAGCTGGTCAAGCAGCTGTCGGAGTCCGACCCGCAGGACGTGGACACCACCGTGGAGTCGGTCGGTGTGCACTCGCGCGACGAGATCGGCCAGGTGGCCGCGGCCTTCGACGAGGTGCACCGCGAGGCGGTCCGGCTCGCCGCCGAGCAGGCCCTGCTGCGGGGCAACGTCAACGCGATGTTCACCAACCTCTCGCGCCGCTCCCAGGGCCTGATCCAGCGTCAGCTGTCGCTGATCTCCGAGCTGGAGTCCCGCGAGGCCGACCCGGACCAGCTGTCCTCGCTGTTCAAGCTCGACCACCTCGCCACCCGCATGCGCCGTAACGGCGAGAACCTCCTCGTCCTCGCGGGCGAGGAGCCCGGCCGCCGGTGGACCCGTCCGGTCCCGCTGGTCGACGTCCTGCGCGCCGCGGCCTCCGAGGTGGAGCAGTACGAGCGCATCGAGCTGGCGTCCGTGCCGACCACCGAGGTCGCCGGCCGGGTCGTCAACGACCTCGTGCACCTGCTCGCCGAGCTGCTGGAGAACGCCACCTCGTTCTCCTCGCCGCAGACCAAGGTCAAGGTCACCGGTCACGCGCTGCCCGACGGGCGGGTGCTGATCGAGATCCACGACACCGGCATCGGCCTCTCCCCCGAGGACCTCGCCGCGATCAACGAGCGGCTCGCCTCGCCGCCCACCGTGGACGTCTCCGTCTCCCGCCGCATGGGTCTGTTCGTGGTCGGCCGGCTCTCCCAGCGGCACGGCATCCGCATCCAGCTGCGCCCGTCCGACTCGGGCGGTACGACGGCCCTCGTCATGCTGCCGGTCGACGTCGCCCAGGGCGGCAAGAAGCCGGCTCCCGGCAAGCCCGGCATTCCCTCCGCGGGCGGTCCGGCGGCCGCCGCCGCTGCCGCCGACGCGACGTTC